>JAVEQP010000017.1:6060-46178 GCA_034007585.1 Lentimicrobium sp. | reverse complement strand
ATCCTCACATCCGCACATCCGCAATCTGTGATCTGTGATCAGTGATCAGTGGTTTGTTTCCCGAATCGCTATGCTCTCGGGATTTTGCTGCGCTCCATTTGGTCTTTCTCGTTATCGCTTCGCTCTCCCGAGACAAGTAGTCTTTGGTTTTTAGTCCCGAAGCTTCGTGAAGGAATTTTATTTTTATTCAGGTCTCCCGATCCCCCTACCGCCCCCTCACCTCCCTCGCCTCGTCTCCCCGTCGCTCCACTCGCCCTGTCCTTCTTAACTTATACCGCATATGTGGATGTAAAACCTCAATTTGTGGTAGTTTATAGATGCCTTAAGCCACAACTTATCAAGGTGTAAAATATGTAAGTGGCTGTTAATTAGTGTGCAAGCAGTTATTGTGTACCTGTGCCTGAATCATGGCATACAATTAGACTAAGAGTTTATAATCGTATCCTTTTTGTTCAATAAGAAACGATATTATTTCAGGTTAAGATTAAAGCGAAATACAAATGAAAACACTAAAATTAATCTCTCTTATACTCGTCATGCTTGTCGGAAAATCATTGTTGGCTCAGGAAACTTCCGTTGGGTTAAAAGGTGGATTGAATCTCTCGACCATTAGCGCTGATGGCGGTGAAGACAAAAACCTGAAACCAGGATTTCACGTGGGTGTTTTTACCAATGTTGGTATAAATGAAGCGTTCGGCTTTCAGCCCGAACTGTTGTTTAGTACCAAAGGATTAAAAATTAACTATGATGGTGCCATCATCACAGATGGAGAAACACACTTTAATATCAATTATCTTGAACTTCCGCTCTATCTTACTGTTGATCTATTTGAGACTTTTCGTTTTCAGGTAGGGCCATATGTAAGTTACCTGTTAAGTGCCAATGTGGATACGGATGCTTCGGTGTTTAATTTTTTTGAAATTAACTCGAACGATGAACTTAACAGGGAATATTTTAATGCTTTTGATTACGGTTTGGCTGCAGGCGTTGCCTTTAATTTTGATGCCCTGGAGGTTGGTGTGAACTACACCTTTGGGTTAAATCAGGTAGCCAAAAATGATGAGCCCTCACATAAATTATTGGGGGATGGCAAAAACAGGGTAATCCAGGTTTATGCCGGAATAAAGTTTTAACCCTTAAAACCAAAAAACATGTTACGTCTTGTATTGATTTTCTTCGTTATCGCCCTGTTGGCTGCAATCTTTGGATTCGGTGGAATCGCTGCCGGTGCTGCAGGCATTGCAAAAATAATTTTCTACATTTTCATTGTGCTTTTATTGCTTTCAGTCATAGCCGGTGGAATCAGAGGATTCAAATAAAAACAAATTTTTTAACCTTTAAAAACAAAAAATTATGAAAACTGGAGATGTATTACTAGGATTTGCCATTGGTGCAGTTGCCGGTCTGGTTACCGGAATCCTGGTTGCCCCTGACAAAGGGACAGAAACCCGCAAAATGATCAAAAATAAAGTTAAAGATGTTTCTCAAAACTTTATGGACGACGTGGAAGATAGAATTGACCGCGTTGAGGAAAAAGTAAGGTCTATGAAAAAGAAGGCTCAGCAATCAGCCGAAGAAGTTAAGGCCGACCTTAAAAACTAATTTTTTTTGATCATTGTATTGTAACTGCTAAGCCTTACTCACCATGAAACCATTTATTACCGACAGTCTTGAGGGATTGAAGGATTCATTAGAACGCTATCTGCAACTTAGGGTAGAACTGATAAAACTTTCTGTACTGACGAAAGTTAGTAAAATCTCAGTCTTTCTCATTACAGCACTAATAATGGTGCTGCTTGGATCTGCCTTCTTACTCTTTGGAGCTGCAGCTTTCGTGGTGTGGTATGGCAGTGCATACGGCGATTATTTGTCCGGATTGTTGATAATGTCCGGATTTATATTAGTACTCGGTATCTTATTCTACCTTTTCAGAGGGCCAATGATCTCTTCTATTGTGATCCGTTCATTTGCAAATATCCTCTTCGAAAATGATAATGACGATGATAAACTTTGAGTTATGGAAAATAAACACCTGAAAACATTTACTGAAATAAAGTTGATGCGCTATAATCACAAGCAGCATCTGAGATACACAGAAGATCAGATTAAAGAACGGGTTAATCTCGTTTATCAGGATTACAAACTAAAGCTCAAAGGTGAAATTATTAAACGCGGTACTTTTATGATATTTAATTTCTTAGGGAAGAAAATTATGCATCGATTCTCCCACTGATGTAGAGTTTAATCCCGTTTTGTTGTGTGTTGTTGTTAGTTGCGTTAAAGCCTTGCATTTTTTGCAGGGCTTTACTTCTTAATGGTCCGGATGAAACGCTGAACCCTTTATTTCAAGTCCCAAACCTGCGGGACTGAAACCACCTGTAACCCGGTAACCTGCAACCAGCAATTTCCGACCTGCGACTTTCCGACTAAATAACTAAATTTGCAGCCTTATAACTTTTTTTTATGAAAATATCATTAAACTGGTTGCGGGATTACCTTGAAACTGAACTCTCTGTTGATGAACTGTCACACCTGTTAACCGATATCGGGCTTGAAGTGGAGGCTGTTGAAGAGTTTGAATCAATTAAAGGGGGGCTTAAGGGCGTGGTAACGGGACAGGTAATAGAATGCGAACGCCATCCAAATGCAGACAAACTTAGTTTAACTAAGGTGGATGTCGGCTCCGGA
Source organism: Lentimicrobium sp. (assembly GCA_034007585.1). Classification (GTDB taxonomy): domain Bacteria; phylum Bacteroidota; class Bacteroidia; order Bacteroidales; family Lentimicrobiaceae; genus Lentimicrobium. The sequence goes on along the minus strand of JAVEQP010000017.1, from coordinate 43,490 downwards.
ATCTTGTTAAACATCGTTTGTGGCGCCCCCAATGTTGAAGCTGGCCAGAAAGTGATGGTAGCCACGATTGGAACCACACTTTATATGGGAGAGGAAGTCCTCGAAATACGGCGTTCAAAAATCCGTGGAGAAGCGTCAGAAGGTATGATTTGTGCCGAAGATGAACTCGGTATTGGACACGATCATCAGGGCATAGTGGTTTTGCCTACGGATACAAAGGTTGGATTGCCAGCCTCCACCTGGCTGGGACTGGAAACAGATGTTGTTTTTGAAATAGGACTAACGCCCAACCGGGCTGATGCTACTTCGCACATTGGCGTTGCCCGCGATCTTGCTGCCGCACTTGCCATAAGATTTCCGGAAAGGAAAGAAGCTAAAGTGAAGCTTCCGGATGTTTCTTCCTTTAAAGTGGATAACAATAATTTGCCTGTAACCGTAGAAGTGAGAGATGCTGCCGCTTGTCCGCGTTATTCAGGCATCACCCTTCAGGGGATAACGGTAGGTCCTTCGCCTTCATGGCTGGCAAACCGCCTGAAAGCCATTGGGGTACGGCCCATCAACAATGTGGTGGATGCCACCAACTATGTACTGTTTGAATATGGTCAACCCTTACATGCTTTTGATGCCAAAGCCATTGTAGGCAATAGGGTTATCGTGAATACCGTGCCAGATGAAACCCGCTTTGTCACCCTGGACGGAGTGGAGCGAAAGCTGTCGTCACAGGATTTGATGATCTGTAATGCTTCTGCCCCCATGTGCATAGCCGGAGTTTTCGGAGGGCAATCCTCTGGTGTAACCATGGAAACTACCGGTATCTTCCTTGAAAGTGCCTGTTTTAATGCGGTATCAGTGCGGAAAACATCCAACCTGCATGGACTGAAAACTGATGCTTCTTTTCGCTTTGAGCGAGGCACCGATCCGGAAATTACAGTCACAGCGTTAAAAAGGGCAGCCCTACTGATTCGGGAATTGGCTGGCGGAAGCATCTCCTCCGAAATTCAGGATGTTTATCCAAACCCGGTTAAACCCGTCGAAATCGAGATTGCTTTTGATTATATCAATCACTTTGTGGGTCAGGTTATACCCGCAAATGAAGTAGTAAATATTATTCGGCAACTGGGAATTACGGTGCTTAATCAGGACAATGCCCGGCTTAAAGTGGCAGTACCTGCTTTTAAGGTAGATGTGACCGGTAAATCCGATCTGATAGAAGAGGTATTACGCATCTATGGGTATAATAAAATCAATTCAGAAACTACCCATTGGTCTGGTAATCCTGCCCAACATCCGCCCCTTTCGGAGCTGTTGCAGCATAAAATATCCGATTATCTGGTAAGCAGGGGTTTTAACGAAATTATAACCAACTCCCTCAGTAGTTCAGAACATTATACGGGCAGTAAATGGTTTGATGAGAACCGCCTGGTGAAAATCCTCAATCCCTTGTCAAAGGAACTTGATGTGATGCGTCAAACTCTTATATTCAGTGGGTTGGAGTCGTTGGCATTTAATATCAACCGCAAGCATTCCAATCTGAATTTCTTCGAATTTGGACGCACTTATGCTTTGAAAGATAATCCTGTAAAGGGAGAAGTTGCCTCCTCATACGATGAAACACGCATGCTCGCTTTATACCAAACCGGCGACAAATCCCCGGAAAGCTGGCATAATGCAGCAGGGAAAACGGATTTTTATCGGCTGCATTCCGTGATTCAGGGCATAATGACAAAAACTGGCGCTGCCGGTTTACTTAAACCCAATAATGCCATACCACCTTTCTTTGAATATGGGATGGTGTTTAAAAATAATGACAATCCTGTCTATTGCATTGGTCAGTTGAATAAAAAGGTCTGCACCTCTTTTGATGTGTCGCAATCTGTTTTTTATGCCGGCATACACTGGGATAATTTATTGGAACTGATTAAAAATCAGAAGGTTACCTATGTTCCTGTTTCCCGTTTTCCAGAAGTGCGACGTGATCTGGCTTTAGTTATTGACAAAACACTTAATTATGCACAGTTGGAAGAGATTGCTTTTCGCTATGGGAAAAAGATGCTTAAACAGGTAAATCTGTTTGATGTATATGAAGGCGAAAGCATTGGCAACGGAAAGAAATCTTACGCATTGAGTTTTATCCTTCAGGATGAAAATAAAACCCTTACCGATAAGGAAATTGATAAATTTATGGCCCGCTTGATTGAAACCTATGAAAAGGAAGCCGGCGCTATAATCCGTAAATAATTTTAATTTGCGGATTACGCACTGACAACCAAAGCGGAAACTGTTTGTTTAATTGTGGTTCAGATTTTATTTCACTCTATAAAAATCAACAATTATGCAAGCAAAATACGGATTTCTGTTAATGGATATTGCTGAATTTGGTGAATGGTTGACAGCGCAAAATGTAAACCGTGAAATAAACCTCATACAGCAACATCACACTTATCTGCCCGATTACAGCCATTTTACCGGCAGTAACCATTTTGAACGAATGCGTTCCATGAAAACGTATCATATGGTGAATAATGGCTGGAGTGATATAGCGCAGCATTTTACTACCTTCCCCGATGGAATGATTGGGGTGTGTCGGCCACTAAACCAGATTCCTGTCGGCATAAAAGGAGCCAACGCCCGGGGCATCTGTATTGAGCACTTCGGTAATTTTGATACCGGCCATGATGCAATGACCACTTCACATCGCAATACTATTGTTCAGCTTACTGCCCTGCTTTGCCGGAAGTTTTCACTTTCGCCTGATACCAGTCATATCGTGTATCACCATTGGTATGACCTGATTTCAGGTATTCGCCGTGACGGGAAAGGGACTACCAAAAGTTGTCCGGGTACGGCTTTTTTCGGTGGAAATAAGGTGGCAGACGCTCAACAGGAATTTATCCCGCTGATTAAAGCAGCTATTCAAAAATATGGTCAAAGTACCAATAACACAATTCCTCAGGGTGGAGTACCTGCTGAAGTCTATGAAACGGGCATTGTCACTGCATCCAGCCTTAACGTTCGTCTTGGTCCTGGTACTGCTTATGTGGTGGCCAATAGTTTGGGTGCAGGTGCGGTGGTGCTCATTTATGAAAATAAAGATGGATGGCTTCGCATCAATGCTGATAATCATTGGATTGCGGAACGCTTTGTACTCAGGGTGAAACGTGCGCACACCACCGCCGGCACTCTCAATATTCGTACCGGGCCGGGCGGAACCTTTGGCAAGCTTGGATCGCTTCCCCGTGATACCAGGGTTTTTGTTTATGATACCTCTCCGGGATGGAGTAAAATTGATCTCAATGAAAAGTGGGTGAGCAGTGCATACCTTGTCTATGACTAAAAGATGCTGACTGTTTTGCCAAAATGGCAGATAATTCTGTTTTTATCTTCATTTGCGCCGTCTAATTGTTAATTTTGCAGTATAATACTGATTTTATAATTTTATAATGGATATACAGCAAATTAAACAGCGATTTAGTATCATTGGTCATTCACCCTTGCTCGACCGTGCCATTGATGTGGCACGTCAGGTGGCAGCTACCGATATTACGGTGCTTATTACCGGCGAAAGTGGTGTGGGTAAAGAAGTGTTCCCTCAAATCATCCATCAGCTCAGTGCGCGTAAGCATGGTCCTTATATAGCCGTAAACTGCGGTGCCATTCCTGAAGGTACCATCGACTCAGAATTGTTTGGACACGAGAAAGGTAGTTTTACCGGAGCCGTGGATGCCCGTAAAGGATATTTTGAAGTAGTTAGCGGTGGTACCATTTTTCTGGACGAAGTGGCCGATTTGCCCCTCTCTACTCAGGTAAGGCTGTTGCGGGTGCTCGAAACCGGCGAATTTATCAAGGTAGGTGCATCTAAAGTGCTTAAAACTGACGTCAGGGTTGTAGCGGCTACCAATGTTGATATCGCGGATGCCATCAACAAGGGCAAATTCCGTCAGGATCTATACTACCGCCTGAGTACTGTCCCCATACATATTCCACCGCTGCGCGATCGTAAAGAAGATATTGTATTGCTTTTCAAGAAGTTTGCCAACGATTTTGCAGAGAAGTACCGCATGCCGCCCCTCGATCTGGACGATAAATCCAGGGAGATGCTGATGCAATACCGCTGGAATGGAAACATCAGACAATTGAAAAATATAACCGAACATATCTCCATTATTGAACCTGCCAGGATGCTAACACCGGTAACCCTGGTAAAATATTTGCCGGGCGACAACCGCGATTTGCCGGTATTGTACAACAAAGAACACATACACGATATCAGTGAGCGCGAATTGCTTTACAAGGTTTTATTCGATATGAAACACGATATCAATGAACTGAAAAAGCTGGTCGTTGATATTGTGGATAAAGGTGAATTTAATCATGATATTGCCAGTGATCACCAGCCCCTTATCAGGCAGTTGATTAAAGATGTATCTAAAGCTGACCACGAAGCTGAGGCAGTGGCGGCCGATGATGCAGAGTCTATCCTGGAAATGGAAAGTTTTTATACCCCCGAGGTAGTGGATGAGTCTTTGTCATTACAGAAGAAGGAGATTGATCTTATCCGCAGAGCCATTGAAAAACATGGAGGGAAACGCAAAAATGCTGCTAAAGAGCTGGGTATTTCAGAGCGCACTTTATACCGAAAAATCAAGGAGTATGATATTCGCTAAATGCCCTCGTTTAAAGCAATCAATAAGATTTATGGCGCTATTGATTGTGGCCATCGGCATGTTTACTTCCTGTGGGATGTATTCATTTACGGGCGCCTCCATTCCGCCGGAAGCAAAAACGGTTTCGGTGGCACTTTTCCCAAATCAGGCCGACCTGGTTCAACCTATTTTAAGCCAGACGTTTACCGAAACCTTGCGTGATCGCTTTGTGTCCCAGACAAGTTTAGCCCTGGTGCCGCGCAATGGTGACCTCGCCTTTGAAGGCGAAATTACAGGATATGTTACCGAACCGGTGGCTATTTCCGGCTCCCAGCAAGCCGCGCAAATTCGTTTGAAGATTACAGTAAACGTCAGGTTTACCAATAAATACGATCCTAAGACCGATTTTGAAAGTAAATTTACCCGTTACTATGATTACTCCAGTAGTCTCAACCTGATTTCGGTTGAAGCTGAGCTGATTGATACGATAACTAAGGATTTGGTGGATGAGATTTTTAATAAAGCCGTAGTGAACTGGTAATAAAAAGTGAAAATGGCTGATGTTGAAACATACGTAAAAACACCCGCCCTGCTGGGACCCGAAACATTGTCGGAGTTAGAGCAGCTTGTGGCCGAGATGCCTTATTTTCAGGCTGCTCAGGTGCTGCTTGCCCTCAACTACCGGAAAGTGAACAGCATTAAATATGGTCGTCAACTGAAAGTGGCAGCGGCCTATACCGGAGACCGCGGTGTGTTGAGGCGGCATCTCGAAGTGCCCGCTTCAGCGGTTCAGCCTGTTCAAATTGAAGCGCTGGATGAAACTGAGGTGGAAACCATTCAGCCCGAATCGAGGATGGAAATGCCTGAGCAGCCGGAAACTGAAATTGCAGCGACTGTTGAGATGGAAGTACCGTTCGAGTCGGAACAGCAGACCATAAATGTTCCTGATTTCATTGCCACTGAACCTGTCCCTGAAGCAGAAAAGGAACTTTCAGCTTCAATTGAAGAGGAGGATTATTTTGAAACCCTCCGCCGCATAATCGCAGAACGTTTAACAGCCATAGCTGAAAGTGAAGCTTCGAATGCGGCTGAATCCATTGCTGCACCTTCGCAGGAGTTAGAAGATTATGTGGAAGCTTCCCCGATAATTTCGCTTCCCGGATTGGATGAATTATTGGATGCCCGCCTTAGTGAGGCGCCTGAAGCCGATGATTTGCTGCTGGCCGGTTATGGTGCCGGACTGTATAGCCTCGAACAATCGTTGCAGCAAACTTCCACGGAAGAAGATAAGCTGAATACAGGAACGACACATCCGGATGAAACGGTATCTACATTGGAAAATGATCAGCTTATTGAGCGTTTTATCCTCAACAAACCACGCATCAGCACGCCCCGTCGCGATTTTTATAATCCGGTAAATATGGCCAGGCATAGCAATATTGATCATGATGATATTGTTACTGAGACGCTTGCCCGCATTCACGTTAAACAAAACTATCCCGAAAAGGCGATAAAAATTTATGAAAAGTTAATGTTGAAATATCCAGAAAAAAGTAGTTACTTTGCAGCCCAAATTGCGGAAATACAGTCGAAGCTGTCCGAAAATTGAAATTCACACATAATCAAATACATCCATGGGAGCTTATATTTTAGTTTCAGTACTCATTCTCATCACCTGTGTTTTATTGGCCCTGGTGGTGCTGGTACAAAATTCAAAAGGTGGCGGACTTGCTTCAAATTTTGCCTCCTCCAATCAGTTTATGGGCGTGCGTAAAACTGCCGATTTTCTTGAAAAAACAACCTGGACATTAGCCATTGTCCTGCTGGTGCTCAGTTTATCGAGTATCTTTGTTATCCCGCGCAATCAGAACGTAGTCCGCTCAACCGATACTGAGCTTCGCCAGATCATTAATGAGCAAACACCGGTTCAGGATTTTCAGGCACCTCCCACCGAATAAACTTTACCTTTTTAAGATGTTAATGTCAGTTTGTCACAAGCAGGCTGACATTTTTTTGTTATATTAGGAACTGCTGACGCACAAGGGCTCAGTTATTTATTCTTATATTATTGCTGTAAGCCATTTGTTATCAATAACATAAGTCTCTTTAATTTGTTTATCTAAACCAGTGAAGCCAATCGTGCAATAATTTGGCACAAAATATGACAACGAGGGCATCAAAGAAATTGATACAGAACAACTAAAAAAAATCATTAGTCATGACAAAAGTAAGTGTAAAACCACTGTCTGACCGGGTTATAATACAGCCGGCAGCAGCAGAGCAGAAAACCGCGGGTGGAATCATTATTCCCGATACCGCCAAAGAGAAACCCCAGCGTGGCACCGTTGTAGCCGTGGGCCCGGGTAAAAAAGACGAGCCGGTTACCGTTAAGGTAGGCGACTTGGTACTTTACGGTAAGTATGCCGGTACTGAAATCACCATTGAGGGAACTGATTACCTGATTATGCGTGAATCTGATATCGTGGCAATCATCTGAAAAAACATTGTTAAATCCCAAATGAACATTTAAAATGGCAAAACAAATTATTTTTAATATCGAAGCCCGCGAAGAGCTTAAAAAGGGTGTAGATGCCCTGGCCAATGCGGTAAAAGTTACATTGGGCCCAAAAGGACGCAATGTTATTATTGACAAAACCTATGGGGCACCCATAGTTACCAAGGACGGAGTTACCGTAGCCAAAGAAGTAGAACTTAAAGATGGCATTCAAAACATGGGCGCCCAGATGGTGAAGGAAGTTGCTTCCAAAACCTCTGATGTGGCTGGAGATGGTACCACCACTGCAACCGTTCTGGCCCAGTCAATTATTACCACTGGTATGAAAAACGTTACCGCGGGTGCAAATCCCATGGATCTGAAACGTGGTATTGATAAAGCCGTAACTAAAGTGGTTGAGTATTTGAATACCAGGTCAATCAAAGTGGAAGAAGGCAGTGAACAAATTACCCAGGTAGCCACCATTTCAGCCAACAACGACAGCTATATCGGCGAAAGAATTGCTGAAGCCATGAACCAGGTGAAAAAAGAGGGTGTAATTACCATCGAAGAAGCCAAAGGCATCGAAACTACTGTAAAAGTAGTGGAAGGGATGCAGTTTGACCGCGGTTATATTTCTCCTTATTTTATTACCGATACCGAGAAAATGGAAGTCGTTTATGAGAATCCTTATATCCTCATTTACGACAAGAAAATTTCAGTGATGAAGGATTTTCTGCCCATTCTGGAGAAAACCGTTCAAACCGGCCGTCCGTTACTTATTATAGCCGAAGATGTTGATGGTGAAGCCCTGGCTACCCTCGTGGTAAACAAGATTCGCGGTTCGCTGAAGATTGCAGCCGTTAAGGCTCCTGGTTTTGGTGATCGCCGCAAGGAAATGCTTGAGGATATTGCCATCCTTACCGGCGGTACCGTTATTTCGGAAGAAAAAGGTTATCGCCTGGAAGATGCTGATCTCTCTTATCTCGGGGAAGCCGATAAGGTAACTGTAGATAAAGAAAATACCACCATCGTTAGTGGTCGTGGTACTTCGGAAAGTATTGCCGGCCGCGTTCAAATGATTAAGGCACAGATTGAAACCACCACCTCTGATTACGATCGTGAAAAACTGCAGGAACGTCTGGCCAAACTGGCAGGAGGTGTTGCTGTGATTTACGTTGGTGCAGCCAGTGAAGTGGAAATGAAGGAAAAGAAAGACCGTTTCGATGACGCCCTCAGTGCAACCCGCGCAGCCATTGAAGAAGGCATTATTGCCGGCGGTGGAATTGCTTATATCCGTGCCATCTCTGTCCTTGAGGATTTAAGGGGTGAAAATGAAGACGAAGACACCGGTATTGCTATCATTAAGCGTGCACTCGAGGAGCCATTGAGGCAAATCGTTGACAATGCCGGAATGGAGGGCTCAGTAGTGGTTCAGAAAGTGCGCGAAGGCGAGGGTAATTATGGATTTAATGCCCGCACCGAAGTGTATGAAGACCTTTTTAAGGCTGGTGTTATTGATCCCACCAAGGTAGCCCGCGTTGCCCTGGAAAATGCAGCCTCCATCGCCGGTATGTTGCTTACTACCGAATGCGTTATCGCTGATATTAAGGACGAAAAGGAATCTGCTATGCCAAACCCGGGAATGGGTGGCATGGGTGGAATGTACTAATTCTGTTTTCTGATTATTATTTCAAAAAGTCCCTTAACCGGGACTTTTTGCATTTATAATATCCGGAGAAGAGGTACGTTATTGAAATATTGCCTGTATTATTGTTTTTTGTGTAACTTTGTTACAAACTTAACCAATACATTAATATTACGAATCACTGCGATATGAATAAACTATTCAGCTTAACTATGCTTTTTTTGATGGGTATTGGATTGAACACCCTTAAAGCTCAGGAAGAAAAGATAACTTATCCCATCGACAGGGACACCCAGCTCATCAATTATCAGGAAGTCGTGCAGCAGCCCGGCACCGCCGATGAATTGTACATCAGAGCCATTGAGTGGCTCAATACCTATTATAAAAACCCGGCTGATGTATGTAAGGTGAGAAATCGTGAAAGCGGAGTGATTGAGATCGGTCATCGCCTCGAAATTTACAATGAAGCAGATGGCGCCAGGCTGATTTCCGAAATTGTACGATATAACCTTAAAATGGAGTTTAAACCCGGGCGTTACCGCTATACCGTAAGCGATTTAGAACGCAAGCAGGCTTCAAGGTATCCGGTGGAACGCTGGCTCGACAAAAGCGACAAAACGTATTCTCCAATGTTCGAAGATTACCTCCGGCAAATGGATAGCCAGATAAAAGAGTTGATTGTCAGCCTCAAAGCTGGGATGCAGCCTCCGGTGATTAAGGTGGAAGAAAAATGGTAAATTAATTTTATTTTTTTTCTACTGAAGTGCGTTTGGTGCCGCTATAGTTTATTTCCTGCTTTTCCCTTATAAAGTTGATTACCGATTGTGCTGTAATGATATACAGCGAAATCCCTGCATCTTCATGGTTAAAAGTATAGCTGCTGGCCACATAACTGCTCATGCCCACATTATAAGTTTTATTTTCGTTCAGCGGACTGCCGTCAGGCAGGTAGAGCCGGATATCCGTGCCTTTGTTTGCCTCATCGGTAAGTACGGTATAGTGCACGCCTGAAGGAATCAGATCAATGGAGTTGGTGCGGTTGTATGCATTGAGCAACAAAGAGCGGATTTCCGCCGGGGTCATTTTTATAAGAATAATTTCATTCCCAAAGGGATCGAGGGTATAGATATCTTTAATGGTGATATCGCCCTTCTCAAGTCGGCTTATCCGAATACCACCGGTATTCTGAAAGGCCAGTTCAATGGGGACTACTGCGGCCATAGCATCGGTCATCAGGTAGCCGAGTTCATCCGACCCGACAATGGCGTCTAATGCTACTCCAACCGTTTGTTTGAGCTCTTTATTGTCATTAAAACGCGTCAACAGGGAGTCGGCGGCTGCATTTCTACCCTGATGCCGGGACAAGTCCACTATGCGGGCTGATTTATCAACCACTTTACCTTTCACCACTTTTAAGGTGGCCACAGTTGCGTATTTCAGACCAGCTCCGGCCTGCGTAATTAGGACTCCATTTTGCAATGGTGGATTTTTAATCAGGGTGTGAGAGTGACCACCGTTAATCAGATCAATATCGCCCCAGGCATCCGCCAGTTCGATGTCGGTTTCCAGGCCCAAATGGGTTAGTGCGATCAACACATCACAAGAGTCCAGCTCCCGTTTAAGCGTTGGCACATATTCCAGCGGCGGAATAAACGTCAGGCCCGTTAACTTTGATGGATGCGTATCGGGGATGCCCTGATTATTTACCTGTACCATGCTGAAGATGCAAATCTTTGTGCCTTCAATATCTATAGTTTCATAGGGTTTAAATTGAAGCATGCCTGCATCATCCGATTTTATGTTGGCTGCCATCAATGGAAAATTAGCCTGTTCCATGCGTTTTCTCAGGACTTCCTGTCCATAATCAAATTCATGGTTGCCAATGGCCCCCAAATTAAAATGAGCGAGGTTCATCAGTTGAATCATGGGATATCCTTTGTCAGGATATTGATCCACCACAGGATTGCCCGTAAAGTTGTCGCCCGCCGAAAATAACAGTACATGTTCGTGGCAGCTTCTTATGCTATCCATCCACGATATAAAACCGGGAAAATGATCTATACGGGCATGCATGTCATTTACTGAAACTATTGTCAACGTTAAGGTATCGGCCTGCTGAGCGGAAGTGTTAATTGAAAACAGTGCCAGCAACAATATGCCGGAGATAAATTTTCTCATTTCAATATTCATTTTATCGGTTTAAGCTTTAATTGGAGTTCACTGTCCTCGTTGAGGGCACCATCCTGTTCCACCTCATTTCCGTATTTATCCTGAATCAGGTAACTTCCTTTTTCAAAGATAAGACCACAATGAAGCTGATAGCGCAACAGGGCATCTTTTACTTTCCCGCCTTTGTATATACGCAGCGGAATATTATTGACAAATACTTTCATAATCCAAAATTAACAATAATCCTTTGTTTTTGATTTCAGACCGTAAAATTTGAATCATTTTCCAGTAAATGTTGACCCTGGCAATGCAATTTTAGGATTTACGTTTCAATTTTTCTAATTGTTTAACAAAAAAAACAAAACATTGAACAAAACAACGAAAAGCTCGTTTATTTGTTGTCAAATTTTAAGCTTTCTGGCCTCTCATCAAAATAATGGTAGAGTATGGCAGGGAAATGTATAAATTTGTTTCCTTATTTTGTGAAACCAGGTTGGTAATCTAAATAAATGAAGAACAAAATTTTAACAGGCTTTTCGAGATTGAGTAAAACTCAAAAGCTTGATTTGATTGCAGCTCAATTGAGTGATCCGGTTAGCGTATCCGGAACGATGCGTTCGTTCTGGCATCCTCAGGCAGAGATGCAAAAACTCTTTGATGAGTTTAGTGAAAACACCATCACCAACTACTTTTTCCCCTATGGGATAGCACCCAACGTGTTGATCAACGGAAAGATGCATATGGTTCCAATGGTCATTGAGGAGAGTTCGGTTATTGCTGCTGCGGCCAACAGCGCCAAATACTGGGCAGAAAAAGGGGGTTTTCATTCAGAGGTGTTGTCTTTTGTTAAAAACGGACAGGTGCATTTTACCTGGGACGGTCCGTTTGAGGCACTTCATTCAGGATTTAACGAATTAGAGCGACAACTGCGGAAGCGCACCTCGGGCATTACGGCCAATATGGAACAGCGCGGCGGTGGGGTGATCAGCATGGAGATGATTGATCTCTCACACAAACTGCCTCATTATTATCAGCTCTCTGTAAGGTTTGATACCCGCGATTCTATGGGGGCAAATTTCATCAATTCGTGCCTGGAGGAGTATGCCGCAGGATTAAAGGATTATGCAGAAAGTACACCCGGACTATCAGGTTGGAACCTTGAGGTAGTGATGTCTATTTTATCGAATTATACGCCGGAATGCCTGGTTAAGGTATGGGTTGAGAGCGATATCAACTGTTTTAAAGATATAGATTCCGGCCTGAGCGGTGAAGATTTTGTGCGCAGGTTTGAGATGGCGGTAAACATAGCCAAAGTGGACGTAAATCGAGCGGTTACCCATAACAAAGGTATATTTAATGGGATTGATGCAGTGGCTTTGGCTACAGGCAACGATTTTCGCGCCATTGAAGCCAGTGGTCATGCCTGGGCAGCCCGCAACGGACAATACGAAGGGCTGACTGACATTAAGTTGGAAAATGGTCGTTTTGAATACAGCCTTACCCTTCCGCTTTCCATCGGTACCGTGGGCGGGCTTACTTCCCTGCATCCCATGGCAAAATTGTCACTCAACTTGCTGAAAGATCCTTCGGCAGCGGAATTAATGCAAATTGCTGCCGTTATCGGGCTGGCCAATAATTTTAGTGCACTTAAGTCATTGACTACCCGCGGAATTCAGGTGGGTCATATGAAAATGCACCTGCTCAACATATTAAATGTTTACAAAGCCACTGATTATGAGAAAGCACTTGCGGTGGAGCATTTTAAACACCATAAGGTGTCACATAAAGCTGCTGATGAATTTTTAACCGCATTGCGAAACGAATAGCCCATGAACAGCGAGCGCATCTTTCACGCCAATGGCAAAATACTGCTTACCGGAGAATATCTGGTGATGCAAGGCGCCCTTTCGCTGGCGCTGCCCTTAAAGCTGGGGCAACAGTTAGCTGTTTATCATATCAGCGAGCCGGTGTTAAACTGGGAGGCATACGACACTTCCGGACAGTGGTTTTCAGCCCGGATAAAATTGCCTTCGTTTGATATTATAGAATCTTCTGATCCCGGCATTGCACAGCAACTGCTATCCTGGCTTAGAGCAGCACGCGGGCTAAACAGCAGATTCCTTCAGGAAGATGAGGGATCTCATGTACGAACCAGTCTTGATTTTGACCGTCAATGGGGCTTTGGAAGTAGTTCCACACTGATTTATTGCCTGGCACACTGGGCAGGCATTGATGTCTTTAAACTGCATCAAAAAGTCTCGGCAGGTTCGGGTTACGATGTGGCCTGTGCCGGAGCTGACCGTCCCTTACTTTATCAGCTTCTCAATAACAGGCCGGCCGTTACATTCTCTTCCTTTTCGCCATCTTTTGCTTCTCAGCTTTACCTGGTTTATCTGGGCCGGAAGCAACACTCAGGGGTGGAAGTTGAAGGGTTTAAGTATTCATCGAAAGATTTTAGCCGGGAGGTGGAAGCCATTTCAGCCATCACCCTTGCCATGGAGAATGGACAGGATCTGTCCGGGTTTATGAAACTCATGAACGAACATGAAAGTATCTTAGCCAAAATATTGGAAAGAGATACCATAAAATCGTTGAAATTCAGTAATTTTGACGGCGAAATAAAGTCGCTTGGCGCCTGGGGGGGTGACTTTATAATGGCAGCATCCCCAATGGAACCGGGTGACGTAAACAAGTATTTTGCTGACAAAGGATATCACATCATTCTGCCTTTTGCTTCCACCGTCGCAGGACTGTCAGCATCAGCTACAATCAATAGGGAAGGAAGTCGTAAATGAATAAATTTCCCGTTATACCTGAGCATGGGCTGGAAGCTTGCTGGAAGAGTCCCTCGAATATTGCGCTGATAAAATATTGGGGTAAAAGCGGCCGGCAACTTCCGCGCAATCCTTCCCTGAGCATTACACTGAACAAGGCATACACGCATACCCGGGTGAGGGTAAAACCACTTAATTCCGCGGCGGATAAGTCCGAAGTCCATTTTACCTTCAACGGAAACTCCAATCCGGAATTTTCCCGTCGCATTGAAACTTTTATCTCCGGGATTGTTAACGAAATTCCTTTTTTGTCGCAGGCCTTACTTTATATCGAGAGCAGCAACACCTTCCCGCATTCAGCGGGTATTGCTTCCTCGGCCTCAGCCATGAGCGCGCTGGCCCTGTGTTTATGTGACATTGAAAATCAACTTTCCCCGGATCCATTAGACGAGTTGCAGTTATTTCGCAAAGCATCTCACATCGCACGGCTTGGATCGGGTAGTGCATGCCGGTCTGTTTATGGTAATTTTACCGTTTGGGGCCATCACGAGGCTATTCCCGGTTCAAATGATGAATTTGCGGTGCCCCTGCCTGTGAAAATTCACCCCACATTTCAACAAATTAAGGATACTATACTCATCGTTGATCCTGAATCAAAAAAAGTATCGAGTAGCGCAGGCCATCAACTGATGGAGGGACATCCCTTTGCTGAAGCCCGCTTTATTCAGGCACATGAAAATCTCAGCCGATTGGTTGTGGCCATTGAACAGGGCAACTGGGATACTTTTATCGGGATAACTGAAAATGAGGCATTGAGTTTGCATGCCATGATGATGACTTCCAATCCAGGCTATTTGCTTATACAACCGGAAACTTTGAACATTATTCATAAAATTCAGGCATTCAGAAAGCAAAGCGGGGCCAAAGTTTGTTTTACTTTGGATGCCGGCCCGAATATACATTTAATTTATGCTGACCATGAGCAGGAGAAAGTGATGCCGCTCATTGAAGTATTGAAGGATTTATGTTTTAACCAATCTCTGCTCATGGATGAAATGGGTGAGGGTCCTGAGAAATTAACCTGCAACTGAAATGAAAAGATTATCACGTATATTTTACGCAAAGATTTTGCTCTTCGGAGAATACAGTATTCTGTGTGATTCCATGGGGCTGACCATTCCATACACCCATTTCAGGGGAGAACTCAGCTTTATTAATCAGGATAAATATACTGATCTGGATTTCGCCACCGGGTCGAACCGCTTGCTGAAAGAATATTCCGTTTATATCCGTGAGCTCAAAGAAAGCGGCACCCTCAAATGCGATTTTAACATAGATGCTTTTGAGGAAGATATCCGGCACAGTTTATACTTTGAATCCACCATACCCCAGGGCTATGGTATCGGGAGTTCGGGTGCGCTGGTAGCTGCCTTATATGAGCGTTATGTTCTGAATGCTATTTCCGGATCAAAGCGCCTGAGTAAGGCCGATATACTGAAGTTGAAGGAAATTTTCGCCCAGCTCGAATCTTATTTTCATGGTACCAGTTCGGGTATGGATCCCTTGAATTGCTACGTAAAGCACCCCCTACTCATTCACAATCAACGTGACATAAGCATGGTGGGT
Organism: Lentimicrobium sp.; assembly: GCA_034007585.1. Taxonomy (GTDB): domain Bacteria; phylum Bacteroidota; class Bacteroidia; order Bacteroidales; family Lentimicrobiaceae; genus Lentimicrobium. Next base: position 28,136 of record JAVEQP010000017.1, on the reverse strand, counting down.
ATTCCGCGAAACAAACACGATAAAAACGGAGCCATTTTTTTGATCAATACGGGTAATCCGGGCAAGACCGCGCCACTGGTGAATATTTTTCTGGACAATTGCAAGATAGGCGATTTTATGTCACTGGTCAGAGATCAGATGATCCCTATGAACGATGCCTGTATTAAGAGTCTGATTAAGGGTGAAACCAAGAAGTTTTTCGAAACCCTGGGTTCGCTTTCGCACTTCTTGTACGATAACCTCAGCCCCATGATCCCCGAAGCCTTTAAAAAGATATGGCAGCACGGGCTGGAATCACATTCCTATTACCTTAAGCTTTGCGGATCAGGTGGCGGTGGTTTTTTACTGGGCTTTACCAGCGATTTTGAGAAAGCCAAACAGGAACTGCACGCACAAAATGTGGATATTATTCCGGTCTATCGCAGTTTAAGTGAACTTGATTAGAAATCAGTTGTTTCTCTTTCCTACACCTGATTATTCGAACTTATTATGAACAAAATTATTGAAGGCAACCTTGTTGATGTGGTTGGCGGCCAGATTTTTCCCGGCCGCATCATATACCATGATGGTATTATTGTCTCTATTGATCGGCTAAGTGAAAATAAAGGGCCTTACATTCTGCCCGGCCTTATTGATGCGCATGTTCACATAGAGAGCTCTATGTTACTGCCCTCTGAGTTTGCACGCCTCGCAGTGGTGCATGGTACCACGGCAACTGTTTCTGATCCGCATGAAATTGCTAACGTTCTGGGTATTGAAGGCGTTAAGTTTATGATTGAAAATGGCAAAGAGGTGCCCTTTCATTTTAATTTCGGGGCTCCTTCCTGTGTGCCGGCTACGCCATTTGAGTCCTCGGGGGCAACCCTGGGACCCGCCGAGGTGGATGAATTGCTGCAAATGCCCGAGATTAAATACCTGAGTGAGATGATGAATTACCCCGGGGTATTGTCGGAGCAGCCCGAGGTAATGGAAAAACTGAATGCAGCCAAAAAGTACAATAAGCCGGTGGATGGTCATGCTCCGGGTATTTTGGGTGATGAGGCCAGGCAATATGCTGCAGCAGGCATCAGCACCGATCATGAATGCTTTACTCAGGATGAAGCTGTAGATAAAATCCAGGCAGGCATGAAGGTGCTCATCCGTGAAGGCAGCGCGGCCCGTAATTTTGATGAGCTTATCCCCTTATTGAAGTACTATCCTGATATGATTATGTTCTGTTCGGACGACAAGCACCCGGATGATCTCATTAAAGGCCACATCAACCTGCTGGTAAAGCGATCATTGGCTACAGGCCTTGATTTTATGGATGTTATCCGTGCCTGCACCCTGAATCCCGTGATGCATTATGGCCTGAATTCAGGGCTGTTACAGACCGGCGATTATGCTGATTTTATCGTGGTGGACAATCTTAAGGATTTCAATGTAATTGAAACCTATGTGGAAGGTAAGCTGGTTGCTTCTCTGGGTAAATCGCTTATTACATCCAGAAGTAGTGAAACACCGAATAATTTTAATGCCAGATCCATAACTATCAAAGATTTAAAGATTAAGGCTGAAGGTGAAAAAATTAAGGTTCAGCGTGCCCTCGAAGGTCAGCTCATCACCGAAATGGAAGTGGCTGAAGCTCACATCATTGATGGCTTTGTAGAAAGTAACGTGGATAATGATGTGCTTAAAATGCTGGTAATGAATCGTTACCAGCCATCGCAACCCTCCCTTAATTTTGTGAGTGGCTTTGGGTTGAAACATGGAGCCATAGCCTCCACTGTAGCTCACGACAGCCACAACATTATAGCCGTGGGTGCCGATGATGAATCTATGGTAATCGCAGTCAATGCACTGGTGGCTTCCAAAGGGGGAATATGTGTGGTTAAGGATGGAGAAGTCAGCCTTTTATCGCTTCCCATTGCAGGTATTATGTCGGACAAGGATGGTTACACGGTAGCTGAGCGTTATCAGCAGCTCAATAAAAAAGCTTTGGAACTTGGAACTTCATTCAGGGCACCATTTATGACACTCTCCTTTATGGCACTGCTGGTTATTCCTGCTATAAAGCTGAGCGACAAGGGCTTATTTAATGGAAATAACTTTTCTTTGACTGGTTTGTTTACATAATAATACTACCTATGTATCATATGGTAATAGGTAAGTATTTATTCTATATTTTTGTCAAGAATTTAAAACACCTTTTATCATGGCCAAAGAAATCGTTTTAGACATTGTTAAGCTTGAAGCAGCAGCAAGTAAACTGCGTGCTATAGCCCATCCCATGCGGATTGCCATCATCGATTTGCTGAACGAAAGAAAGAAGCTCAGTGTTACCGAAATTTATGAATCGTTAAAAATAGAGCAGGCTGCCGCTTCGCACCATTTGAATATATTGAAAAGCAAAGGCGTACTTACCTCCAAACGTGAAGGGAAGGAGATACACTATTCAGTAAAATCGGCTGCCATTACTGAGATACTCCAGTGTATTGAACGTTGTAACAACTGATGCTGGCTCTTTAAAGTAAAATCTACCACGGGTAAAGTTGTTTCACTTTATCCGTTTTTTTATGGTGCGTCTTCGCCTATATTCCACTCCTCTTCCATGGTCCAGTTGGCCCTCAACTCGAAAGGTTTGGAAAAGAATGCCACTTTTTCGGGTTGTATTTTTCGCAAATAGTTGCCCGAATCCCATCTTCCATTACGATTCCGGTCATAAATGACTTTAAATCCATAGGTTTTGGGTAACAGGTAATTAAACGTAAGGGTAGTGTCGCTGCTTATGGTACGTTGTTCAACCAGGGCTTGTTTAGGGTCCAACAGTTGAATGATATAGGAAATGTTGCTGCCCTGCGGCAATTTAATCTTTAGTTGAATAAGTCCTGTTTCCGTTTCTTTATAGGTGGTGAAAGCAAGGGTGGTGCTATCGTTGCCCTTGCCAAACACATCAATAAAAGCGGAATCCATAGCGGTGAGCCGGTACTTGTGTTCCTCATTCCAGGGATAGCTAATACTGAACCTCTTACGCAGCGAGTCGGTAAACTGGATTTGTGGAACCACCACCACACTGTCGCGCAACAGAATAAGCTTTGAAGTATCCAGTGAAGCTATGGGATCATTAAAAGTGAGTATCAGCGGATGGCCGGGTTTTATTTTGAGACTTGCCAGGCTGTTGCGGAAACTGAATTTCTGTTCGGTAACTGCCACTGCTTGCTTGCCCGGCCTTACCCGGGATGCAGGTTTCAGGGCAATATGCAGGGTGTCCAATATTACATTGTTGTCGGTTATTTCCACACTCAGGGTGTCGGCGCCCGGCTCCGGTATCCACAGGGTAATGGTATCGCCAATATTGTTATATCCGATAAGGTACCACTGTTCTGAAAATCCGGGATTAAGCGGCTTAAGTGATAGCTCTTTCACCGGATATCTGAAGGCAAAGTTCACTACATTTTGTCTCAGCAGACTGGGTTTCAGTAAACGTTGTATGGAATCGGCCTCCAGAAACTGGTATAAGGTATAGTTGATGAATGCAGGCGGCGTATTCCCGGCCTGTCTAGCGTCCAGACTGTCGGTGAGTATCTGATTAAGCGTGTCTGTGTAGCTCAGGGTGTCTATGGGAAGGTTGTCGGGAACAACAATAGATCGGACCGCTTTAATCTGTGGTTGTATCAGCGAATCAACAAAGGCAATTGGTTCTGCTGGAGAATCATATAAATAATTATTGTTTTTATCGCCCAGGGCGAAAAGCAGATAATTACCCTGCCTCAGGTTATGCAGCCTGAAGGAGCCATCATCTCCAGTACGGGCAAGATAATAAGGCCGGTTCAGGTAAGGCACCGAGTCGTAAACGCTGTCATAAAGCATCACATAGGTGTCTTTTACAGGCGCCAGATTAAAGGCATCCAGTACTTTGCCTTCCAGGGAGAGAGAATCAAGTACTGCTCCGGTGGAAAAGGAGAAGGTATAATCCTTTAGAGCATTGCCTTCGGTGAGGTCAACAATACCATTGCCAAAGAATATATTGTAGGTGGAGTTTGTCCGAAGTGGTTCTTTAAAGGTTAAATGCAGGGTCTTTCGCCGGAGCAGGACATCAGGCATTTCGCCCAGCGGCGGCGAAATAATCATTTGGTTATTTAATTCCTTGAGCTGCACAAATTCACTGAATGTAAGGGCAATTGCTTTGCCGGAAAAAAGCACACTGCCATTGGGCGGATCGGAAACCACCACTTCAGGCGGGGTTACATCTTTTGGCCCTCCGGTGGGAGCCACCGGATTGGCGCAACTCCACAGTGTGAGTCCGAAGATGACCACAAATATATATTTCCAAAACCGTTCAATCATCTGACATCGCTTTTTCTTTTGCAAAGATGGGATTTTTTAAGGTTGATATCCTACTTTTTTAAGTTACTTCCTTTGTGTTAATTAATGATGCGTGATTTTCATTATCTTTGTTTATGCAATTTACAGCAATGAAATCAGCGCATCGCTTTCTCATTTTCCTGCTCTGTGGTGTGTTTTTTTCTATCACTACACAGGCGCAGCCAATCCTGAATTCGGGTATTGAGCATTGTGCGCTGAAATCAGCCCATACGTACCGGGCATTCAAAACCGGAGCACCAATCCGCAAATGGAATTATAATGTGGATTTTATGGACCTTGAACTGTGGTTACTCGATTTTTCCAATCCCATTCAAGGTAAAGCCATCCAAAATATTAAAGTAAGCGGATCACTGGAGCCGGGCATTTACATGGAATTGAATACGGGTTATACCGTCGATTCAGCCTTTGTCAATGGTGAGCGGACCGGGGTAGCCCAAAAAGGAGATTTTGACCTGACTTTATTTCCTCAAACCCATTATGAAACCGGAGAAGCGCTAAAAATGGAGATTTACTTTAGTGGCTGGCCGAAAAATAATACTGCTTTATTATTAAACAAGCACGATACAACACAGATTTTATTTACCCTGTCAGAGCCTTATGGTTGCCGCGACTGGTATCCCGGTAAAAATGATCTTACGGAGAAAATGGATTCCGTGGTGATGCGTTTTCACACCTTGCCTTACCGCCGGGTGGCTGCAAATGGCTTACTTCAGGCTGAATATGTAATGGATGGGGAAAGGATTACTGTGTGGAAGCACACCTATCCGGTTGCCCCCTATTTGCTTGGGTTTGCAGCAACAAATTATGTTAGTTATGTTGATACAGCCTGGCCTGCCGGCATGCCCGTTTATATTCACAACTATGTTTATCCCGAAACGGAAGCGCTGATTCGAACGCGAACTGCTAAAACCATTCCGGTTATGGAGCTGTTTAGCGAGATGTTCGGTATGTACCCGTTTGCCGGTGAGAAATACGGTCATGCGCAGATGGAGTGGGGGGGAGGCATGGAACATCAGACCATGTCGTTTATGGGCAGGTTTGATTATGAAATTATCGCCCATGAGCTGGCACATCAGTGGTTTGGCGATTGTGTGACCACCAGTTCATGGCATGATATCTGGCTAAATGAAGGCTTTGCCACTTATCTGGCGGGTTTGTCTTATGAGCATCTGTTTGATGGTTATTTCTGGCCTTTCTGGAAGGCGCAGAACATTGAATTTGTAACTTCCCAACCGGGAGGATCAGTATATGTACAAGATACCACCGATGAAGACCGGATTTTCAATTCCAGGCTTACTTATTCAAAAGGGGCGTTGGTGCTGCATATGTTGCGCTGGGTGGTGGGCGATGACGTATTCTTTAGAGCCTGTCGTGATTATCTGAACGCTTCTGCCTACGGGTTTGCAGGTACCGCTCAACTGAAAGAAACTTTTGAAAATGTGTCGGGAATGAACCTGACCTCCTTTTTCGATGACTGGATTTATGGAGAGGGTTTCCCGTCGTACCAGGTGAAGTGCGATCGGTTGATCAACGGGGATTATCATGTTGACATTCACCAAACTACCTCTCATGCTTCGGTGCCTTATTTTAAATTGCCTTTACCTCTGCGCTTTTATGGTGAAGGAACAGATACTACTTTTATTGTTGAGGTAGATTCAAAATTCGTCACCGCCAGGGTAGTTCCTGGATTTCTGGTTGACAGTGTGAAAATAGATCCGGAAATGTGGCTGATCTCCGCCAACAACAAGGTAGTGGTAACCAATGAGGAGCACCCCATGCAGCTTTATCCAAATCCTGCCGGCGATATTATCTCATTGTCATACAATGGCAATCCACCCCTGGAATGGCATTTCAGCGACAGCTCTGGCAGGCAATTTAAACCCGGATTTACGGTAAGGGAAGGAAATATCACCTTTAATCTGCAGGGTCTGGCCGCCGGTTTATATTTGCTTTCGGTGATTCAGGAGGAGAATACGCGGGTATTTAAATTTGTAAAATACTAAAGTTGAAGCCACTCCGAATAAGTAAGAAAAAGAGAATGCCACTAAGGCACTAAGAAACCAAGATTCACAAAGGAATGATAATCAGGAATTTAAACTTAGTGATTCTTTGAGTCTTTGAGCACTTCGACTGGCTCAGTGCATCGTTTGGTGGCGAAAAAGCACTATTCGGAGGGGGCTCAAAGTTTTAACGTAAAGTACTGAATGTGTATCCTCTAATGCTAAAATATTCCAGAAACCGGGGCAGGGCGTAAAGCACACGATCCGCTGCTTTGAGGCTGTCGTGAAACACCACTATACTGCCGCCTTTGGTATATTTTATGGCATTTTCAAGTACCGCCGGCCCGGTGAGTGACACATCGTAATCCTGAGTAAGTACCGACCACATTACAATCCTATACCCTTGTTGTCTGATGGCAGCAATATGTGCCGGATTAATGCGACCATAGGGTGGCCTGAATAACTTACTGTCAACTTTCTGATTGCATAATTCAATATTTTGAAGGTAGGCTTCCCTGCTTGTTTTCCATCCGTTAAGGTGATTGTTGGTGTGATTTCCGGTTACATGACCGGCCGAGAGTATCTGCCCATACACCTGTGGATGTTTCGTCACATTATCGCCCACGCAGAAAAAAGTGGCTTTTGCCTTAAACTGTCCGAGTATTTCCAGTACCTGTGGTGTAATTTCGGGCACCGGGCCATCATCGAAAGTGATAAAAATCTCATTGACTCGTTCCGGTAGTTGCCAAACCAATGATCTCAGCAACAATTGTTGAATGATTTTGGGCGGTTTTACCAGGTTCATGGCAATATAAACAATGAAGTTTGGTTTAGTGTTTGCGAAGATAGCGATTAACCATAAACAGCCACAAATTTGTATCTTTGCCAGAGATTTGTGTCTTACATCATTAAGGCCTGAAGAAAATACACGCGCATGTTCGTAATATATAACCCGGGCATTGGATTACATGCAATCATAGCCTGATCAATAACGAAATATATAATGAAAAAACTGGTATTGCTTCGCCATGGCGAGAGTGAATGGAATAAAGAAAACCGGTTTACCGGATGGACCGATGTGGATTTAAGTGAAAAAGGGGTAGTAGAAGCCCATGAAGCCGGCAAGGTACTCAAAGAAAAGGGTTTTTTCTTTGACCTGGCGTACACTTCTTATCTGAAACGGGCAATAAAGACCCTCAATATCGTGCTTGAAGAGATGGATCAGCTTTGGATTCCGGTGTTGAAAAGCTGGAGACTGAATGAGAAGCATTATGGCAATCTGCAGGGACTGAACAAGGCCGAGATGGCCGCTAAATTCGGAGAAGAGCAGGTGCTGATCTGGAGGCGCAGTTACGATGTTCCACCGGCTGTGGTAGCTGATGATGATGAGCGCAATCCCCGCAATGACCGGCGGTACAAGGGAGTGGACCCTGAGTTGATTCCCATCACTGAATCGCTCAAGGAAACCGTTGAACGTATGATGCCTTATTGGAATGATGAGATTAGTGTTTCATTACGCAAGCACGATCAGATTTTGGTTGCGGCCCATGGAAACAGCCTGCGTGCAGTGATTAAACACCTTAAAAACATCAGCGATAAAGACATCGTTAGTTTAAACTTGCCCACGGGTATTCCCTACGTTTTTGAATTTGATGATGAGCTAAATTTGCAAAAGGATTACTTCCTGGGTGATCCTGAAGTCATTAAGAAGCTGATGGAAGCAGTCGCCAATCAGGGTAAGTCGAAATAGCAGCGGAATGAGTAAACAATGGGTAATTCCTGACATTCATGGTTGTTTGAAAAGCCTGCGCGAACTCATTGAACAGCAGGTAATTCCTTCGCGGGACGATACCCTCTTTTTTCTGGGCGACTATGTAGATCGCGGCCCTGATTCCAAAGGCGTGCTTGATTATGTGATGAATCTGGAGGCGTTGGGATATAAGGTAGTGCCACTTAAGGGAAACCATGAGGATTTCTTTGTAAAGTCATGGCAGGAGGAACAACAGTCAGGTAGTTTCCTCTTTATGCGCCGTCACAATAAGTCGCGGGCGCAGTGGCTTAAACATGGTGGCAGGGAAACCCTGGAGAGTTTTGGCACCATGGACTTGCTGCGCATTCCGGAACATTATATAACCTGGATGGATAAGCTGCCACTCTATCATGAGCTGGATAAATTTCTGCTGGTACATGCCGGCCTGAATTTTGAGATAGATGATCCTTTTCAGGATACTTTCTCCATGTTGTGGGTGAAAGATTACCGCATTATTCCTGAAAAAATAGGGTACCGGCAGCTTATTCACGGCCATGTACCCATGGGCCTGGACTATATTTACATTGCCATTACCCAGGAAGGTTATCCTTTTATTGACCTGGATAATGGCTGCTATATGGCCAACCGGCCCGGCTATGGAAACCTGCTTGCCCTGGAACTTGGAACAATGGAGTTGAAAATTCAGCCCAACCTTGATATGGATTGAAAATGCATAATATTGAATTAGCGGCAGGTTTTACGAAGACTTATTTTTCGGAGATTTCACAATCCACCATCCACTGAATGCCAAATTTGTCGGTAAGTATTCCGAAATAGGCATTCCAGAAAGTTTTCTGCAAGGGCATATGTACCAGGCCATCGGCAGAGAGCTGATTGAAGATACGTTCCGCTTCTTCCGCAGTTTGTATTGAAACCGATATAAAAGTATTGTTGCCCACCCTGAGTCTGTGCCCCATGGATTCAACAATATCACTGCCCATTAGAATGTTTTCGCCTATAGGAAGAGCAATGTGCATGATCAGATTTTGTTCTTCCGGTTTAAGTTTATTGCCGTCAGGGGTTTCCTTCATGCGTTGTAGAAATATAAATTCACCCCCGAACACTGATTTGTAAAAGTGGAAAGCTTCTTCGGTGTTTCCGTCAAAATTGAGGTAAGGATTTATTTTAGCCATAATATCCAGAAATTTTAGAGTTATGCATCTTTAACCAGGTGCCTCCGCAAATGTTCGTAGTTCACAAAAGTTTAACAATTAATTCTGGTGTTAAACCAGGCCGGGTCAGGAAGCCGCTTTCTCTTTAATGTCAGCCATTAACCCGGCGAGCTCACTCTTCATTGACTGAAGTGCCTGCTGATACTTTTTATCCAGGAGGGGTGGATGGAATATACTTTTTGTGGCTGTATTGAACTTCAGTATTTCTTTGATAACCCCCAGTGTTTTTCCTGCCTCTTTACTTAAAATTTGCAGGTGTTTACGTTCCTTTACGTTCAGGCGTTGATTTTTATTGAATAAGGAGGGCGTTGGATCTTCCAGGGCATCCAGCCCTTTCTGAATGCTTATTACCGAGCGCTGACAGTCACGGATGATTCTTGGTATGCCCAGGCGGGTGAACTGTTGAGCGCGTGTGGCCGTGGATGCATCAGTTGATGAAATGGCTTCCATCAAGTTAGTTCTGGCCGGAGTGAATTGTTTGAGGGTATAATGATACAATACTTTCCGCAACAGGTAGGTGGATTTACCTTTCTTTACCATGTCGAGAATCAAAGCCGCATCGGTTTCGTTCATCGAGAAATCAATCACTTCAGGATGGCATCTTATGGCCCGCTCATACAGTTTTGAGCGCATCCACAGGCCTTCAAAGGTGGTACACCGGCTCAGGGCTACATACACCTGACCCGGCGCAAAAGCTTCACCCAGGTCAGCAATTACTTTTTCAAAGGTTAGCCCCTGGCTCTTGTGCACCGTTATGGCCCAGGCCAGCTTAAGCGGATATTGTTTAAACGATCCAATGGATTCTTCATCCACCTTGTTCTCTCTGGCATTCCAGGTGTAACGCACATTTTCCCACAACTCTTTTTCCACTTCTACTACATTGCCCTCAGGCAACTCAACCAGCAAGGAATCTTCATTTATTTCCAGTACATGGCCGATTTTTCCGTTATAATAGCCTCTTGCCCAGTCGTTGCGTAAAAACATGACCTGAGCCGTAGGTTTCAAATGCAGGTTTTCATCCGCAGGAAAACTGCCCGGCGGGAAGATGCCTATAACTGAAGCCATAAAAGAATATTCTTCTTCTCTGATTTCCGCCAGCCGCCGGCTGTTGATCTCTTCCACCATGCGGTTGTGGGTGGCCAGAATGATATAGTCTTTTTCATTTTCAGGGGAAAAGCCATGCAGAAACCGGCTGTTCAACAAGTGGAGGTCGGTTTCGTGCAGTTCGTTGATACGAATCCGGTTCAACAGCCCGATAAATTCCAGATCGGTCTGGCGATAAACCTTTTTCAATTCCACATACACCGGCATGGATTGCAGCACCGCTTTTGAGCTGAAAAAGAAAGGATTTTCGTAAAACCGGCCAAGGATATTCCAGTCATCATCTTTAACAATGGGCGGCAACTGGAAGGCATCACCGATAAGCACCATTTGAACCCCGCCAAACGGGACAAACGGTTTGTTGCGCACTACCCGGAGAAGCGTATCCACCACATCCAGCAAATCACAGCGAACCATGGACACTTCGTCAATAACCAATAACTCCATGTTCCGGATGATTTCAAGCTTTTCATGCTGATACCTGAAGTGATCGAAGATGGAACCACCTTCTTCGGTGCCGGCTTGCTTCATGGTTTTAAACCTGCCATCGCCCGGAACATAAATACCTGGTTTTACCTGAAAAAATGAGTGTATAGTCTGGCCACCGGCATTGATGGCAGCCACACCGGTGGGGGCAAGGATCACCATTTTTTTATTGCAAACCTTCTTCAGGTTTCGTAAAAAGGTGGTTTTACCTGTCCCGGCCCTTCCGGTAAGGTAAAGCATTTGAGAGGTATATAACACCAAATCAGTTGCATAACTGAATTCGGCGTTATTTTCATCCAATAAAGTGGGTACGGCCAGCGCGGACATAGATGCTTGCTAAAAATGTACTGCTAAAGTAGTAAATGTTCTGGTTTTAATGCCAATCTAAGTTTAATATCCTGCTGCCTGCCCGTCCTTGCGGGATTCTGAGGCGCCAAGATAGATTTTGCGTTGGTTGTCAAACATAATTGCCTGATATCCGCCATAATCGCCGAGAGACCAGCCCACTTTATGTCCCATAGCCATGAGTTCACGAATGACTTCATACTCAAAACCACTTTCCAATTGTATTTCGCCCTTCTCAGGTTGTGTGCCATCGGGTTTTCCTGATGTAATGTGGCTGATGCGCGGAGCATCGCCGGCTTCCTGAAGGTTCATGCCAAAATCTATCAGATTCATCACAATCTGTACATGGCCCATGGGTTGAAAGTCGCCGCCCATTACCCCAAAACTCACATAAGGTTTGCCGTCTTTGGTGATGAAAGCCGGGATGATGGTATGAAACGGTCTTTTGCCGGGCGCATACACGTTTGCATGACCGGCTTCCAGGATGAAAAGTTCGCCCCTGTCCTGAAGCATAAATCCCAGCCCCGGGGGAACCATGCCTGAACCCATACCCCGGTAGTTGCTTTGAATCAATGAAACCATGTTTCCGTCTTTGTCGGCAACGGTCAGGTAAATGGTTCCACCTTCCATGGGAACACCAGCCTCAAAAGCACCGGCTTTGTTTTCGTCGATCAACTTTCTGCGTTGATCCGCATAGGCTTTAGAGATCAGTTCATTCACGGGTACCCTTGCGAAATCCATGTCCGCATAGTATTTATCCCGGTCTTCAAAGGCCAGTTTTTTAGCTTCGGCAAACAAATGAATGTGGCGGGCTGAACCATAGTGAATTTGAGAGAAATCATAGCCTTCCAGGATATTCAGCATTTGCAGTGCGGCAATTCCCTGTCCGTTTGGCGGGAGTTCCCACACATCATATCCGCGGTAGTTTGTCGAAACCGGTTCCACCCATTCTGAATGGTGAGTGGACAGGTCATCATAAGATAAAAACCCGCCCTGTGCCTGAACAAAATCGGCAATGGTGTGGGCGATTTCGCCTTTGTAAAAAGCATCACGGCCGCCTTCGGCCAGTTTTTTATAGGTGCCCGCAAGTTTAGGGTTTCGGAAAATGTCACCTTTGGCAGGAACAGTCTTTCCATCAAGGGTGTAGGTTTCCAAAACATTTGGATAACGGCTGCCCAGCATGGGTACCGAGCGGTTCAGGTAATAAGCGATGAGTTCGGTAACCGGGAAACCATTTTCGGCATATTCTATGGCGGGTGCGAGTATCTGAGTCATGGGCAGTTTGCCAAACCGCTTGTGCAGCTCAAACCAGCCATCCACACATCCTGGCATATTTACGGGCAGGGGGCCGAGGGAAGGGATTTTTTCCAGACCCTTTTCTTTGAAATATTCCAGACCAAGCGCCGCCGGCGACCTTCCGGATGCATTTAACCCGTAAAGTTTACCCGTTTTTGCATCCCATACAATGGCAAAAAGATCGCCACCAATGCCACTGCCAGTTGGCTCCATCAATCCCAGTGCGGCATTGGCTGCAATGGCTGCATCAATGGCAGTGCCACCGCCTTTCAGCATGTCAAGTCCAATTTGCGTAGCCAGCGGGTGAGAGGTAGCCACCATGCCTTGTTGAGCAATAACTTCAGCACGCGAGGCAAAGTTATAACCGGTAACCCGGTCCTGGTTGTAAGCGGTTAAAGTGCTTAGCATCAGTAATATGCATGAAAATATTTTCATAAAATGGTGTTTCGTAGAAAATAATCCGATTGTAAGACTGCTAAAGTAAATAATCCTTTAAAAAGAAAGCAATATAAAGGGATGTAATTGAATCTGTTCTGCTTTTTTAATGGAGAATTGAATTTACAGAACAAATTTAGGCCAACACAAATGGGAACAAAAATGGTCACTGATGACGATAAAAGTCAATCGGTGACCACTAATGGGTAATAATACATTCGTTCGACTCCTACCAGCGCTTCCTTTGAAAAGCTCTTTTTTGCGGAGTTGCCGGCCTCGGCTGACGGGTGCGTTGTGAACCGCCACGTGAATTTGAAGGGGCTACTTCTTCCACTTCCGATGGGATACTGGCTACAAAGCCCTGCATCAACTTCACCTCAATGGTCCGGGGCAAAAGTTTGTTGATGTCTTTCAGGCTTCCACGCTCTTCAGCGGCGCAAAATGAGATGGCTTTTCCTGTTTCGCCGGCACGACCTGTGCGCCCGATACGGTGTACATAAGTTTCGGGAACTTCGGGAAGTTCGTAATTTATTACGTGTGAAATCCGTTCCACATCTATACCGCGCGAAGCGATATCAGTAGCAACCAAAACCCGGATACTGCGGTCCTTGAAACCCTGCAGAGCCTTTTGGCGTGCCTGCTGTGACTTGTTTCCATGAATGGCTACAGCAGGAATGCCATTTTTAACCAGGTCGCGGACCACTTTGTCGGCACCGTGCTTGGTACGGGTGAAAATAAGCGCTGTTTCAATCTCTTCCAGGGCGAAAACTTCCTTAAGCATGGAGCGTTTGTCAGCTTTTTCCACAAAATAAACCGATTGCTCTACTGCTTCGGCCGGGGCAGAAATGGGTGCCACATTCACCTTTACAGGATGATTGAGCAGGCTGTCGGCCAGGGCTTTAATTTCGTTGGGAATGGTGGCAGTAAAGAAGCCGGTTTGCTTGTGCTGTGGCAGTTTGGCAATGATGCGTTTAATATCAGGCGCAAAGCCCATATCGAGCATGCGGTCAGCTTCATCCAGAATGAAAAAGTTTACCTGATGCAGGTGGATAAATCCCTGATTCATCAGGTCAATGAGGCGACCGGGCGTAGCAATCAGGATATCCACTCCTTTGCGGAGAATGGCCGTTTGTGGATTTTGAGATACACCACCATAAATTACGGTGTGACGCAGGCCCAGCCCATTGCTATAATCGCTGAAGCTTTCGTTTATTTGTATGGCCAGCTCTCGTGTGGGTGCAAGTACCAGCGCACGGATGCCAGCAGTTTTGCGGTTGGCCTGAGCAGCATAAAGTTTCTGCAAAATGGGTACAGCAAAAGCTGCCGTTTTCCCGGTGCCGGTCTGGGCAGTGCCGAAAACATCGGAACCCGCCAACAGGTGGGGAATGGCTTTTTGCTGTATGGGTGTAGGTTGAGTGTAACCTTTTTGTTTCAATGCCCGGGTTATGGGCTGAATGATGTTCAGATCTTCGAAAGTCATAAATTAAATAAAAATGTGTGCAGCCGGTAAACAACCGTGGCTTTTCGGGTACTCCTGAGTTAAGTTCTGAATGGATCGGATGTTAACGAAGGGTCGATTGGCGGGAAAGGATATAAACCTATAAATGAGTAGCAGCTACTTTAAATGAACGGCAAAGATAAGTGTTTTGATTGGATAATTGGGAATTTCTAATTTCTGACTGGTGAGTGATGGGTGATCTGTGATCGGTGATCGGTGATGGGTGATGGGTGATGGGTGATGGGTGATCTGTGATCAGTGATCAGTGATCTGTGATTAGTGATCTGTGATCGGTAATCAGTGATCAAATGTATATAATTCTAAAAATATACACTGTGCAACTCTGAGCATAACACGGTGATACTCTGTGAAATTATTTTATGAATGTCGAATGAAAAGGAGATAGACAGGCAAAGGGATTTTGGGGTTAACGTATTTTTAGCCTGTGAATCCTGTGAATCCTGTCAAAAATAAGGCTACCATTCAAAAGGAGCGTATCCGACTCTTCCATTACTGATAAACCAAATTTACTCTATCAAAATGGTTCGACCACCGAACTAATAAAAAAACAAATCCGGTCAGGCTTTCACCACAACCGGATTTGAAGTTCAATCTACAATCTACAATCTACAATCTACAATCTGCAATCTGCAATCTGCAATTCTACTTGATTTCTTTCTCAATCCATCCCGAACGGTCAGGAGAAGCAGGTATTTTCACTTTCTTCACAGGGTTGTCTTTAAGTTCTTTCAGCAGTACTTCCACGGCTTTTTCAATGCTGGGGTCAATGCCTTTAGCCAGTTGCTCGGGACGATCCACCACTTCAATATCGGGATATACACCTACGCCTTCGATGATCCATTCGCTGTTTTCATCGAAGATGCCGAAGCGGGGCACGGAAATGTAGCCGCCATCAACCAGTCGTGCATTGCCGCTGATGCCCACCAGTCCGCCCCAGGTGCGGGTGCCGATGAGTTTGCCGAGGTTCAGTTTCCTGAAGAAATAAGGAAATGCATCCCCACCCGAGGATGAATAACCGTTGATAAGCATCACCTTAGGGCCGTCGTGGGCAATGCCCGGTGCGCGGTTGGGCTGCATGTGATTGCGATGCCAGTAGGTGAGCGTTTTGCGATCCAGCAGGTTAATCATATTTTCTGGGATGAAACCACCACCGTTGTATCGGTCATCAATAATCAGTGCATCCTTGTCGTTGTAGGTGTACATGCCACGGAAAAGTTCGCGGTTGCCTTCAAAGGAAGTGTTGGGCACATAGATGTATCCGATTTTGCCACCCGAAAGGGAATCCACCATGGCACGGCGCTGTTTTACCCAGTCTAAGTGCATGATTTCCAGTTCGCTTTCTATGGGTTTAACGGTGGAAGTGCGGGCGCCATCTGCGGAAGGGCGGCTGTTCACCGTTAACTGAACAGGTACATCGGCCAGGTTTTCGAGGAAGAGGTAAGGATTGTCTTTGGTGGTTACGTTCTTTCCATTAATGCTGATCAGATAATCGCCACGCTTTACATCCACGCCGGCTTCGGTAAGTGGGGAACGACGCTCCGGATTCCAGTTTTCGCCGGGGTAAATATAATCAATCCGGTAACGGCCGGCTGCCTCATCGGCGACCAGTTTCGCGCCAAGCAAACCGGTATTGATTCGTTTAACACGCTCGATATCGCCCCAGTCCACATAAGAGTGGCCGGTATTGGATTCGGAAACGATCTCATTCAGGATGTAATCAAGGTCGAAACGGCTGCCCACGTAAGGCAACAGCGCACCGTAACGGGTCTGCAGCCCTTTCCAGTCCACCCCGTGCAGGTTGTCCACATAAAAATAATCGCGGAAAATGCGCCAGCCATCAACATAAATCTGATTCCACTCTTCGCGGGGATTGATTTTCATGTCAAGCTTATCCAGGTTGAGCTTTCCGGTACCGGGTTTCTGGCCGGGAGCTACTTTAGCTATGCCGAAATCATTGGCTGAGCGATATATAAACATTTTGCCATCAGCCGTGGGTTCAACCATATAAACACGTTCCATAATTTCTTCGGTCTTCTCTTCTGCCGGGTTGTAGCGCATCAGCTTGCCTTCACTCAGGTAAAGCAATCCGCCATCGGCCGGGCCTACCAGGCGATAATCACCCGCTTCAACCGGGAGCGCGATAATGCGGTTGTTTATGTTGGTAAAGTCGATGGTGACGGCCGGTTTATCGGTATCTTTTGGAGTTTCGTCCTTCTCCTTTCCCTTGTCTTTTGGCGAAGCAGCAGCCTCCTCCTTTACCGTTTCTACATCATTTTTCTCCTTAAAGAATTTGCTGCCGTCATTGTTCAAAGCCACCACATAGATGCGGGCCGCCTTATTGTATAGGTAAGTGAATTCAAAACTGGAGAAATCAAGGTTGAAGTCGCGGTTGGATACAAAGAACAGGTATTTGCCACAGGCGCTGAATACGGGGGAGTAATCACTGAATTGATCGTCAGTAAGCTGGGTAGCCTTCTTTTCAGGGATGTTATACACCCATACTGCCGACTGGCTGTTTGGACTTTCCTTGTCGTAGGTAATCCATTTTGAATCGGGGGAGAAGGAATAGCCGCGTATTTCGTTCATCTCACCTTTATCCACCTCGGTTTGAGTGCCACTGGCCACATCTACGAGCCAAAGTTTCAGGGTGCGGTCGCTGTAAACCAGGTATTTGCTGTCGGGCGACCATTCAGCTTCGTATTTCCAGGCAGCGGAGTTTTTGGTCAGTTGCCTGGGTTCAGCTCCTTTTTTATTTTCGAGCAGGTAAATTTCATATTCACCGGTGGCATCAGAATAATAGCTGATCCATTTGCCATTGGGCGACCATTTCGGGAAAATTTCGCGCACCCCGGGTGTTTGTGTCAGGTTTTCGATAACACCATTTTCGGCCGGAACCGAGAAAATGTCTCCGCGAGCATCGAACAGCGCCCGTTTGCCGGTCGGTGAAACGGAAAAACTCTGAATATCATCTTTTACATTCTTGAAATAGGAAACCAGATTGGGGTTGTCAAAATTCAGGTTTACGGTCAGCTTTGCGTTGGTGCCGCTGGTGATATCCATTTTATAGAGGTACCCACCATTTTCGTAAACCACCTGTCCGTTTTCGCCGGAAGGCCACATTACATCAAAATCCTTGTGAAAAGTAAGTTGGGTTGTTTCTTTGCTGCTGGTATTGTAGCGATACAAATTCAGGCGCAAATCGCGGTCGGAAGCAAAAATAATGTCGTTGCCCCACCAGATGGGCCATTGGTCTGAACCGTCGAAGTGGGTAATTTGCTCAGCGGTGTTATTGGCCAGGTCATAGGTCCAGAGGTCGGTGGCGCGTCCGCCCTTGTATCGTTTCCAGGTGCGGAATTCGCGGTCAACCGGAGTAAAAGCCAGTTTTTTGCCATCGGGTGAAAACACCGCAAAACCGCCATTTACGATTTGCAGGGGTTTTTCCAGGCCGCCATCCAGGCTCACTAAGAAATACTTACCGTTGCGTTCGCCGAATTCAGTGCGGTTGGCCCGGATAAGAATCTGTTTGCTGTCGGGCGTCCAGTCGAGGACAACATTGTCGTAACCACCACGGGGCGGCATTACGCCTACGGAATTGTACCAGGTAAGCTGACGGGCGCTTCCGCCTTCAGCGGGCATCACCCAAATCTGACGACTGCCTGAATATTCTGCCGAAAAGGCAATCCATTGGCCATCGGGTGAAATTTTTGGGAAGAGTTCGAGCCCTTTGTGGGAAGTTAGCCGTTTGGCATCGCCTCCGGTAGCGGGAACCGTCCATATGTCGCCCGCATAAACGAAGGCAACCAGGTTTTTATTGATGTCGGGAAACCTTAAGAGGCGGGCATCATCCTGAGCACGGGCGCCAAAGCCCAGCCCGATAATCAAAGCAATTGCAGTGAATCTTTTAAACATAATGGTTGTTGTTAATGGAAGTTTTTGAAATCAATCGGTAAAGATATGAGTTTTTGCCGAAAGGGTTATATTTACGCGGGTTTATTCATTGGCTTTACGCTGAAAAGTGGGAGGTTCCCAGGGCATCTCAGGGACATTTTATAGTAATCTTCTCTGGTTTATATCAGATCCGGGAAGGGTAGGGGTTAAACATATTTTTCATAACTGAGAACAACTTGAAGCTTACTATTCGGAAATATGTTTCATTTTTCTATCTTTGCCCCCTATGAAATTCAATACGCTGCTTGTAAGGTTTAATACATGGCGTACCGGCCGCATTAGTCCGCGCAATCTGATATTGATTCTTGCGCTGGTGGTTGGGCTGGTGAGCGGGCTTTCCGCAGTGATTTTAAAGAATACGGTACACTATTTCTATCTGTTTCTAACGCGTGGATTCGATGTCGAAAGCTTTAACCTCTTATATCTGGCTTACCCGCTTATTGGCATTGCTTTAACGGTGCTTTATGTGCGTCTTTTCGTGCACGAAGACATTTCTCATGGCGTAAGTAAGGTGTTGTATTCTATTTCACGGGGCAACAGCCACCTGAAGTCGCACAACAACTACAGTTCACTGATTTCGAGTACCATAACGGTTGGGTTTGGAGGATCGGTTGGATTGGAGGCACCCATTGTACTCACGGGGGCGTCTATAGGTTCTAACCTGGCGCGCCTGATGCGCATGGATTACCGCACCATGACGCTGATGATTGGTTGCGGTGCGGCCGGAGCCATTGCCGGAATTTTTAAAGCACCCATTGCCGCAGTAGTTTTTGCCCTTGAAGTGCTGATGCTCGATCTTACCATGGCATCACTTATTCCCCTGCTCATTTCTGCGGTAACCGGAACCACCATTTCTACATTCCTGATGGGAAATGCATCCATTTTCTCGCTTACAATGACCAATCCTTATGACCTGAGAAACATCCCGTTTTATATTTTACTCGGAATAATTGCCGGATTGGTATCCCTCTATTTTACGCGTGCCAATGCCTATGTGGAAAGCAAAATATACAACATCAAAAAGCCGGTACGCCGCTTGCTTATCGGTGGTGTCATTGTAAGCTTCCTGGTGTTTCTGTTGCCTCCCTTATACGGTGAAGGGTATGATGTGCTGGGTACCTTCCTTACCGGCGAAGGCAACAGCATTGTTAACAATAGTTTCTTCTATGAATTTCGCAACAACCAATGGCTGTTTATGGGATTCTTACTTCTGGTAATGTTCTTTAAAGTAATTGCCATGGCCAGCACCACGGCAAGCGGGGGAGTAGGAGGGGTGTTTGCACCCTCTCTTTTTATGGGTGGCGTAACCGGATTTTTTATGGCCCGGTTGATCAATACCATTGGTTATCATAATTTGCCGGAAAGCAATTTTGTACTGGCAGGTATGGCTGGCGTAATGGCCGCTGTGATGCATGCCCCACTTACCTCCATTTTCCTGATTGCAGAAGTTACCGGTGGTTATGAATTTTTTGTGCCACTCATCATCACCAGTACCATCTCATACCTGACCATCAACCTGTACGAACCCCACAGCATCTATGCCAAGCGGCTGGCTTCCAGGGGTGAACTCATTACCCACGATAAAGACAAGGCCGTGCTTTCACGCCTGAGTATTGAGCGGTTGATTGAAGATAATTTCCTACCCATAGGCCCGGACAATACGTTGGGCGATTTGGTTAAAGTGATTGCGCGTTCTGAAAGAAACGTTTTCCCGGTGGTGGATGATGAGGATAATTTCCTGGGCGTGGTGTTTATCAACGAAATCCGGGACATCATCTTCGATCACACCATTTATGATAAAACATTTGTGCGAAATCTGATGTTTATGCCTCAGAACATCGTGCATACCCATGATACCATGGAGAGTGTAGCCCGGGTTTTCAGCGAATCCAAAGACTATAATCTTCCGGTGCTCGAAAATGGCAAATATCGTGGCTTTGTTTCGAGGGCCAATGTGTTTTCGGCTTATCGAAAATTGGTCAAAGAATACTCACAGGAGTAATGAAAATCTGCTTTTTGCCTTGTGCCCATCAAACCGAATTCTATGAAGTCTGAATATAAACAGATGCCCTTGTTGTTTTTATTTTTGATGCTTTTGTATTGGTCAGGGCTAAGTGTTTTTTTATTGATGTTGGGATACCGGGACAGCTTTTTATTGATTAATGGCTGGCATCGTCCATTTTTCGACTGGCCCATGTTTCTGCTTACCCACCTCGGCGATGGCCTTATCCTTACCTCATTGTTGGCATTGATATTTGGGAAGAAGCATTCGGCAATGATCATTAACATGATACTTGCCGTGATTATATTGGGTCTTTTCGGACAACTGCTTAAAAATACCTGGTTTGAAGGGTGGGACCGTCCTTTCAGGATTTTTGACAGCATAGCCGATGTGCATTCTGTAGCCGGATACCGCATGTTTCACAACTCTTTCCCCTCGGGACACAGCATCGTGGTTTCGGCAGTAATTTCAACTTACGTGCTTTCTTCCAAACCGGGATGGATACTTCAGGCGGTGCTTGCTTTTGCCATAATGCTCATTTCATACACCCGCATTTATGTGGGCGTGCACTTTCCCGGAGATGTACTTGTTGGGACTTTAATAGGATTTTTGGGGGCCTGGCTGCTTTCCCTCACCGTTTATCCAAGGGTGAAAAAGTGGTTGGATAATTTGAGCCCCCCGACCATCAAAAGGCTGAACATTAACCTACTGATTGTTGCAGGCATAGGTCTGGTGCTCGGTATTGTATTGGTTATCCTCTCTTTAAATCATGTTTAAATCATACTTAATATAGATTACCTGCTTAATCCGACAGCTTCGATGAAAATTATAACTTATAATGTAAATGGCATCCGGTCAGCGCTAAATAAGGGGCTGATTACCTGGCTGATGCGTGAAAAGCCTGAGGTGGTCTGCATTCAGGAAACCAAAGCACAACCGGAGCAGATTCCCATTGATGAACTGATGGCCCTGGGTTATCATTGCCACTGGTTTTCGGCTCAAAAGAAAGGCTACAGCGGTGTGGGTATTCTCAGCCTGCAGAAGCCGGATAAAGTGGTATTGGGTATGGGCATTGATCAGTATGATGATGAAGGTCGAACCATTCGCGCTGATTTTGGTGACCTTTCGGTGATGAGTGTCTATCATCCTTCGGGCACCACCGGTGAACTCCGGCAAAGTTTTAAAATGCAGTGGCTGGAGGATTTTTATAACTATGCCTACGATCTCCTGCTTGAAAGGCCCAACCTGGTGATTTCCGGCGACTTCAACATCTGCCATAAGCCAATAGATATCCACGATCCGATACGAAATGCGACGGTTTCAGGTTTTCTGCCCGAAGAGCGTGCCTGGATGGAAGATTTTCTGAAAGGTGGTTTTATTGACAGTTTCCGGCATTTTAACCGTCATCCCCATAACTATACCTGGTGGAGTTACCGCGCAGGTGCCCGCGCCAGAAACCTGGGCTGGCGCATAGATTATAATATGACTTCGCCGGCGCTTAAAAACCGTCAGGTGGCTGCCCGCATACTGCCTGAAGTGATGCATTCAGACCATTGCCCCGTGCTGTTGGAACTGGACGGTGATTGGTGATTGGTGA
>JAVEQP010000017.1:0-5960 GCA_034007585.1 Lentimicrobium sp. | reverse complement strand
AATCCTGTCAAAAAAAAGAATTCTGTAAATCCTGTTAATCCGGTCAAAAAAAAGAATCTTGTAATTCTTGTCAATCCTGTCAAAAAAATAAAACCTGTAAATCTTGTCAGTAAGGCCTCACATAGTTTGTTTTAAATGCAGCAATTTGAGGCCGCGTTCAAAATCTTCCCAGCGCTGTGTGGTGGTGCAGGTAATTCGTCTTACTTCTCCCGGCAACAGGTCAAAGAAATTGTCTGAGAAACGGGCTTCATCATCCTCACTGCTCAACATCAGGCTCTTGCAAAATTTATCCGAGCTGATTTCTATCACCAGATGATCTCCTTTATCGCTAACCCTGGTTTTTATTTCCGGGTCGGGCAGTTTGAGCATTTTGGGACTGGTGAAAAATAAAATTTCCCGGTCAAGGGTAGTTAGGCCTTTGGTTAGGAGGACAGTAAGAAACAGTTCACTTTCAGCATACTTCACCGGCAGTTTGCTGAACGACATACTGTAAATCAGGGCAGCGCTGTTGGCCGGCAACACCACGTTTACCGGACGGTTCCACAACGATTCCCCGTCAAAACGGGCAAGGTTTAATCGTAAAATGGCCGGGACTTTCTCCGGCAAATCATTGATACCATAAACTTTGAGTTCATTGTCTTCAATCACGGCATAAATAATTTGATTTTTACAGGCTTCTTTCACCTTGTAATGCATGGCTTTCCACCGGCCGTAATAATCTATGCCCGACCAGGAAGCTACCGGCCAGCAATCGTTCAACTGCCAGTAAAGTGAACCCATACAGTAAGGCATAGCGGCCCGGTGAATGCGCATGGCATCGCCAATGGCTTCCGCCTGTAACACCTGACCCACGTATAAAAATTCCTCTATGTCGGCAGGAACTTTATACTCGGCTTCCATATATTCGCGGATACGCAAATTGCCAATGCCGCTGCGCTGATGCCAGGCCATCACTTCCGACTCAATGTCGCGGTCTTCGGGCAGGGTGTAGCGTTTCACACTGTTGTATTCAGGAAAAGACTGAAATCCATATTCGCTCATAAAGCGGGCTTTGTATTTCCTAAAGGCACTGAACGGTTCCTGACCATGCCACACGCCCCAGTAATGCATGTCGCCGGAAGTGTTGTCGTCTTTGGCCAGTTTACCCATACCCGCGGAAGGGGAGGAGTGCCAGTAAGGTTGACCGGGAGCATAATCAGTCACCACTTTGGGTAAGATATGGTGAAAAATGGTGTCGTACGCCTGCCATATTTGAGCGCGCTGTGCGGTATTGTATAACTGTTTCCAGCCCCAGCCGCGCTCCTCATGTCCCTGGGCCCAGGCGTATTCCATCTCATTGTTGCCGCACCACAAAGCGAGGCAGGCATGATTGCGCAGGCGTTGTACATTTTGTTCCGCTTCAAGGCGCACATTGTTCAAAAAGTCAGCATTGCCCGGATACATGCTGCAGGCAAACATAAAATCCTGCCAAACCATAATGCCATATTTGTCGCACAAATCATAGAATATATCATTTTCATAGATGCCGCCGCCCCACACCCGCAGCATGTTCAGGTTGGCCTCAGCGGCTGAACGGACGATGTATTCATACTTTTCGGGGGAAACCCGGGGGAGAAAGAGATCATTGGGGATATAATTGGCCCCTTTGGCAAACACCGGGCGACCATTGACTTCAAAATAGAAACTTTCACCACTCTTGTCCGGTTCGCGGATAAGTTTCAGGGTGCGCAGACCAATATTCACGACCGTATCATCCAGCAGCTCACCATCATTTGCCCATTGTACCCCAATTTTATAAAGCGGTTGTTCGCCCAGTCCGTTGGGCCACCATCTTTTCGGATTGGGGATGCTGAAATTGACGGTTGTCAGGTTTTCCTGAGTAATAACCTTTTCTATACCGGTTTTTTCTCCATTTACGGTAAGGGTAAGCGCTTGACCGGATGGTAAGGGCTTATTGGTTACCATGGACGCCTGCATTGTTGCTTTCTTGTCAGAAAGGGAGAGCGTGGTCACGTAAATTTCATCAATAGTGGCGGCATCAAAGGCTTCCAGATAAACCGGTTTCCAGATGCCTGAAGTAACCAGGCGCGGCCCCCAGTCCCATCCGAAGTGGTAGGGCGCTTTTCGTACAAACGGGCTCACTTTATTGGGGCCCATACCGCCCCGTTCCGACTGATCGTTGTCTCCCGGCAAGGGGTAACCCCAGATTTCCATCAGAGACAATCCTTTAATTACCGGTGAAAGAAACTCTAACCTTAACTCGTTTTCACCCTGACTGAGCAGTGACTTTACCGGTACTTTCCAGGTGCGGAACATATTGTTAGTTTCAAGCAACAGGGATCCGTTCAGGTACACCCGGGCATAGGTGTCCAGTCCCTCAAAAACCAGTGTTATGTTCTGCCTTTTAAGCAGTGTGGCCTCCACAGAAAAACTGCTTTTATATTCCCAGTTTACCTTATCTATCCACTGCACCTCCCTTTCGTTCATGCGGTAATACGGATCCTCCATCTTTCCGTTGGCCATCATATCGGTATGCACCGTACCCGGAACCGTGGCCGGCATCCAGTTTGCTGTTCCCGCCTGCCGGAACTCCCAGTTTTTATCTAATTCATATTGTAAGGCTGCAGAACTTTGCCCCACCGAAATTTGCTGTATCATAACTACAAAAACAAGGATTATCCATCGCAACTTCATACACCGGTTTTTTAAATTTTTAATAAAGCGAAAATAGCGGGTTTTTTCTTTTAAAAAAAACAGGAAACAAGATATTGCGGTTTAACGTCAGTTGACCATCAAACCATTTAACCATGGCAGTTATATCATCAATTTTGCATAGCCTTAGTTTTCAGTTAATTGAAACATGATAGAAAGTTTATTTCCGAACAAATGCAGCAGTCAGGGCTATGCACTTACAAACGTATTAAAATGAATGCTAATTTAGGGGCAAAATTTAAAAAGTACGAAAAAATGATGCTTACCTTTGCACATCACAAAACCAGCACTATGCATAATCGTCATTTTACCCGGAAATTCCTTGCTGTGGCTTTGATTTCTTTAACCCTGCTTCTTACTTTCTCATTTATGCAATCCAAATCCAGACGTATTGTGCTTTTCGGCGATTCCATCACACAGATGGGCAATGACCCCGGAGGATATATTGACCTGATGCGGCAATACCTCGCAACCCATGGACTGAGCGATAAATACGAGCTGATTGGCGAAGGCATCGGTGGCAACAAGGTGTATGACCTTTACCTCAGGCTTGAGGAAGATGTATTGGCGCATAAACCCGATATGGTTTTTATATACGTAGGGGTAAACGATGTCTGGCATAAGATGTGGGGCACGGGCACCGATGCCGATAAATTTGAAGGGTTTTACAGGGTACTGATCACCAAAATTCAGGCATCAGGGGCAAAAGTGGTGCTGTGTACACCCGCGGTAATTGGTGAAAAAACCGATTTCACCAACCAGACCGATGGCGATTTGAACAGATATTCAGCCATTATCAGGAATCTTGCCGGCGAATACCACTGCAACCTGGTTGACCTGCGCCGTTTATTTCTGGATTACAACCTGACAAACAATCCCGGAAACCTGGAAAAAGGCATACTCACCACCGATGGGGTGCACCTCAACGAAAAAGGCAACCAAATGGTGGCCGATGCTTTTTTGAGTGAGATTTTCCCGAAATAGTGATCTTTGGGAAACCGGCTTTGCTGATAGGAATCTGTTTTCTTACTTTCCCGACTCCCTCTCATCCGCATCCATCCACACCCTGTACATATCGGGAATGTTATTCTGCATCAGCATAAGCGGGTCATTGACAAATTTGATAAAATCCCGGGAGCCTTTATGACCGGTATAGGGTGCAAAAAAATGGTTTTCGTGTGCATTACGCCAAAACAGCACCCACGATAAGGAGCGGGTGCCGGCTGAGTGGCTAAGCACCGGCAACAATTTGCGTGAAAAATACCTTCTGGTTTTCAGCTTGTTGCTGCCGGCTTCGGTAAAGGCGGCTATTTTGCCTTTTTCAGCGGCTATTTCAGCAACGGTTTCCAGGCTGAAAATAAGTTTTTCTGTTTTTTTTCGGCGCAGCACGGTATAATCGTCTACCCCGAGTACGTCAACGATGTCATCTCCCGGATACTTTTCAAGGTATTCTGTTGCATTGTTGAAGCCAACATAAGGTGAATAAGCCACCAGCAGGTTGTTGAGCCCATGTTGCGCTCTCAGGTGCAATATGGTAAATCTGAAAAGTTGAATATAATCGGCTGGGGTACAATGTTTCTGCCCCCACCAGAACCAGTTGCCTGTATGTTCGTGCCAGGGCCTGAAAACAATGGGAATGAGTTCACCTGATTCATCGCGCAGGGAAGCGAGAAAAGCCCCTGCCCTGTCGAGGCTTTCCAGAAACTGAGGGTGATGGCTGCCTCCCGGCAGTATCATGCTTACCGTAGGATTCGGGATTTTGGTATCTGTCCAGGGGTCTTTTCCGGTAACCGGATTAAACAGATGCCAGCTAATGGTATTCACTCCCCCGGATTTATATACCTGCAAAATGTATTTTCGTATATCAGCCGAAGGCAAAACATACTGTTCTCCGGCAGCTTCAAGGTCCAGATCGCCGATGTCCCACCCATAAACTGCCGGATGCGAACCGCATACATCTTTCATATCCGACCGGTCAGCATCACCGCTCCACTTTACGCCGTAAGCAAGCGCATCCTGATGGCCAACCATGATATGGTTTTTCGCCAGAGACTTCAGGTTTCTGTAAAGATTAACCGTGGCTTCACTGGCATTGGTGTCGGCAGGCAGGCTTGCGGATGCATGGATTGGGAAATGGCATAACAGCAGAAACAAAACAGACAGTATTCTAAGACTGATGGTCATGGCGGGTAAATTTTGGGATAAAAATAAGGGTTTCTGAGGAATTATTAGCGCCATTGGAATATTCTGTCCACAAAACTCTGCCTCTGGACTGAAAGCGAAAAGCCTGCCCGCCGGCCCGCCTGAGGAGAAAGGGAGACGGTGTGTCCTAACAGGTTGTTAGAAATTAGATTAGAAATTAGAAATTAGAAATTCCCCCCCCATCTCACAAGCGGTAGGCCTCATGCGGCAAAGTCTAACCCACCGAAAGATCGACTACCCTGTCAGGGGTCACGTTTTTTTTATTAAATTCGCATCATTAATTTAATTACAATAAACCGGCTCCGTACCGCATCTTTTTCTCTTAACTTATGTTGTATGAAAATGGAAAGATTACCAAAGTTTTTCATCCTGGTTTTTGTCACAACTTTATTGATGATTACTATGGCCTTTATATCCTCTTCTCCCAAACGGGTTGTCTTTCTGGGCGATTCCGTTACGCAAATGGGTGCGGAACCGGGCGGTTATATCGATCTCATGCGGGGTATGCTGAAAGCTAAAAATCTGGAGGGCAAGTTTGATCTCATGGGCTCAGGAATTGGCGGTAACAAAGTGTACGATTTATATCAGCGGCTTGAAAAAGATGTATTGTCAAAGAAACCGGATATTGTTTTTGTATTTGTGGGTGTGAATGATGTGTTGCATAAGACCTGGGGCAAGGATGTAGATGCCGGTAAATTTGAGCTGTTTTACCGTGCTTTAATCCGTAAGGTTAAAGCTTCCGGAGCAGAAGTGATCCTGTGTACCCCGGCCGTTATTGGCGAGCGGACTGATTTTTCCAATGCTCACGACGGAGACCTGAATAAATATGCCACTATAGTACTCGGCCTGTCTAAGGAAGAAAAATGCACCCTCCTCGATCTGCGTGCCATGTTTTTAAAGTACAACCTCAGCCACAATCCCAATAATCTGGAACAGGGCATACTTACCACCGATGGCGTTCACCTGAACCCAACCGGAAATAAGCTGGTGGCCGATGCGATGATGGAGGTGTTGTTGGGGCGTTGATGTTTTGATGTGCGGATGTG
>JAVEQP010000114.1:0-10081 GCA_034007585.1 Lentimicrobium sp. | reverse complement strand
CCCTGGGTAGGCTGGGATCCCAGCCCAGGGTCGGCAACAGCGAAGGAAGGGCTGGTATCCCTGGGTGGGGCAAGGGCAAGGTTAAGGCAGGGCTGGTAACTCTGGGAAGCCGAGAGCAGGGCCACCCTTCTGGCAGCCTATCCTGCTCCCGTTATCCACCGATAAACCCGATATTTCTTTAGGCTTTTGGTATTTACCAGCAGTACGCCGGCAATTACCATCAATACCCACACGATAAACCCTGGTTTAAAATGTTCGCCGTCGGCTATGCCCCAGAGCAGGGCAACGATGGGAACAAAATAGGTAACTGAAGATGCAAATACTGCACTGGTTAACTGGATAACGTGATTGAATAGCATAAGCGCCAGCCCCGTGCCTACAATGGCCAGAATGGTAAGATATCCCAGGCCTTTTAAAGCGTGGGGCTCAGACGTCAGTGTAGTGGTAAAAGGGGTGAATATAAGAAGATAGCCCAGAGCTATGGGGCCAACAGTGAAAAAAGCCAAAGAAGTTAAGGTGATGGAGTTGACCTTCTGGAGAAATGCCTTTATGGTATTCACATTCACGGCATAGCATAGGGCAGCAATGATGATTAGGGCAGCATAGAACATATTTACGGCAAAGTTACCGGTACCACTCACACTCACCAGGCCAATGGCTCCGGCTAATCCTAAAAATACACCTGCAATATTAAACCAGGTCGGGCGGATGCGAAAAAAGACCAGCCCTATCAGTAAGGTAAACAGGGGGGTGAGTGAATTGAGTATGCCTGCCAGGGAGCTGTCAATGCCAACCTGGGCGGCAGCAAACAAAAAAGCCGGAATCAGGCTACCCACCATACCAACCACTAAAAATAACCCCCATTCCCTGGTGCTGTGGCCGCGCATCCGTTTTAACGCGAAAGGCATAAGGAATAGCCAGGCAATGGTGGTGCGCAGGGCGCCTACTTCACCGGGACTGAACACTTCCAGGCTGCGTTTTATAAGTATAAATGAACTGCCCCAGGTGAGGGACAATATTACCAATATAACCCAGGGTATCCATGATTTGTTAGCAGACATAATCTTAGAAATCGGGCAAATTTAGTTTTTTTTGAAGTGGGGAATCGAAAAATCTCAACCCTTTATCCGAAAAGTCAGATTACTTTGCTGAAACACTTTAACCCACTTTATATTTAAACCCTGACGGCTGTTTTTGTGTTTACATTTGAATGAGTTCTCTATGGATTAAATATCTGAGCTATGAACAATAAAGAAGTGAATATTTTTATGGCCGGGAGGTTTGTTCGGACGGATCAACCCCTGAATGTGATCAATCCTTTTGATCAATCTTCCTTTGCCACCACCTTTCTGGCTTCAAAAAAAGAGCTGGAAACAGCCATAAGCGCAGCTGAAGACGTTAAAGAAACATTAAAGCATCTGCCTGCTTATGAGCGTTACAATATTTTGATGCACATCAGTCGGCAATTAAAAGTACGACATAAAGAGTTCGCCCATACCCTGATGCTGGAATCCGGTAAACCCCTGAAATATGCTCAGGGCGAGATTGATCGAAGCATACAGACGTTTGTGGTGGCTGCTGAAGAGGCCAAACGCCTGCCACGGGAGAGCCTGAGCCTTGACTGGACACCGTCAGGGAAACAAAAGGAGGGCCTGGTACGTTACTTTCCCATTGGATTGGTAGCCGGTATTGCCCCATTTAATTTTCCGTTAAACCTGGCGGTCCACAAAATAGCTCCTGCCATAGCTGCCGGCTGCCCCATTATCCTGAAGCCCTCTTCCAAAACGCCTTTATCAACGCTTAAACTGGCTGAAATCATTGCAGAAACCAGCCTGCCGGCGGGTGCAGTATCCATTTTGCCCATGGACAGGGAAACCGGAAATCAGTTGGTAACCGATAAGCGATTTGCCATGCTTTCCTTTACCGGAAGTCCTGAAGTAGGCTGGAAAATGAAAGCGGAAGCAGGGAAGAAAAAAGTAGTGCTTGAGTTGGGAGGTAATGCAGGAGTTATCGTTACAGAGAGTGCCGATCCTGAAAAAGTGATTTCTAAATGTGTGGGTGGTGCTTTTGCCTATTCCGGGCAGGTATGTATTCATGCACAGCGGCTGTTTGTGCATCGAAAGATATTTGAAGCCTTCAGTCAAAGTTTTGTAAAGTTGGCGGGGGAACTAAAAATCGGTAACCCTGATTCTGTCCATACCGATATCAGCAGTATGATTGATGAAGAAAATGCCATAAGGGTTGAAAGTTGGGTAAATGAAGCTGTTCAGTCCGGCGCACGCTGCCTGGCTGGTGGTCAACGCGAGGGATCATACTATCCACCCACAGTATTAACCAATACGCGAAATGAAATGAAGGTTTGCCATCGCGAAATATTTGGTCCGGTGGTCACTCTTGAGCCTTATGAAACCTTTGATGAGGCAATAAAACAGATAAATGATACCCGTTTTGGGTTACAAGCAGGGGTATTTACCAATAAAACTGATGAAATGAATCAGGCCTTTGATCAGCTTGAGGTGGGCGGGGTAATCATAAACGATGTACCCACCTTCAGGGTAGATCATATGCCTTACGGAGGCATTAAGGACTCAGGACTTGGCAGGGAAGGCGTAAAGTATGCCATCCTCGATATGATGGAAGCACGGATTCTGGTTAAAGATTTCTGATCGGACATTCACGTGCATTTCATTTGTCGAAGGGTAACTTAATTTTGTACTTTTGTTTTTCAATCCTAATTTAAAGCGTAAGATTGGAATCGGAACAATTAAAACTTCTGGCACTTAAGCAAGGCGATGCGAAAGTCTTCGAATCGGTCTTCAGGGAATATTATGTCCCTTTATGTGTGCATGTCCGGCGTTATCTTATTGATGCTGAGTCTGCTGAAGAAGTGGTTCAGGATATGTTTTTTAAGATGTGGGAAAGACGGGAGGTGCTTTCAGTCCATTCTTCGCTCAATGCCTATCTATATAAGGCCGTTACAAATCAGGCACTTAATTACATTAAATATCAGAAAATAGCTCACCAGTACAAAGAATATGTTGGTTTTAATACAGACATAGCCTCTGCGATAACTGCCCACGAGGCATTGGTAAGCAGTGATCTGGAAGGAAAGATCAATTCCCTGATAAAATCTATGCCTGAGCGAAGACGTATGGTGTTTGAAATGAGCCGCTTTGAAGGATTGAAATATATGGAAATTGCTGAAAAGCTCAATAT
The DNA here is from genome assembly GCA_034007585.1 of Lentimicrobium sp. Classification (GTDB taxonomy): domain Bacteria; phylum Bacteroidota; class Bacteroidia; order Bacteroidales; family Lentimicrobiaceae; genus Lentimicrobium. The sequence goes on along the minus strand of JAVEQP010000114.1, from coordinate 6,865 downwards.
AAGTGTTAAGACGGTTGAAATTCAAATGTCAAAGGCACTTTCGTTCTTAAGAGACCAGTTAAAAGAGTATCTTCCTGCGATTGCAGGGCTCTTATTTTTATGGTGTTCATAAAAAAAAACGAAACAGCAATAGGGGTAAATCGCTACTTAATTGTCCTATTGCTAATCAAAGTATTTAAAGAAGTACAATGCGTCTGAAAGGAAAATATTATAAGAGACTTGTTTCCAAGTTCTTGCAGGGTGAAGCCACCCTTGCTGAGCAGCGCATTGTGGAGCAGTGGATGGAACGGGATACTGCCAATAAAAAGTATGTTGAATCGCAAAAAGGACTCTTGTTGCTTACCGAACGTAAGCAGGTAACCTATAATGTGGATGATGCCTGGGAAAAATTGCAGCAACGTATAGCCGTGACCGGTGAGTCCAATACTACTCCGATTCCGGTATTCCCTATGTATCGCAAAAGGATTTTTCAGATTGCTTCAATGTCAGGCATTGCAGCTATGTTGCTGGTGGCAATTGGTTGGTTTGGACTACTCAATAATCCGGGAAATAATGCCGGTAAAGCTATGCTGCAGGTAGCATCCAACCAAACTGTGGTGGATGATGCCATGCTTCCCGATGGGACCAATGTAACACTAAATACACGCTCGGTTCTTAATTATCCCGAACAATTTGCCAATGATATCAGAGAAGTTTCTATCTTTGGCGAAGCGTTTTTTGAAGTGCAGTCTGATGTGCTCCGTCCTTTTGTCATCCATACTTCAGGGTTGGATATTAAAGTGGTGGGCACCTCTTTTAATGTGGAGGCATACCCTGGTGCCGGCTTTGTTAAGGTAGCGGTGAACACAGGCAAGGTGTTGGTTTATCCTTCGGGAGTTCATCCTGATATGGGAACAATGCTACACGCCGGTGAAACTGCAACCTATAGTCAGGCTTCGGGTAAACTGCTTAAAGGAGTGGTGGATGATCTGAATTTCCTGAGCTGGAAAACCGGTGTACTCACCTTCAGGGAAACACGATTGGCTGATGTTTTTAAAGCGCTGGAGAAAAAATATGAAACGACTTTTACCATTGATAACCCGGATGTTTTAAATGAACGTTTAACTGCCCGATTCGAAAGCGAAACACTTGACCAGGTCCTCGAAACGCTTGCACTGATCTTCGAATTGAAATTTGAATCAGGCGACGCAGAGATCATCGTTCATTAGGTCATCATTTCGCCAGAAACCGGCTGGTGAATATATAGGGATGACAACTTTAATCAGATTTTTCATACTGCTGCCTGCTTTTATGCTTACCTTTCTGGTGGCTCCCAATGCCCATGCCCAGATCATTTCAACAGGCGATAAATACAATCTTATTGTTTCTGACCAGCCTCTCGGGACAGTGCTCGATCAACTTGCGCGCACTGCCGGAGTAACCTTTTCATATAATCCCGATCAAATTGGCATAAACCGGAAAATTTCCCTCAGGATTACCCAGAAAACGCTGCCCGAAATCATGCGACAGCTCTTTGATGAAGGTACTTTTGATTTCAGGCAAAAAGGAAATCAGGTAGTGATCTTTAGAAAGGGTGAAAAGGATACAGAAACAAAAGCTGACCCCGTTAATTTAAAAGAATTACCGGTAAGTAAGCCGGATACTGTTTATCTGGTCAAAGAACGTCGGATTACAGATACCATTACCCGAATTGAAACCCGGATTAAGACCGATACAGTTTATATTGTGGAGAAACAGCCCGAAAATAAAATCGGAAGCAAGGATATCTTCAGAAAAAATCCGCCCATGTATGCCCGGTTAAAACCGGAAATTAGTGTTGATGCGGGATTGAAAGTATCAGCCTTGCTTTCGTACCGGAGTTATACGGCCGATGATGGTTATGGTGAATTGCTGGATGCATACCAGAAAGCCGACTCTGGATATGCTTTTTCAGGAGCGGCCGCAATCGCCCTTACCTTGAATTATAACAGGTTAAGCTTTGCTACCGGCATTGAAGTGGTTCAACTGTCTCACCGGTTTAATTACAACTTTACCACTGCTTTAGGCGGATACTATCTAAAAGATACCCTTGATACTTATTACACTATTTCAAACAGCGATACTGCCTGGTTTTATCTGGTGGATTCTTCCTATTTGCCTGAAGATGTTAAGCAATTCAGGTACAATACCCTTGTAAAATACCGTTACCTCGACTTCCCTTTTATGATTCAATATAATCTGCCGGTAGCGCGCAACCTGCTTTATTTTAATGCAGGCATTATTGCCGGAGTTTCGGTGGGAAGAAGTGGTTACTATCTTTCATCTGATAATCAAACAGTAGCCGATCTCAAGACACTCAAAAACAGGCCAATATTAATTTCAGCCAAAGTGGGTGCCGGAATTTCGTTGCCGGTTTCTTCCAGACTGGTTTTAAATGCGGGCGTGCATTATCGCCATGCCCTGCAGTCTGTGTATAAGGATTTTGAAGTAAAAACTTATCCGGCTGCCTTGGGCGCTGATTTGTCGTTGATGCTGCGGCTTTAAATATCATGAAATTTAATGGGACAAAATCCTTACTTTCTATAAGTTCAGATAATATTCTTATACGCCTTTTAATTAACATTCTGTAAATAAGGGTTTCATTCCTGACTCCGCCCAATAATTTTTGGTTTCTTACCTTTTGCCCGGAAATGGATTCTTCTTTTTCATCACGGGAATTGATGCAAAATGAGGTTGGAAATAGAACGACTTTAAAATTTTGACTACTTTTGTTTTCAGATTGTTGCTTGATATTTCAACCTGACTAAACAAATTTAGATGCTCAAAAGGTTTTCCCTACTTGTTTTGCTATGGGTGATGGCACTTTGGATGTTAAACCCCTTCGCTGCTGTTGCTCAGCAATACATAGGAGGCACATTGTGGGAAAATACGACTTACTCACCGGCATCCAATCCTTATATTGTTACTGAACCGGTTATAGTTCCGGAAGGGGTTCAACTTACCATTGAACCCGGGGCTAAACTGCTTTTTATGATAGGTTCTTCCCTGATTATTGAGGGTGGAATCTTGCATGCCATTGGCACTGCTGCTCAACCCATTCAGCTTTCTGCCCTGAATACCCAGGGGGATGAAAACCGCTGGAATGGGGTGCAGTTCGTAAATGCCCACTCCGTTTGGGATGAGCAGGGGAATTATATATCTGGCAATATACTGCGTGATGTAATATTAAGTAAAGCAACCACGGGATTATTGCTGTCCGACACTGCTGCTATTTATGTTGAGGATATTCAACTACTGAACAACAGTTATGGATTGTTCATTCAGTCTGAAGGTTCGGTCCACCTTCAGCATTCCACCATTTATGAATGCAGTTATGGCATGTATCTCCGAAATTCAAGCAATAATCTGATTCAGGAGTGCAGCATCAGCCATTGCGATATTGGTATTTTCTTTCCCTCAAACAGCAATAGCCGATACAACCGCATTTTAAACAACAATATCAGCTACAACCGAAACATTGCGCTGTTTCTCAGCCTCGGGCAAAGTAGTCTGCAATATAATTTTGTAGGTAACAATACCGTAACCCACAACAATATAGGCCTGCATATAGGCAATGGCGGTACTGCGGACAGGGGTTATAATACATTGGAAAACAACGTTGTGCGTTACAACGACATTGGCATTAAGCTTTCACAGGATGCCGATACCCTTCGTGGCAACGAACTGAAATACAACGGGATAGGATTGCTGATGAGTCGGGCTACTGACAATCTGATATCAGGGAACAGCATTGGCAATTCTGAGACCTGGGGTATAAAGATTATCGATGGTTCAAGCTCTAATCTATTGTTATACAATAATTTAAATGGAAATTATGCGGGCTTGTGTGTGTTGAGTCCGGGCGACAGGCAATCGGAACTTAATAAGATTCAGTACAATGCCTTTGAGGACAATCAGGCCGAAGCCATTAGCCTGCATTCGGGGCCGCAACGTGAAATTACCTTTAATACCTTTCAAAGCAGACGTGATACCGCAGTTTTTGTAAATCGTTATGAAAAGGATGTGCTGGCTTACAATAATTATTGGTTTACGCAGGATACACTCCGGGTGGATTCTCTGATTTTTGACTTTTATGACGAAAATATTTATGGCAAAGTTCTTTACCGTCCGTTGTCAGCAGCGCCGCATCCGGAAGCACCCATTTCTGCCCCTAAACTCGTGGTTAAACGGCAGGCAGGTGACAGTCTGTTGATTTCATGGAAGCCGAACCTGGAAAGTGATCTTGCCGGATATAAAATTTACCATGGCAATGGCCCGCACAACGGCTTTCTTCATCAGCTTGATGTTGAGATGGGTACCCTCTTTGTACTTCATGGAGTGGCGCTTTCCGACACCATTGCCATTACTGCATATGACACTGATGCGGATGGTGAAGCCGATCAGCGGGAGGGTCACGAGAGTGCCTATACCCTTGCTATTGCCGGTCCATATGCGGGAGGCGATGATGAAATTTGCGAAGATCAGTATTATTATACGGTTGAAGCTACCGCACTGCCTGATGTTCCGGTGAACTGGTACAGCGATGGCGATGGCACTTTTGCTGCATCCAATCAGCTCATCACCTGGTATGTACCCGGACCGGAGGATGTTGAAGCCGGAGAGGTAATGCTGCATATCAGTCAAATGAATGAAAATATTAGGTTGTCTGATACTTTATTGCTTAGGATTGCCGGTCAGCCCCTGCTTTTTGTCGGAAACGATACTACCATAAATCAATTTGAAGGCTATAATACACAAACGGCAACAGCCACAAACTATACGGATCTTGCGTGGGCTACCTCAGGTGACGGGTATTTTGAGGACGCTACTCAACTTCACACCCATTATGTGCCTGGTGAAGCCGATATTGCTGCCGGACAGGTGTTACTTACCCTTGCATTGAGCTCGAAATGCAACGATCTTTCTGCAACGTTAACGCTCACCATTGTTCCGGCTTATAACCTCAGCGGGCGGGTACACAATGAAAACGGATCTGTCGCGGGTGTTCCGGTACTTGCTTTTAATAGTAATATTGAAGCCAGCCGGGCAGTGAGCCTGACCAGTTCAGATATTTCCGGAGCGTTTTATTTCTCCGCATTGCCCGAAGGCAATTATTATATCTATGCCGTTCCTGATCCTGCAGGGGCTAAAGTACTTCCTACTTATTATGCAGATCGTATTTTCTGGCAGGACGCCTATCTTACTCCCTGTAATGCGGATGTTTACGATATTGATATCGTGTTAAAGCCGGCGCCGGTAAACTTACCTGCCGGTGAAGCCAGCATTGGAGGTACGTTTGTGTACGAACGCAGTCCAAAAGCTTCAGACACCGTCTATAATAGTCCGTGGTTTGCCAACCGCACGGGCGATTTCTCAAATATTGCATTAAACAATGCAGCGGCCAATCATACTGTACTGTTGATGAATCCGGCGCTCACCCATGTACTGGCCTGGACTTTAAGTGCCCCCGATGGTTCATTTGCCTTTATGCAACTTCCTTTTGGCAACTATCGTTTGCTTGGGGAAAAAGCCGGACATTCCCGAAGTATCTCTCCGCTGATTACCTTATCGCCTGCCCATCCCAATGCGGAAGACATCAGCCTTTCGGTACAGCAAAAATCTATTGGCATTTCAGTTCCTGACCCCGGAAAGCAGGTTCAGGAAATAACTGTTTATCCGAACCCGACGAGAGACTTCTTATGGGTAACACTGCCCACCAATGAATTAAGCCTTCAGGCGCATCTATCCATTTTTTCGGCTACGGGAAAATTGGTGCAGGAGCAACCCCTTGAATTCCCGAACGGTGGAAGTTCTGTTGAAATTTATAAGGCTGAGCTCGGCTCAGGCGTTTATACTGGTCTTTTAAGTTGCTCCTCAGGCAATTATTATCGCTTTAAATTCATCTTAAGCAGATAAAGTTTAATTTTCTTCGTTTTTTCTTTATAAACCCGGCTTACTTTCAGTCTATTTTGCCATAAACCAAAGTCAGAATCAGTTGGCATTAATATATGCACATGCCTGTTCGAAACATGAATCTTGTTAAAGCATTCAGTGACTGAATGTTTAAATAATATAAATTGTTAATATTCAGTGGCATAGATTGTTTCTTTTAATTTATGTGGCAGGCAGAAGGCTAAGTTTTTATCCTGTTTAAAATTGAAAAGTGGGCATAAGGAAGGGAAAACATAAAATATGTTATTTTTTTGTTTTTGAGATAGGGGTAAAAGGGGACTTGATTGTCATAGTATCACTGTGAATCAAAAAACAAGAGACTTAAGGCCTGCGAATTGATCACAGTAACTTAATAATTATAAAAGCAAAAAAAGTAATTGTTTCCTTTTAAAATAATAGTACTTTTGGCAGCCTTTAAAATCAATGAAAAACTTGGGAATTGATACTTTTCTAACAAAGCGCATTTTCAAATCATTACATCCTGAAACGGTTTCCTCAGAAACCATGCCTGTCGTTTTTTTACCACCTTTTTATTTTAGCTTACTGCCTGTTTTTTCACTTGTTTTTACCGCATTACTACATTCGTTTGTATCCCGGATTCGGGAATTTGCCGATTTTTTTCAATATCAACTCAAAAGGTTGATTGCTTCAGATAGTAACATCATAATCTCAAACGTAAAAAGTCATGGTTATACGCGACAGAAAGGAGGAAAAGGCCAGCAGCTTAATTTCTTACTAGAATTATTTTAAGTTCGAAATATTTTCGGAAAAATCAATGTTTCACAAAATTAAACAAATGAAAGCAAAATTTCACAAAACTAAAGCGCTCCTGCTTACCTTGTTGGGAGTTCTTTTTTTGGCTGGATATAGCTTTGCTCAGGTTACTACCCTGGAG
>JAVEQP010000113.1:0-10119 GCA_034007585.1 Lentimicrobium sp. | reverse complement strand
TTAGAAACTTTAACGGGTTTTCTGACCGCTCAACCATCTCAATCTCCTCAACGACTTCCGTCCGCCTTAGGCGGAAGGACAGGCAACAACTCAACAACTCAACATTTTTTTCCAGGCACGTTTGCATTTTACATATAAACACTTTACTTTTACAGAGGCTTAGTGTACTTTATACACCTAATAAGAAATTCAGGTTAAAAAGTTACAAATACACTGTATTTATGCCGTTTTGTGTAAAAGCCACAAACCGTTTGGGAAGTCGTTTGTTTATGTTTCGAACTCATGGGCTATTATTTAAAGGCTGCGCAGAACAGATTACTTTGAATTGCATTTTGTAGTATTGTATTATTTGATTCAACACCAACACAATAAACCATTATTCACAAACAAAATCTTACTGATTTATGAGTAACCAAAGCAATTACAAGGTGGGGATGACTGTAATCGGTTCCATCTTTTTTATTTTCGGCTTTGCCACTACCTTTATCGTCACGCTGACCGCTCCGGTAAAGGAAATCTTTCAGCTCTCCGAATTTCAGGCCCAGCTACTTTCCTCGGCCTTTTTCATTGCCTACCCCATCATGTCCATTCCCACAGCGAGGATTATTGATCGCATTGGCTATAAACTGGCTGTAATCGTAGGTCTGTTGCTGATGGCGTTGGGCAGTTTTATTTACATTCCGGCTGCACAGATTCCTTCCTTCCCCATATTTTTACTGGGTACTTTCATTCTGGCAACCGGTGTAGTATTCCTTCAGGTCGCAGCCAATCCTTATGTTACCGCTATTGGACCAGAAAGTACTGCCAGCAGCAGACTCAATCTTACTCAGGCACTTAACTCTATTGCTACAATGATTGCGCCATGGCTTATATCAGTAGCCATTTTTAAAGGCCTGACTTTCCCGGCAGATGCTCAAATAGCTGCCGACAGGGTACCCCTGCCTTTTATCATCATGGGCATTATTGTAATTGTGGTCGCCGTTATCATATTCACCATAAAACTACCGGTGATTGTTTCCGAAAAAAAAGAAAAAAAGAGCATCCTGAAATATCCGCATGTGGTACTTGGCGCCATTGCCATCTTTTTTTATGTAGGGGCTGAAGTAGGAAATGCCGGACTTATTGTAAACTATCTGAAATCATCCAGCCTCCAGTTCTCGGGCGAACAAGCCTCAACCTATGCTGCTATTTATTGGGGTGGTGCCATGGTAGGCCGTTTCTTTGGTTCCTTCATGTTTTCTGACATGAAAACTACCAACAAGTACATTTATGCAATTCCGGTTTTAGTACTGGCATTGATATCAGGGTCATTTGTTACAGAATGGAATTGGAATATTGGATTGATTTTTACCGGGGTAGCAGCCATTAATTTCTTTATCATGCAAATTGGCAGAGGAAAAGCAGCCAGAACACTGGCTGTATTTGCTCTGATTGCTGCCCTGCTTGATCTCACCACCACCTTTACCACCGGCAATATTGCCCTTTGGACCATCATTTCCATTGGATTGTTCAACTCCATTATGTTCCCCAACATCTTTACCCTGGCTGTAAAAGACCTGGATAACGCGGAACTCAGCGGTGCTTCCGGGCTTATCAATGCATTGATACTTGGAGGTGCCATTATACCGCCCCTCATGGGTGGTGTGGCTGACAGGTACGGATACACCTGGGCATTTATTGTTCCGGCCATTTGTTACCTGTATATTTTCTTTTATGCCATCAAGGGCAACTTTATCCGGCCTGCCCTTAAATAAACGAATTTACTATGCCTGTTTACCGCTTCATTGTGAAAATCATACAGCTTTTAATCCTTTTCGGATTATTGTCACCTTTTACCGCTTTGCTGGGGCAGACTTACCTTTATTTTCAGGACAGTCCCACCACAACGGGATATGAATTCAGTTGGATGGAGGTGAGCGGAGGCAGTGAACTGGAACGCGTTGGTACGGACATGAGGCGTTTTCCGGTGGAATCAGAACTACCGCCAGCACAGGGATTAAATTGCCTTCGCCTGAACTGGACTTCCCAAACGGAAGGAAATTGGTTTGCCATAGCAGCAGGCTTGAACTGGACTGAAAAGAACCTCAGCGAGACAGATAGCCTGGTATGCTGGCTAAGGGCGGAGCAAGCCATGGATTCAACGGCTTTACCCCTGATTTTTATGGAAGATGCGGCCAATAAAAAGACCACCCTTCACCCTTTCGGCAGATGGTGCTTAACGCTAAATGCTGATGCATGGCAGAAAGTGACCGTCCCCATGAGCCTCTTTCTCAACCAGGGTGATGCAGTAGATTTTACCCGGATAAAAACCATTGGGTTTGCCCAAAATCAGCCTGATGGCATAAACCACGAAATGTATGTGGATGATATACGTGTTTTTAAAGGTGATGGCATTTCACCACCCGTTAGCCCACCCACCGGTTTAACGGCAAAAGGATACGACAGCCATATAGAACTTCGGTGGAACCCAAATCCCGAAAGTTACCTTAACGGCTATCAGGTGCAGCGCTCAACAGATGATGGGAACTTATGGGAAACCGTAGCAGTGGTACCTAAAAATACAACTCACTATTTGGATTGGGTGCGAAGTCTGGGTATTTCTGTTAAAGCGGATTATCGCATCCAGGCGTTGAATTCGGCCAATGAGCCATCCTTACCATCAGATACCGTATGGGCACAAACATCGGTTTTTAGCGATGAACAGATGCTCGATATGGTGCAGGAATATACCTTCAGGTATTTCTGGGACTTCGCCCATCCGGCTTCCGGCATGGCCCGCGAACGCAATACTTCCGACAATACCATTACTTCCGGAGGCTCAGGTTTTGGAATAATGGCCCTGCCCGTAGGCATAGAACGGGGATTTATCACACGACAGCAAGGTGTTCAGCGCATGCTCACCTTACTTGATTTCCTCGAAACTGCCGACCGTTTTCACGGAGTGTGGCCGCATTGGCTGGATGGAAATACCGGTAAGACGATCCCTTTCAGTACCTATGATAATGGCGGTGATCTGGTGGAAACCGGGTTACTGGTGCAGGGATTGCTGGTTGCGCGCCAGTATTTCAATGGCCAAAACCCCGATGAACTCGCCATTGCAAGTCGCATAACCGCGCTTTGGGAATCGGTGGAGTGGGACTGGTATTCACGCGACAATTCGGGCGCACTTTACTGGCACTGGTCACCCACCGTGGGCTGGCAAATGAATATGAAAATCAGGGGTTGGAACGAGGCAGCCATCATTTACATGCTGGCCATTGCTTCGCCAACGCATGCTGTTCCAGCTTCCTACTGGGAAAATGGCTGGGCAGGCAACCCGAATTATACCAACGGAAAATCATTTTATGGTTACAAACTTGACGTGGGCTGGGACCGCGGCGGTCCGCTCTTCTTTGCTCAATATTCATTTCTTGGATTTGACCCCCGTAACCTGCACGACAGCTACACCAATTATTTTAATCTGAATCGGAATCACACTTTAATTCACCGCGCTTATTGTATTGATAATCCCAAAAACTATGCGGGTTATGGTGATAACTGCTGGGGATTCACCGCCAGTGATGATCCCGATGGCTATAAGGTTCACGAACCCACGAGTGATCGCGACAATGGAACCATTACACCCACCGCAGCATTGTCGTCCATGCCTTACACGCCGGAGCTTTCCCTTGCTACCCTGAAGCATTTTTATCGGGAGCTGGGCGACAAAACCTGGGGATGGATGGGCTTTTATGACGCATTTAACCAGGAACGCAACTGGTGGGCAAACAGCTATCTGGCCATTGATCAGGGTCCCATTATTGGTATGATTGAGAACAGCCGGAGCGAGTTACTTTGGAACAACTTCATGGCCAATCCTGAAATTCAGCCCATGATGGATGCCATAGGGTTTGTATATGATCCAAATGCCGTTGGGCCATCAAAGTCAACTGATTTAAACATCATTGTATCTCCTAATCCGGTAACCATAGACGGTTTCACCCTTCACTTTACCCTACCGGCTGCGGAAAACCTTACCTTTTCCATCATCGATGCTTCAGGAAAAGAAATCCAGTCCGGAATAAGCTATTCAGCTAAGGCCGGTATGAATAATTTCGATATCCATAATTTCCCTGCCCCTTCCGGCTTCTATCTGCTAAAGATAAAAACGGAAGCCGGGCATGTCAATACGGTGAAGATCATTAAATCAACCAACCATTAATCACACCTATTATGAGAAAAAAAATACACCTTTTTATTTTGCTTGTCGCTTTAGGGTTGGCAGCATCCGCTCAGGTGCGAACCATTACAGGTACGGTTACCGATGCCAAAGATGGCACCACCATTCCCGGGGTGAATGTTTTGATAAAGGGTACCACCCAGGGCACCACCACCGACATTGATGGCCATTATGAACTGAGCGTACCTGCGCCTTCGGACATAATCCAGTATAGTTTTATCGGCTATACCACCAAAGAGGTAACGTTGGGTGATCAGCAGTTAATTAATGTGGCCCTTGAAGTGGAATCCCAACTCCTTGATGAGTTTGTAGTAATTGGCTATGGTACCGTCCGCAAGAGCGACCTGACCGGTTCGGTGAGTTCGGTAAAGGCAAAAGACCTTGTCAAAATCACTTCCATGAATCCGACCCAGGCCCTTCAAGGAAAAGTTACCGGGGTACAAATCACCTCACCATCGGGTGCACCGGGCTCAGCACCCGTAGTCAGGGTTAGAGGCGTGGGCACTTTTAACAATGCCGACCCCATTTATGTGGTTGACGGTGCGATTACCGACAACATCTCTTTTCTCAGCTCAGCCGATATTGCTTCCATGGAAGTGCTTAAAGATGCCTCAGCCACAGCCATCTATGGTTCACGAGGCGCCAATGGGGTAATTCTTATCACCACAAAATCAGGTACCAAAGGTCAGGAGGGCACCATCTTCAACTATTCCGGTGAAGTAGGCGTACAGATGCTTTCCAAAAAAATCGACCTGCTCACAGGCAGAGAATATGCCATTATTGCCAACCGCATCCGGCCAGGCAGTTACAATAATGTGGATGCGGTTCCCAATACCGACTGGCAGGATCTGATTTTCCGTTCAGCCATGGTAACCAATCACCAGCTTTCGGCCAGTGGTGCCGGCAAAGCTTCACAATATTATATCGGTGTAGGCTATTATAAACAAGATGGTATTGTAGATAAATCTAGTTTTGAACGCATTACCCTCAAACTAAATAACGTTTACAGCATGACCGATTTTTTCCGGTTTGGAAACAACCTCAGCATTTCTCCCTATAAACAACGGAATGCACCGGATGTAACCTTCCAGGCTTACCGGGCTTTGCCACTGCTTTATGCCTACCGGCCCGATGGCAGTTTTTCCGCCGTGCCCGGCGTGGGTAACCCGCTGGCCAGTCTTGCCTATTCCAACAATTTCAGCAAAGGAATCAGGGCAGTGGGCAATTTATACGCCGAAGCTGATATAATGAAGGATTTCACCGCCAAATCCAGTTTGAGTATCGATGGCAGCTATAGCAAAGCTGAAAATTTTACGCCCGCATACTCCGTATTAAATTACGACGGCAGCCCCAGCATGCAATACAATCTGCTCAGCGACCTTTACAAAGGACAGAGTGATTTCCTGTCATGGCTCTGGGAGAACACCCTCAATTATAATAAGACCTTTGGTAAACACACCATACAGGGACTGGCAGGTTACACCATGCAGCAAGTCCGTTCTGAATACCTCAACCTTTCCGGAGAAGATATTTTACGTGATAACGAGGACTTCTGGTACATCAACGGTAACTACGTTTATGTAGAAGATAAAATCGACAAACTCGGTGACATCAATAATGGAGTAGATCAGAATAACTATTACTCCATGCTGTCCTATTTATTCAGGGCAAACTACATTTACGATTCAAGATATATTATTACGGCTACCTTTCGCCGTGACGGTTCATCCAAATTTTCCAAAGGCAACCGATATGGCAATTTCCCATCCTTTGCACTGGGGTGGAATATCTCCAATGAGGCTTTTATGCAGGACATCCGGACCATTTCAAACCTGAAGCTCAGGGGCAGTTGGGGAAAAATCGGTAATGAAAAAATTGATTATAGCAGCCGGTTTTCACTTACCCAGAATCTGCTTGGAGTCTTTGGTTTAGGCGATATCTCCTATCCCGGGGTAACCTATTCAAAAAATGGCAATCCGGATTTACAGTGGGAAACCACTACCCAATCTGATGTAGGGCTTGAAATTGGTTTATTGAGCAATAGACTTACCGGAGAATTTGACTATTACAACCGCGTTACTTCCGACATTCTAATTGCACTTTCCACGCCGGGGCACATGGGCAACGGTCAGGGGCAGAAAGTATTTTATAATGCGGGGGAAATGCTAAACCGGGGATTTGAGTTTAACCTCAACTGGCGCGAACAGCGGGGCGAGTTCAACTATAGCATTGGCGTACTCGGTTCCTTCCTGCACAACGAAGTGCTGAAAGTGGGTGGAAACACCGGGGTTGACTCTCTGCTGTATGGCGGGTTTGTTTCCGGAGCCACTACCGAAAGCCGGAAAGGTCTGCCCATCGGTGCCTTCTGGGGATACAAAACTGATGGTATATTCCAGAACCAGTCCGAGCTGGACAATTATCCACATGATTCCCAGGCAGGCATTGGTGACCTGCGCCGGGTTGATGTGAACAATGATGGAAAAATAGATGGCAAGGACAGGACTTACCTCGGTTCTCCCCTGCCAGATTTCATTTTTGGTTTCAATGTAGAACTGGGTTATAAAAACTTTGATTTTTCTTTTAGTCTTCAGGGGCAAACCGGGAATAAAATATTGAATGCCAAAGAAATAGTGCGCCCTGATGCCTATAATTATGAAGCCCATGTGAACGATGCCTGGAATGGCGAAGGAACTTCTAATACAGAACCCAGGCCCAGCTTTGGTGGTTACAATTATGTGCCCTCTGATTTTTTCCTTCAGGATGGTTCTTTTTTGAGGCTGCGCAATATTGTGCTGGGTTATACGCTGCCGGAAAAACTCATTGGCCGCTTTGGTATCGACCAGTTGAGAATTTACATAAAGGGAGACAATGTTTATACCTTAACTAAATTTACAGGCTATACTCCTGAAATAGGCAGCGGAAGCCCCATTGACAATGGAATTGACAGCGGGGTGTATCCGGTAGCTTCCATTTATTCATTTGGATTGAACTTAACCTTCTGAAGCCATGAAAAAAACAATAAAAAACCTGATCTTTATTTCGATAACACTTTTTTCAGTAACCTTTACGGGATGTGAGAAGTTTCTCGACAGCAATCCACAGGGATATCTCAACCAGGAAAATTTTCCTGTATCGGCCCAGGATGCCTTACTTGCAGTGAACGCCGCCTATGCACCCATGCGCTTTGCCAGTTTTCATTCGGGCACCTTTCCCATTCTCGACATCATGTCGGATGACGCGCGTAAAGGCAGTAATCCCAATGATGCAGCCTCAACCATTGGTCCATATGATAACTTTACCTTTACTACTACCAGCGAGCAACTGGCATCGTGGTGGACAACCCTGTATCAGGCCATTAAGATGTCCAATGTAGTGATTAATAAGGTGGCTGACATTGACATGGATGCTACCCTTAAAAACCGTTATCTCGGTGAAGCCCATTTTTTAAGGGCATTATACTATTTTGACCTGGTAAGGGCCTGGGGGGGTGTCCCTCTGGTAACGGAACTTATCCCTTCTTTGCAACTAAATCGGTCAACACCTGAAAAAGTTTATGAGTTGATCGAATCCGACCTGCTTTTCGCGATAGAGCATCTTCCTGAGAAAACAGCTTACCCATCAGATCAGCTTGGTCGTGCAAGCCGTGGTGCTGCCAATGCACTTATGGCAAAGGTGGCCTTATTTCAGCAAGACTATATCAATGCCGAAAAATATGCGCTGGAGGTAATCAACTCCAACGTTTATGGTCTTGAACCCGTGTTTACCGATGCCAATGGCGTAGCCGGGGAACATGGCATGGAATCGGTATTTGAAATCGGGGCTGCCGGACAGGAGGCTCCTCCGGGTAACCAATATGCCAACGTTCAGGGAGTACGCGGCACACCCAATCGCGGTTGGGGCTTTAACCGGCCAACACCCAACCTAAGGAGTACTTTTGAGGAAGGCGATCCCCGCCTAAAAGGTACCATCATTGACCTGGGTGATGTAATAGACGGCATTACCATAATTGGCGATGGACCAACCCCCGATGTAACCACCGACGAGGATGGCAACATTATTGAGGTGGAAGCTTATAACCGCAAAGTTTGGACCCCCGGGAATGACGTACCTTCCCAATTTGGGCACAATCGTCGTTTAATCCGCTATGCTGATGTGCTTCTTATGGCTGCTGAAGCGCTCAACGAAAACAATAAACCGGGGCAGGCCCTCGTTTATATAAACAAGGTACGCTTGCGCGCAAGCCAGGGCGATGATTCTATACTGCCGGATGTAACCACCACCGATAAAGATGAATTGCGAAGTGTTATTCTCCTTGAACGCCGACGTGAACTGGCCATGGAAGGGCATAGGTTCTGGGATCTGGTCCGCACCGGCAGAGCTGCACAGGTACTCGGACCGCTTGGATTTGTAGCCGGAAAACATGAACTACTGCCTATTCCGCAAAACGAAATAGACCTTTCACAAGGTGCCCTGACGCAAAATCCAAATTGGTAAACTCTTTTTAAAATCAATAATCAATCACTTAAAAACCAACCAAACAATGAAAAAACAATGGCTTAAAGCAACTGCACTGCTGCTATCGGGAGCACTCCTCCTGGGCTTCACCAGTTGCAATAACGACGATGATGATAATCCAACCGCATTATCATTGTCAACACTTACCGCTGGATCGATAGATCTGAACGGGGCAACTGCACCCAATAATGTTCCCATTGACCCTTCGATTACTGCTACTTTTTCTACAGGAGTAGATGGTACCACGGCTACTACAGCCAACATTACCCTGAAGCGTGACTACGACAATACAAACATTCCGCTGAATATTACAACGTCAGGTTCCACCGTTACCATTACACCCTCAGAAACACTTGCTTCCGGGGCTATGCATAAATTAACCCTGGGTGCCGGCCTTAAATCCACTGATGGTGCGGCATTGGGTACAGCCGTTGAACGCATATTCTCAACCGATGGTTTCTTTGCACCAAGCGGCATGGTGGCCTATTGGGATTTTAACGGTGATGGTAAAGATAAAATTGACTCCTACGATGTACGTGATGCCATTGACATCAACTATGTGGATTCCCGCAAAGCTGCAGCCGGCAAAGCCGCTCAGTTTAACGGTACCACTTCCATTATGGAAGTTCCAGGTGCAGACCAACTGATGAATACCAAAGATTTTACCCTTAGTTTCTGGGTAAAGGCTCAGGATGCAGGACATGGCCAATTTGTTATGGGCCTGGCTGCATTTCATGGTTTCCAATTCGAATTGTTTGGCGGATTTGATGGCTTCAAAATGCCGGTTCAGTTTGATTATGGAGATGGCACAAGTGGCACAGGCGGTGATTTTGCATACAATGGTGATGGCCAAACGAAGGACAACGGTGGCTGGAGAGGTACCATCTACAATAAAGAAAATACTTCATTACCCGATATTCTTATGGATAAATGGTTCCATATAGTGTATGTTTACAATAGCGTAACTAAAATTCGCAGCATGTTCCTGAATGGTGAAAAAGTAATTGCCCAGGATCACAATCTGTGGTACGATGATGATGGAAATCCATATCCCGAGCGTGGAATTACCGGCCTGAAGTATAACGGTACACCTCCAGAAACACTGCCTGAACTCGCTTTTGGCTTTGTGCAGTCACGCGGCGGCACACTTTGGGACAACGAACCCTGGGGTGGTTATGACTTCCCGGATGCCAATCACTTTAAAGGATTAATGGACGATGTGCGCATTTTCCACAAACCACTGTCAGAAGCTGAAATTCAGTTGATGTACAATTCTGAGAAATAAATCAGAAATCATGTGATAATAAAAAGGGTTGCCGGAAGGTGGCCCTTTTTTTGTTGTTGCATTGACGATATCTAAAGTTATTTTTCTGTTTAAACATTTG
>JAVEQP010000016.1:0-46302 GCA_034007585.1 Lentimicrobium sp. | reverse complement strand
TTAATACCATACTTACTGCTCCGCTCATGCGATTCCCTGATGATGTCCTCTTTTTTACGTTGCCTTTTTGTCATTCTGAAGCTAAATTTCTGCAAAAATAGCAACAATATGTGGGATGGGTTGAATGGAAGGACTACAAAGTCGGAATTAGCTAAAATGAGTATGGCCGCAATTAGATCATTAAGACGTTTTCATACAATATCATAACACAGACATGATTTTTATTTCATCAATTATGCAATTAGTAAAATCTGGACGTGATCTTTTGATGCTTTGAAGGATAAAAATCGCATCTGATTAAAAAAAAGTACAGATAGAATGTTTATTATTTAATTTCTTTTTATATTAGCAGTCGCTATTAGCGATGTTTTTATAACCTAAAGAATAGTCGCGCTGGCGATTGCATTTGCAAATCGCTATTATTCAATGCGTTAAATACTGTTTGATTGAATAGGATAACACTTGACAATCATGAAAAAAGTTTGCAGATCAGTAATTGAAATTGCCGACTTCTCCAGCCAACCCGGAGCATCTTGTTTTTTCCAGCCCCTGCTCTTGTTTTTATACTTTTCTACAATGCGTAAATAAATGCCTTTTGGTATTCTATTTCGCGTTTTTCAATAAACAAGTATCATTTTTTAAAACGATTTTACCAGAGAAGAATCACAAGTATAAACTGTAAAACTTTCAATATGGCAATAATTGATCTGGTCCGTTGGGCACCACAAGGCAATCAAACCATCTATGCTTTTAGATTCCCTGAGACAAACCTCAGCACTTTTACACAACTTATTGTACAGGAATCACAAGAGGCTATCTTGTTTTCAAAAGGACAAATTATAGGAAAATTCGGGCCAGGCAAGCACACCTTGAATACTGAAAACCTTCCGGTATTAAGAATTCTTTATGGATTGCCATTTGGCAATAAAAACCCTTTTACTGCAGAGGTATGGTTCGTGAATAAATTACAACCGTATAATATTGATTGGTCTATCGACAGAATGGATATTCATGATGCTGACTATAACACCGGCATACCGCTTATTGCAACAGGGAAATACGGCTTGAAAATCAGGGATGCTGAAAGATTTCTCATTAAAATTGTCGGACCCAAAAATTCATTTGACCAAGTTGATCTAACCGAACAATTTTATGGTGAATTTTCAACCAAAACGAAATCCACCATTTTACAGTTTATGATTAAAAACAAAATTGGCCTAAAGCAGATTTCCGCTCATCTTGACAATATATCGGAACACCTCAAATTAATCATGCTTCCGTTTTGGGAAAACCTCGGATTTGAACTCACCAAATTTTATGTTGCAAATATTGAAGTAGATAGTTCCACTGATGTTGGCAAGAGAGTTTTAGATGCTATATCCCGACAAAGTGCACAATCAATTGGCGGTTATACCTGGCAACAGGAAAAGGCATTTGATGTTGCAAAAGATGCGGTAGAAGGACTGTCGGGTAGTAATTCCGGAATAATGGGTGCAGTTATAGCAACCGGCATGATGGGTGGTTTGGGTGGTGCCGGTGGTGTGATGCAACCTCAATACAACCAGCCTTCTTTCGGCGGAACAAACCAGCCGCAGCAGGGGGATGCCGCCACACAGGCAAACAAAGTCAAGGAGGTTTACTGCTCAAATTGTGCCAAAAAGTTTTCCAATTCCCATCGCTTTTGCCCACATTGTGGTGATCCATATAACCCATGCCCCAACTGTGGCACCGACAACGACAAAACTGCCAGGCGTTGTGTGAGCTGTGGAATTCAATTGCAAAATGAAATCAGCTTATGCCCGCATTGCAATGCACAACTGGCAGCTGGCAGCACATTTTGCACCAATTGCGGAAAGCAACAAAATGAAGATGCTTGCTCCAGATGTGGTGCTGCATTGACACCTACAGTGAAATTTTGCCCAAAATGTGGCCACAAACGCTAACCTTAAAACAAATAATATGAATACGAAGAATGTTATTTCATTTATGCTCATTCTGTTTGGTGAAGCACTGATTATTTTAAGTTTCCTTTATTTTGGAAAGAAGCTGCATACCGAAATACTGACTTTAAATATTGTGGTGTCTTCAATTATCTATGGGGTAATGTTTATTGATTTAATTATACCGTGGATTAATTTGAAAGATAAGTATCAAAAGTCAATCGGATCAATAGGAGTGAGGTGGGTTTTTACCTTTTTCTACACCCTATTGGCGATTGGTTTAATGTTTGCGTTCAACACCATTTGGTCAATAGATTTTATTAGTCAATTACTGCTTCATGGAGGGCTGGTTTTTTTATTGGTTTTCGGCTTTTATATGGTTATTTCTTCATCAAATAAAGTTAAAGATGTACATATAAAAGAAAAGCAGGTAACTGGAAGCCTCGATGATATGAGGAATGCCACAAAGGAATTACAATTAAAGTTGGATACCATGAAGGATATCCCTGTGGAAATCACATCAAAAATAATTAACCTTCAGGGAAACCTGAGGTTTCTTTCACCTTGCAATACCAACGAAGCTACCGGGCTCGAAAAGAAATTTGTTGAAGGAATAAAGATCCTGAAGGATAGCATTGCAGGTTCACCTCTCGATATGGATGAAGTTAACAATAACATCAGAAATTGCGAAAGGATATATAACGATAGAAAACACATTTATTCAAATTAATATAAACCTTAATCTCAGCAGCATGAAAGGTAAAATTTTCCCGGAATCGATTAATATCTATCAGGATCAGGCGAAGATATTATTCGACTATTATCAGCAAATGGCTGAAAAAATAGTTCAAGAAGAGGAACGCGTTGAAAAAGAAATCGCAGGCCTTGAAGAAGATAAAAAGATGATAGAAAATCTATTATCGAGTTTTTGGACGAGGATAAAGCTTTGGTTTCAGGGTAAATTGAAAAAGACCAGATTGGAGGTTGAATCCATAAAGGGCAGAATAGCTGAATTTGGACGAATACATGCTGAGATATTCCGTGACTACAAAGTTAGTAAACTTGGAGTTGCTTATGTTCCTATTGCCGATCAGATTAAATATGAAAATAAAAGTTTCATAATCGACCATACTGGCATGGTAGGCGAATCAGAAGTTAAATTGCAGTTGTCAAGGCAAAATGATTTACTGATTCAAACTATAGCCGAATTAGAGGAACTTTCAACAGAAGCTCCCATTATTGAAGGCTCAGATGATGTTGAAGAGATTGAAACACATCACTATTCCCGGTCAATGCAGCACTTAAACCAGCATGATTATTTTGGCAAACTCGAGCGTTCATTGAGGACAATTTCATACTGTATGGGCGATTTGGATGTGACTTCCGTTGATTTACCTTTGGTATCCAATGAAAGCAGCTATTTGGATTTTATTAAAGAATATGCTACCAATGATATTTCTGAAGGATTACCGGTTTTCAAGGTATTCGATACGACAAAATACAAAGAACAGATAGCTAAATTTCAGGAATTGAACAAACTTAAGGACTCCTTATCGAGCCGTACAGCTCAATTCGAGGATGTTTTAAAGGATTTAATGGTGAGAATGGCAACTTCTGTTCAGGCTATATCTGCTTTAAAAATTGCATCAACTGATAAAGTCATTTTTGAATCAAATAAGGTTCTCTACAAAATTTTAAAATCACCTTATAACCATTATTCCCCTATACTCGAATCGTCCGAAATTGAAAGGATCAGAAATGAAGACTTCAATTACGGGGATGCCGTTTCTGACTATGTGCCTTTTCAATTGAAAGATAGCTCAAAGGTAAAATTTAACCTCATATCAGGAATGTGGACCGCCGAAGATGGCAGCACAACCAACTTTCCATTTGGAGTTCACCAAATACACGAGGAGATCGTAGCACCTATTGTACAAAATCTGATGAACGAAACTAGGATCGAACGCTTGAAAATTTACAACCACATAAAAGATCAAAAAATCAATTACCTCAACAAATGGCATCAGGATACAGAAGATTTCTATGGTAGGAATCGCGCAGAAAGCGCTAATCTGATCAATCTGATGCGCGCCAGCCTAAGGGACTATGTGGCTGCCTATAACACCTTGAACTCACTGAAAAAAACCGAGGATAGCATGTCCCAATCCGGTGGCTCGCTTGATTCAACAGTAGTAACGGCCATTGAAAATACGGCTGAAACTTTTGCTTCGTTTGAATTGCAATCAAAAGAATTCCAGAATGTTCAACTTGAGTTTGAGAATTACATGGATCGGCTGAAAGAAGACATTGAGCTCAAGGCAGTAAAGTTTGAGCATATTGATTATTATGATGCGCTGTTGCGCGATGGTAATTCAAGAGACACCGCAGTTGCTGCGCACGATGTTCATGACCTTGAACCAAGACGGAAGCCACTTATTTCTGTTAATCCATTGTTTGCAAAAATTTCCGATTTGCCACCAACCCCAAGTGTTGAAGACCTTACCTTTGAGCATATATCACTTAATCTTCCGGTTATAGCCAAAAACACATTGAAAGAATTGGATGATGATATAACATCCAATACCCATTTGTCGGAGGAAAAAGCAACATTAGAGGCACCCATACCAATAGAGAACGCTTCTGCATATGAAGATGAAGCACCGCCTGAAGATAATGTAAGCGGTGAGATAGATTTGGATGATGGTATTGCCGAAGCGGATATAGATGAAGTTAACAATCAGACCACAGATAATAATGCGGATGCTGAAAGTAAAAGCTCAATTGATGAAAAAGACAATTCGGAAGAGACAGGGGGTTTTGAAGTTGAGGATACATCAGAGCAAAGAGAAAAAGTCCTAATGCCAATTTTTAGCAAAGAAGAACTCTACGAAATGACAGATGAAGAAATTGTTGACTTGCTAGATAAATGGGATTTTGCGCCCATGGACGAATTTGACAAAGAGGAAGCCATATACTCAATCCTTGAAGCACAAGAAGAAACTGAAACAGACGAAGATGAGATAATTGATGAGGAGAATCAGGATGAAGGGGCACAAATTGCTTCTATAAAAGAGACTCTAAGCGAAGATGAGATTCTCGTCAGGGTTATAAAGACAGGCAGGATTGAGAAGTGGAAAATTTCAGATTGGGAGGGGGTTGTTGAAGCTGGCAACCAGGATAAATTTGAAATTTTATAAATCATCACTTAAGACCTCTTCATTATGGCAACATTTAACTATACAGTGGACACAAGGCCAATGGCCCAGGAAATGACCAGCGTTTCGCGACATGTAAACGGAACTACCGGGGCCGTTGTGGCAATGCAAACTGCGGTTATCATCGCTGAAGAAAACGCAGCCAATCACGTTTGCGACAACGTGACTAAAGGTTTTTATTCATTGATACGATCTCAAATATCTCAAAAGGCGGCTAAATATAAAAGCGATGTTGACTCTCATTTGATGCAATTGGTTCAACAAAAAAGTGCGCTCCTTAGTATTAAAACCCGTATGCAAAAGGATTATAATATGATTGCAGGGAGGTATATTAAACTTTTCAATGGATTAAATGCAAACCTCAGGCAACGTGTTTTTGAATTGGACAAACCCACTATCGATTTTGCAGTAAAAGAGGTGGATAAGGCCTCAAACAGGGTTAAATATCTCACTGCTTCCATTCCGATTGTTCAACTTGAATCTTTATCAGCAAGTCAAAAAATAGTGGCTTCGAATGTAAAGTATCGTGGCTGGGATGCTATTAAATCCATGAGAAGTTTCTTATTTGAGATGAATAATCAGAAGAAACTTACTGATCTGATATTAATTAATGATAGCAGATACACAGGAACAGCAACCGTATATATTCCAATAGTAATTTGCGAATGTAACCGGGATAAAGCGGATAGCAACATCGAAATTTCGGTCACAAGTGCTGAATTGGATAACGTGGCAAAATCAGCAATCCGTAATGCAGTATATACTGAACTTCAGAATATTGAATGGAAACAAACCATGCCTAATCCAGACGTAAAAAGCGATTTCATCCAACTCATCACCTCCTCTTCAAAATCGCAGCGGATTAAAGACACAGCCATGAAACTGTTTTTATCGGCCAATTACCAAACCATTTAAATGATAAAGATATGAGTTACACCAGAAGTTATAGGGAAATTATCACGGTGAGTGGTTCCAAAACCGTTTCTGTATCATATCCTGCATCACAAAACGGAGGAACAACCTCTGCTACGGTTCACTATACTGAGGAGGTGCCTGTTAATGTTAATATTGATGTTGACACGGTCCCTTTCGACGATAGCGTTGCGCATTGCAATAACAACGTTAACCTACTCACGGGTGCTGTTGTGGCAACAGAAGCTGCGCAATTGGTCTCTATTGATCAAAACTCAAAGAAGGTTGGAGAAACAATCATTACAGGTTTTTTTGACTATATCCGTTCAGAAATAAGTCAACAGATTGCGGAACTTGTGCAAAGCATTGATGCACATCTTATGCATTTGAAAAGTCTGTCTGACGAATGCCTGTCTAAGAAAAAACAAATGGAGAGTGACTTTCTAAGAATTTCGGGTCGGTATGTAAAAATATTTGATGACTTGAATCACGAGCTCTCCAATAGGGTGTATGAATTGGACAGACCTGCTTTTGTATTTAAAAAAGAACTGGACCACCAGGGAAACAGGACTTCTGAGAATGACTTAGTTAGTATTGTTGGGATTTTCGGTAAAGAAAGCGGGGAATTACAATCAAAAATATGTGCTTCAATTGCGAAAAAGCGGGCTTTCGATACCATTAATAAAGCAAAAACATTTCTTTGGCAACAGAAAAAATTGAGCAGTACAGTCCAAAAATGCATGTTGAATGAAAGTATAGAAACCACTCAGTTTGCCCCGGTGTGCTTTTTTGAAACAAAGGCTGGGGATAAAATTGGAAAGGTTCTTTTTACATCTTCATTTATAACTACTTTGCAGGATGTTTCAATAAGAAACGGGCTTATCAAGCAGTTTTCTGAAAAAAGAAATACCTGGAACATTATTCCGAATGAATATCATGATAAATTAAGGATATATTTTAATTCGGAATTAAACAAATCCTATTCAAAAGGAGATCAACATTCGGTTAGAGTGAAAGAAATGATCCAGAAAATTGCAAATCTGGGTTCAGTAAATATCTTTGACGTTCAAAAAAATTAACACATAAAATCATGAAAGAATTAAAAGAACTTCGATTCAACGAAACCAATATCCTGCTTAAGGACAACCTGGTTAAAGGCTCCATTCTCCCTGAAAAAATTGATGAGCTAAACAGGACAATTACCATACAGGGCAGCACCTTAATAGAAGGCCCGGTGTATGCACATAAACTGGAAATTCAACAAGGTGATTCAGAGATACAGGGAGCTGTTTTCACCCAACTTGAGCTATACATCAACAGTGAAGCAAAGGGTAATATCTCTTTTAAGAAAAGTGTCGGCTCAGCAAACTCTATAGTCTCGAGGGCGCAAAACTGCAACCTGATATTTCATTCTGACATAAATGCTAAAAGCGTAACATTATACAATGCATTTGTTGCCGGAAGCATCTATGCCGATGAAATTATCCTTGAAAATTGTGTAGTTATTGGCGGCGTATTTTCAACTCAAACGATTGACCTGACAAATTCGATAGTGGGTACATTCAATGCACCTTCTATAAAAGCAGCACAAATGGTTTACTTATTGCTTCCCAGTGCATTTTCAATAGAGAAAATTATTACGGTTCCAGGCACCAGATTATATAATCTGAGTCTCGCTGACTTAGGCTCATTATACAAAGGCCTGGGGCAAACACCAAATTCAGGTAAAATTGAGGTAAAAATTGAGACAGATGAGGTAAAAACAACCTTGACAAATGAGGAAACCCAAAAAACCTTACGCAGCTATACTGTTGTAGGTAAAGTATTGGCTGCCGATCTGCTTGATATGGATAAACTTCAGAATCACTTTTTACTCACAGCGGCCAGCCTGGGTTCTCAATTATTAAAGACCTATGATCTGGGTTTGGATGCAAAAGGCGAACAAGCAACACTCACCATGGGAAAAATCAAAAACTTCTTTTTTGATATCTTACAGGGGAAAATTGAAATCCAGGATATTGATGGCAAATTTGACATTTCTGAAATTACGGGTAAAATGAATTGAAACACCAGGAAAGTACCCTTAGGGTCTATTTTAAGAAAATGATTTAAATATTTATGAAAGAAGTAGTAGTCTTCAATCATACATGTATAGTATTGAAAACATTTCTGTTACACATTCTCTGTATAGGTCAGTTTGCTTCGGGAAACTGATAAACGGAGAAAAATCAGGTTTAATGAAAGGAAAGTTCTCTGTTCTTTAGGCTCTTTCCATATCCATAGGGGGAGTTAGAGAGGGTAAAAAATGGTTGATTTGTTTATTGGTTTATTGGTTGAGTCGTTGAATAAGCTGTCCTGACAGGTTTTCTTCAAATCTGTTAGGACCGAATACCCTTATCCTCCAAAGCCTTCCCTATGAATAGGAAGGGAGCGGATTCTGCATCTAAAAACATCAGTATTCATCTTAACTTTAACCGGTTAGGTCCTCCCCCTATCCATAGGGGGAGTTAGAGGGGGTAAATAATGCAGTTCAGTACTTTTACCCTCCCCAGCCCTCCCTATTCATAGGGAGGAGACGGATTCTGCACTAGAAGCAATGATTTACAAAGTGGTTAAACTAAGCTTTATACAAAATCCTAAACCAATCTCAAAGAACACAAGCCTTTTTTATTTGTTAATACACAAATAAAACATCAGTAAAAAAAACATTATGAAAACTCTACTTTCAGCAATTTCGGTTATTGTCCTATTGTTACTATCTGCATGTAATTCCAACTCAAAATCTAACACCTGGACGGCGGATCAGGAGAAACAATGGAAAACAGAATGTGTCCAAATGCTTGTTGATAAGGGCGTAACAGATGCCGTGGCTGAAGACCATTGCGATTGCATGTATAAGAAAACATCGGAAGCATACACTCCCACAGAAGCAGCAGCACTCACCCTTGAGCAGGAACGGAAATTATGGCGGGAATGTGATTATTCCTGGTAAAATTAGAGATCGCTTCACAGGTCGTATTTTTGGGTTGAAGGATTTTCAGCAAAGCAAATTCTTGAATCCTTGAATCCCTTTGCCTACTTTTGCAACAAAAATACGCTATGAAAATAGATCTCCGCAGCGATACGGTTACCCGCCCCACGCCGGCTATGATGCAAGCCATGTTTCTGGCTAAGGTTGGCGATGATGTATTTGAAGAAGACCCCACCATCAATGAACTCGAAGAAAAGGCGGCTGTTCTTTTCGGTATGGAAGCCGGACTGTTTTGCGCGTCGGGCACCATGACCAACCAGATAGCCGTAAATGTACATACCCGTCCGGGTGATGAGGTAATTCTGCATAAGCTTTCACACCTGTATTACTACGAAGGTGGCGGTATGATGCGCAATTCAGGCGTTTCGGTATGTTTGCTCGAAGGTGAACGCGGCATGATTTCCGCTGAGGATGTGGAAAATCACATCAATCCCGCCGATGATGTACACCGGCCACTGACCACCATGGTGGCCGTTGAAAATACCATGAACAAGGGAGGAGGTGCTGTTTATGACTTCAATGAATTGTTGAAAATAGGCCAAGCAGCGCAAAAACATAAGCTTACTTATCATCTGGATGGTGCACGCATTTTCAACGCCCTGGCGGTAACCGAACAAAGCCCGGCAGATTATGGGAAAATATTCGATAGCATATCTGTTTGTTTTTCCAAAGGCCTGGGTGCTCCGGTGGGCTCTGTTTTGCTGGGATCAAAGGATTTCATCTATAAGGCTCGTCGTGTCCGAAAGATATTTGGCGGAGGCATGCGTCAGGCCGGCTACCTTGCTGCTGCAGCAATTTATGCCCTCGATCATAATGTGGAGCGGCTGAATGAAGATCATCGCAAAGCTAAAGTCATGGCGGAAACCCTTAAGGAATTAAATTGGGTAGATGAGGTATTGCCGGTGGACACGAACATTTTGATCTTTAAAACGCGTCCGGGACTTTTGGCTGCTGATGTGGTGAAGAAACTGGCTTCAGAGGGATTGTTGTGTATGGATTTCGACAAACAATCCATCCGCCTGGTTACGCATCTTGATTTTACCGATGAAATGCTCGAAGCAGCTATACGCATCCTGAAAACCATCCAAATTAAATAATGTTCCGGGCTTTTCGCCACAAGCTGAATGGTGAACCGGGTTTTTAAGCCTCCTGAATCTATTTTACGAACAGCTTTCTAAATTTCAACCCCTTATATTTTAGCAATTCTGAAGGTGAAAATATCTTCTCCAAACAAATGCCTGATTTGTAATGTTTATCCTACATAACCAATCTAATCACCATGCGTCTGCTATTACTTCTGCTTTTTTCAGGCCTGATTCTAAATACTCAGGCTCAATCCTGGAAAGTTTATCCATATCAACCCGAAGGAAGCTTAGTCAGCTTTCCGGGCGATGAAGGCTTTCATCCCGAAGAACCTGTGGAGTGGTGGTATATTAATGGTACGCTCACCGGTGAGACAACCGGTAAAGATTATTCTTTCATGATTTCTTATTTCCATGTGCCGATGTTCGGCTTCGATGGTTTTCGTATTTTTAACCTTGCGGATGAAAATACCGGCGAATTTTTCCCGGAAACCCTCCCTTGCCTTTATCCAACCATAGCAGAAGATCACCTCAACATTCAGGCTGCAGTGTATGGAGGCAACAGTGAAAGCTGGACTACCCTTCTTGATGGCGAAGGAGATTTGGTCCCATTTGAGTATGTACTTTCCGCCCTCTCAGCATCGGGCAGCCTGCAATTGAACCTGGCAAGCCAGAAGAGTCCGCTTTTGATAGCTGATACCGGCTATTGCCACCAGGGGGGAAACAGCTATTCTTATTACTACTCACTCACCCAAATTTTGGCTGAAGGCACCCTTACCCTTAATGGCACAACAGAAACTGTTACCGGAACCTGCTGGATAGATCACCAGTACGGAAATTTCAATCCCAGTACAGCGGAGCAGTATGAATGGTTTTCGTTACAACTATCCAATGGAATGGACCTTAACATCTATAACTTATTTACAGCAGACAATACCATTCCTGAAAATTCGGATTACCGGCATTTTAGTACCTGGGTAAATGACAGCACCTCTTTTTCAGCATCCGACTTTACGCTGGATCGCACCCATTATGTATTTATGGAAGATTCCCTGAAATGCTATGGCAAACAATTTCATTTTGTTTATGATAGTATTGATTTGATTTTCACTACCATTCATAATAACCAGGAAGTATTTTTACCGTTCCGCTTTTATGAAGGAGTGATGACCGTTGAAGGAATGGTGGGCAATACACCGGTTAGCGGTTCAGGGTTTGCTGAGCTGTTGCATTCCTACGAACATCCTCAAATACAACTGACAAGTCCAATTCCCGGTGTAACACGAAGCGATCAAACCGCTATTACCTGGCAACTACTCAACCCGGATGAAGGTCGTCCGGTGAAGTATGATATCTGGATCAGTGTGAATGACAGCTTAAACTATAATACTGTGGCACAGGGAATTATGGATACCACCTGGGTATGGAATCATACCGGTATTGAAGCCGGAAGTCCGTTCTATATTAAAATTAACGGCTATTCCGTAGATACAACCCTGACAGGTTTTGCTTATTCCGGCCAACCGGTATTTGTACACAATGAGCTACTACCCGCACCGGATCAGCAAAACAATATAACCCTCTATCCTATTCCGGCCAACAACCTTCTGAATGTGCGACTGGACCAAACGGTCAGGAATGTTAAGGTAAAGGTTTATAACACCGCAGGAAAACCCGTACTTACCGTTCAATCCTTTTCAGGGGATCATCTGCAACTGCCTATAAGGACGCTAGATCCCGGAACTTATATACTGGTTATTGAAAATGGCAGGCAGATATTGACAGAACGCTTTACTATTGCGCGATAGCCACGTTACCTATCCAACAGGAAATGCGCCCAATATTTAAGCCCGGGTGAAAGTATAATCCTGATTCTTTACGAATTCAAAGGATCCGTATTCGGGTAATTTTCTTATTTTTACCGGTTACATAAGTGCTACTTTTCCATTTATATAATGATGCGCGCGATTTTTAACATACTGGCTTTAGGTGCTGTATTTGTCACATTTTCGTGTCAGCAAACCCCTGATACTGCCATACCTGTCGCCAAAAGCCGCGATGCCAGCCCCATCATTGTTCTTCCCGAACGCACACTTAGTCATTTTTCCAAATCTGATTCTGTGGACATTTCTGCAAAAAGAGTTGCAGCTAATGCCATCAACACCAACGACTTTTCCTTTAAATCCGCAGATACTGCGGAAATAAGAAATATCCCTCGCAGAAAAAACAGCCTGCTAAATCTGCTGCCAGCTTCTCGTAGAATTGCGCTGTTACCAGGCGAACGACTTAAAATTTCCGCTGCCAGAATCGACAGCCAGCAACTTTCCATTAGTTACATTAGTTCAGAGCGACGAATCTGGCTACAATTCGACAACGATATATTTTGCAACACCGACCGGTATTACACCAACGGTATTGTAATTGGCATATCAACTCCCGCTATAAGCACACTCGTTATCAACAAACTGATGCCGGTGGGGCCAGACAATGGATCGACAGCTTCCTCACTTTCACTACATCATGGCATGTTTACGCCATATACGACCAAGAATCCTCCACAACTGCGCAACGACAGGCCTTACGCCTCCACATTATTTTTAAATTACTCACAAGTGGCCCTTAATGCCAATGCTTCATACAAAATTAGCTCCTCTATAAAAATAGGGGTAATTGGCGATGCTGCACTGGGGCAGTTACTTCAACAGTCTGTGCATACTACGCTGCCGGGCAATGATGCACCCCTGGGCTGGGAAACGCAGATCAGCAACGATCTGGTGCTGGATTACAGCATCAATTGCAGTCATCGGTTGATAAACCGACCTTCCGTTGAAATGTATGCGGGCACTGAGGTAAGTCTGGGAACTTTATATACTCAGGCATCTGGCCGTTTAGACATTCGTCTTGGAAGTCTCGATCACTCTGCAGGTCAGCAATCTATAGATACGCCTGCCCGCCATGGATGGAAGTATGGAGCGAATACCGGCCTGTCGCTACATATGGTCGGGTATGATGCCACACTTCAGGGCGGACTATTTAACCACGACAATGTGTTTACCCTGAAACCAAATGAGATTCAACGTATTGTTCCGCAAGCTTACCTGGGCCTGTTTGCGGGATATGGGTCTTTTCAAATTAACCTTACCCAACATTATCTTGGCAGAGAGTTTAAAGGGGGGCGGCATCATTTTTGGGGGAGTATTGGTTTACAATATAATTATTAGCTATGAAAATTATGGTGGATTATTTTAAATACCTGCTGGCTTTCGGTATTTTGGTTGGGGCACAGTCTTCGGGTGAGCTTTTACTGGCAGAACCGCACAATGCTCCCGATTCAACGGCAGTAACTGTGCTGTTTGCCGGTGACATCATGCAGCATACGCCACAAATAGCTGCTGCCAAAATCAATGATTCCACTTATGATTATACTCTGGTATTCAAATATGTAAAGCCCATTATCAGCAGCTTCGACCTGGCTGTTGCCAATCTTGAAGTTACCCTTGCGGGAACACCTTTTACCGGCTATCCCCAATTTAGTGCTCCCGACGAACTTGCGATGGCAGTAAAGGATGCCGGTTTTGATGTTTTGTGTACTGCAAACAACCACTCCTGCGACCGGGGTGATAAAGGCATTATCCGCACCGTGGAAACACTGGAAAGCTATGGCATTCCGCATACCGGGACTTTTACCGACAGCCTTGATTTCAAGAAAAACCATCCCTTGATTATTCAAAAGAATGATATTAACATCGCATTATTTAACTACACCTATGGCACCAATGGCCTGCCTTTTCATTATCCTGCCATGGTGAATCTGATTGATTCCGCCCGGCTTGAAAGCGATTTAAAAGCGGCCCGAAAACCCGGCATTGACTTTATCATCGTTTATTTTCATTGGGGTCAGGAGTATCAGAGCCATCCCAGCCGCACACAGGAAGAGATGGCTCAGCTTGCTTTTACGCTTGGAGCAGATGTGGTAATTGGATCTCATCCTCATGTATTACAACGCATGGAATACTTCCAGCCTTCCGACTCAACCAATGGTCAACTTATTGTGTATTCCCTGGGAAATTATGTATCCAATCAGCGCGATCGCTTTCGCGATGGTGGAGCTATGGTTAGCTTTACTTTATCGAAGGACTGGAGTGGCTATAGGGTTTCTGACCCGCATTATCACCTCACCTGGGTACATACACCTTTTGAGGAAGGCAAAAAACAATATTACATTCTTCCGGTGACCCAATTTGAAAACGACACCACAATGGATTCGGCTTCACTTTCAAAAATGAAGCTATTTTCAAAGGATTCAAGAGAATTGTTTGGAAAAGAAAACCGGAATGTCCCCGAATATTTTGAAAAGTTATAGAAATCTTCTTTCGAAAAGTTCCAGTTTTTTCAATGCATGCCTATCCGATTTAGTCCTGTCTTTTAAGCCTTTAACATATTTCAATTCAACCGGCTCAACTAAAAATTGCCTCAGTTATTGATGCAATACACCTTCTTTACGCTCATGCTTCATTATGCTTTTTTCGCTGGCAATATCAGGTGCTCCATCAGCAGAACCACCACAATCCCCATAACCAGACTATTGCCCAGAAGCGGCCTGATGATCACAGGTATTTGCGCGGTTACTTCACCCGGAATAAAAGAGATTAAAAGTGCAACCATAAGGGGCATCCCGATGATAACCCCATCATTAAAACCGATTACGGCTTTTTGCTGAACCAACATTTGAAAGCCTGCGGCAAACTGGGTGGTCATAACATAGAGCAACACCACGCCCATAACTACATTGGGAATTAATAAAAGCATCTGAATAAGCGGAGGGAAGAAAGCACAAAGAATCAACAATATGCCGCTAACAATAAAAGGGAAGCGCGATGCACAGCGGGTGGCCGCAATAATTCCCGGACTCAATGAAAAGTCAGTGGAACCAATTACGCCTGCAAGACCCGATACGGCGCTGGAAATACCGCTAAAAAAGACACCGCGTTTTGTGCGTGCTTCCATTTGATCAGCACCAATCATTTTTCCAACGGCTTGAATGGAACCCACCTCTGCTATCAAAATAGCAAGGGCACAAAACAAAAATGAAAAAATAACTCCGAATTCAAACTCAGGAATGATAAATAAACCATAAGTTACACTAACGGCATCGGCAGGCGCTACGGGTACCTTCACAGGATTTAAATGGAATTGATAGAGATAAAACGAACTCAGAATAATCCCCCAAATGAGCGTGGTTGATTTCCAGATGCCATTCAACATTCGGTTCAAAACAATCAACAAAAAAGTAATAATCAGCAAAAATCCTAAATTAAACAATGGATTAGAGGCATCTTTAAAGCTCAGATTTAATATGGTAGGCGTAAGGGTAATGGGAATTAAAAACATGATGGTGACAATAATCCGGGTGGTAAACAACCGTTGCAAGATTTTAAGCATCCCGGCGGCAGCCATCAAGGCCATAGCAATCCCCCCAATCATTATGGCCGTATAAATAGCCGGAATACTTGATGAAAGTGAAGCAAGAATACCGACAAGTAAAACAGATGCCGGACCTACCACCAACGGCAATTTATGGCCAAAAGAAATCTGAATCAAAAGCGTAAAGCCCAATATGGCAAACAACTTCTGCATATAGAGACCTTGTGCAATGCTGTCTGCGCCAAAATGAAGTTTTGCCAGTACCAGTCCCAGGACAATTAAGGCCGGAACCGTTACTATCCACCATTGCAATCCATATAAAATCATGGGTAATAAGCGGGGCTTATCCTCTAAATTGTACCGCATATTTATTTACAAATTAAGATTTTAACTATTTTCGACAAAACTAAGCAATAAGTTTTTATTTATTTCAATGCCAGGCGTTACATCCGCTACTTTTGGGAGGTTTCAGGTTTATGAGCGGTGGGAAGATAGAAGTTAGATGTTGGAAGTTAGAAGTTAGAAGTAGAAAGTACCGGGTTCCGGATTCTCTGGTTCTGGGTATTATTTTGGTCTCCCGAATCACTACGCTCTCGGGATTTCGCTAAGCTCAATTGGGTATTTAGTCTATAGAGGTGAGAGATGAGAAGTTTAGTCTTTGGATGTTAGAAGTTAGAGGTTAGAAGTTGGAAGTTAGTCTGTAATTTCTCCCCCTTCACCTTTCTCCCTTTCTCCCTTTCACCCCTTCTCCACCTCTCTTCGTCCCTTTTGGTCTTTAGTCTTTAGTCAAGTCCCCTTGTCCCCACTTTGGTCACTGAGCTAGTCGAAGTGCCCCCTTTCCCCTTGTCCCTTTTAGCGTCCCTCGTCCCTCGACCCACGTCCCTCCACAAAAAAGCCTGCCATTTTGTCCTGTTCTTTAAAAAGTCAATTTTGCCCTTTAAACTTTAAATCGCTTAATTGTCACTATCTTAAGGATTGTGCATCTTTCGCCGGAACCGTATGGCACAGAATTTGAAAATTCTGTCAACAAAACGAAAGCTATTATGAAAGTAAAAGAAATAAATGCTTTGAGCGAACTAAAATCCACGCTTGCAGAAAATAAGCGCACTTTTTTGTTGCTTTATAAAGGGGGATCAGCCACGTCGGGTTGTGCCGAATCCTATCTTGATGAAGCCGTTGCAGACCTAAAAGAAGATAATATACTGAAAGCCGATGCCACGCAGGTACGCGACATCCATCCATATTATGGAATTGACACAGTTCCCTCATTTTTGGTCTTCGAGAAAAGTGAACTCAAAAACATTGTAAAGGGATGTCAGACAGCTTCCTACTATAAAAACCTGATCGAGAATCAGCTTTTTCAATCCAACGCCTCATCATCCGGAAAGACTACTCCTTCGGTAACGGTTTACAGCACCCCCACCTGCCCCTGGTGTACTACCCTGAAAAATTATCTGCGTCAGCATAAAGTCCAATTCACTGACATTAACGTGGCCGCTGACCCAAATATGGCTCAGGAATTGGTAAGGAAATCTGGTCATACCGGTGTACCTCAGACTGAGATCAATGGACAGATGATTGTTGGTTTTGACAAGGGCAGATTAAACAGTATGCTTAATATAAACGGATAAAATTCGCTAAAAATGAAAGAATTACAACCATTACACCAGCATGTATTGCTCGACATGAGCCAGGAAAAGGGTGAACAACGCACTTCGGGAGGAATAATCATTCCCGATACCGCAAAAGAAAAGCCGCAAATGGCAAAGGTAATTGCTACCGGTCAGATTGAAAACAGTGAAATAGGCACCGGTGACATGGTACTGTTTCGCAAATTTACCGGGACCGAAATTGAGTTTGAGGGCAAACCTTACCTCATCCTTCCTTACACAGATTTGTTGGCTAAAATAGTAGAAACAGAAAGCATCTGATGACTGCTGCGTTTAAAAATCGAAAAGCGGGATTGGTCCCGCTTTTTTAATTTTATTGATTTACAACCTCTACGCCTATCAGTCTATCGAAACGGGTGCCCTGTTCCCGGTAATAAACCAGCAAGGTGTAACGGTTACGTGTTTGGTAGTGCGTCCCTTCCAAACGTGCCAGGTCGGCTTTTGTGGAACCATTTGGCAGAAAGGCATACAGATAATTGTAATAACCCTGTTTAAGATACAACCTTGCTTCGTATCCCTGTCGCGCAAAATTATATTTCATCTGCGCTTTTCCAAAAGCAGCCTGCGGGGCATTGGCCACGGCACTGAACTGCCAATAGGTGAGGTCGCCCATAATATACACTCCCCCATCGGCAAAAGGCGCCTGATAAGGCAGAAAAAAATCAACCCATACATATTCGCCTTCAATATTAACATCGGGAGCATCTTCTGTCTTGATCAGATGCTTTCCATTGATGTCGCCATAGGTAATGTAGGGTTTAAAAGCACGCACAGCGTCTGGCAGCAGTGTAACAAAATAGCCGTCACGCCGGTTTTCTATTGCAGCAACGCGCTCTGAATGGTACCTGAGACTTTTGATATCAAAATAACGAAACTCATTGCCGCCTTCAAAAGCATTGCGGCCATCGGTATAATGGTAATCTATCTCATTGTGTCTCAGCATAAGCGGTTCCAGGCCCCAGATGGCATTGTCCCATCTGTCATTCTGAAGGATAACAACCTTTAGCTCCCGTGGATCCAGTATGGGATAGGAAGGATTTAACACGGAGAACTGCACCTCCTGATGGGTGAAGTATTGATCCACTACACTTGATTGTTTTATAAGTGCTTCAATGGTAACCCGCTGATCTACCACCATAAAACGCCGCGTAATTACAGGATGGTCTGCATCACCATCCGGGTAAACCTTAAGTAAATAGTTCCCCGGCAGGGTAAATTGAAACTCATTGTTGGGGAAAATCAGTTCATAGTGCGTAAATTCCTGAAGTGTATTAAAGGAATAAGCGTAATCGCGAATATAACCTTCTGTAAAGCCGGCTATATACTCATTCTGCCAAAGATCGGTAGGTTTCCAGAGTGCATCGCAATGAATAACGGTATATTGCCATAGCTGATAATCCTGATCCAGTTGGTCGAAACTCAGCTGAAGCTGCTCATCGCTGTTAAACTGCATGATGGGTCCTGAAAGTTCAAAGCCATCCCGATGAAACAATACCGAAGCAATAGAAGCATCATAAATAAAATCCTCGTATCTAAAAAACCCTTCGTCATAGTAATCCTCATTATCCTGAGATTTACGCTCAACCTGAGCATCAACAGCATAATTAGCGGTA
Organism: Lentimicrobium sp.; assembly: GCA_034007585.1. Taxonomy (GTDB): domain Bacteria; phylum Bacteroidota; class Bacteroidia; order Bacteroidales; family Lentimicrobiaceae; genus Lentimicrobium. Next base: position 27,415 of record JAVEQP010000016.1, on the reverse strand, counting down.
ATGAAGATAAGCGCTACAAAAATAAATTTGACGCTAAACGGGTGAACAATGCGGCACATAGGCTTGTTTTTTGGTCGATTTTGTTACAAAAATAACAATTCAAAGCTTTGCAAGCTCATCAATAAGAGAAACTCATCAATATTAGCGATGTTTGCATACTCATTTGTTGATTTTGATTAGTTTTGCAAATTAAATACGGCAAGTTTATTTTTCAATGTATAAAATTAACTATGTCCGTAATTAAATATCTTTGCAGAATCATTACGCAAGTGTGAAATTACCATAACTATGCCAAAAACGATTAAATTATCCCGGGGTTTGGATATCCGGCTCAAAGGAGAAGCCGAAAAAACGCTAAAGGAGGTACCACCCCGCTTGTATGCGATGAAACCCACTGATTTTATCGGAGTATTTCCCCGCCTGCAGGTTAAGGAAGGTGATCATGTAAAAGTGGGAAGTCCTGTTTTTATTGATAAATACCGCGACAACATCACCTATACCTCTCCGGTTAGCGGCACCATCACCGAGATTAAGCGCGGAGACAAACGACTCTTGCTTGAAATTAAGATTGAAGCCGATGGTAAGGATGAGTTTATTGATTTTGGCGCTGCCTCTCCTGCCGGACTGAGCAACGAAGAACTTATCGGCAAACTGCTTGACAGCGGTCTTTGGACCATGATCAGACAACGCCCTTATGGGGTGGTTGCCAATCCGGATGTAAAGCCCAAAACCATTCACATTTCTGCGTTTGACACAGCACCACTGGCACCGGATTATGACTTTATTATTCAGGGTAAGGGTAAAGATTTTCAAACAGGCATTGATGTGCTGGCCAGAATTTCCGAGAATAAAGTCCACCTGAATGTCAGCACTGCCACCAAAGCAACTGAATTCCTGCAATGTAAAAATGTTATCATCAACACCTTCAGCGGGCCCCACCCTGCGGGAAATCCCGGTATTCAGATTCACCACCTTGATCCAATAAATAAAGGAGAGGTTGTGTGGGTAGTGGGTGTTCAGGAGGTAATTGCTATTGGGCGTCTTTTTAATCAGGGACGTTACAATCCGGAAATTATTATTGCCCTTGCCGGTTCAGAAGTGATTACACCCGGTTATTACAAAAGCCATCGTTGCGCTTCGGTTTATGAAATACTAAAAGGCAATGTAATTGAAGGGAACAACCGTTACATTTCGGGCAATGTGCTTACCGGTACCCACATCCGGCCCGATAACTACCTGAACTTTTACGATTCGATGATAACAGTGATTCCCGAAGGCGATCAGCATGAATTTTTGGGATGGGCAATGCCTGGATTAAACAAGTTCAGCATTTCACGATCCTTTTTCAGCTGGCTCAGCCCCAGACGTAAATACGTGCTCGACAGCAATATGCACGGCGGGGAGCGGGCTTATGTAATGACGGGACTTTACGAAAAAGTGCTGCCCATGGACATTTATCCCATGCAGTTGATTAAAGCCATTCTGTTTGAAGACATTGACCTGATGGAGAATCTGGGTATCTACGAAGTAGAACCTGAAGATTTTGCCTTATGCGAGTTTGTGGATGTATCAAAATCAGAGATACAGACCATTATTCGTTCCGGACTGGAATTGATGCGCAAAGAAATGAGTTAAGGCAAGACATCAACTGAAAAAAAATACAAATAAAAATTAATCTCTATTGAATGAAAGCGCTCAGAAGAACCCTGGATAAATTGAAACCCCAGTTTCAGAAGGGCGGAAAGTTCGAAAAACTGCATTCAACTTTCGATGCATTCGAAACTTTCCTGTTTGTGCCGGATACTACTACCCGGAAGGGTAGCCACATCCGTGATGCCAACGATATGAAACGCACCATGGTAATTGTGGTTATCGCACTTATTCCGGCATTGTTGTTTGGTATCTGGAATGTAGGATTTCAGCATTTCACCTCCTTAGGTGAAACGGCTGTCTTCTGGGACAAGGTACTCTATGGTCTGGGTAAAGTGTTGCCCATCATCATCGTATCCTACGTTGTCGGACTGGGTATTGAGTTTGCCTTTGCCCAGGTCAGACATCATGAAGTAAACGAAGGATTCCTTGTTTCAGGAATGCTTATTCCCCTGGTGCTGCCTCCTGATATTCCCTTATGGATGGTAGCCATTGCCACTGCTTTTGCTGTAATTATTGGCAAAGAAGTGTTTGGCGGAACCGGTATGAATATCCTGAATCCTGCCTTAACGGCACGGGCTTTCCTTTTCTTTGCGTATCCGGCCAGCATGTCGGGTGACAAAGTCTGGATAGCTGAGAAAGCTGATGCCTTCTCGGGAGCTACTCCCCTGGCCGAAGCTGCCACCAGTGTTTCCTCAGGCAAGGCCATTGAATTTTCACACAGTATTTCCGATATGTTTTTCGGATTTATACCCGGATCTATAGGTGAAACATCAACCCTGGCCATACTTATTGGTGCAGCCATTCTCATTATAACGGGCGTTGGAAGCTTACGTATTATGTTGTCCGTGATTGTAGGAGGTCTTTTCATGGGCGGGCTGCTCAATGTATTTGCGGTTAATCCATACATGGAAATGCCGGTTTACATTCATCTGATAACCGGTGGCTTTGCCTTTGGCACCGTTTATATGGCTACCGACCCGGTTACTGCGGCACAAACCAATAAGGGAAAGCTTATTTTTGGTTTCCTTGTGGGAATTATGGCCGTACTCATCCGGGTGTTGAACCCGGCTTATCCTGAAGGTATGATGCTGGCCATATTGCTTATGAACGTGTTTGCCCCGCTCATCGACCATTACGTGGTACAAGCCAACATCAAGCGCAGGCTGAAGAGAATACCCAAACCGGTTAAAGCCTGATGATGGTGAACATTTTAAACGAACTTACAAAACAAGGAAAACATGTATAGTAATGCCTATATTTTTAAGTATGCATCCATCATGGTAATTCTGGTGGCTGCCATACTTTCTGCTGCCGCGTTGCTTTTGCAGCCGGCCCAGGAACGCAATGTCAAAATCGAGAAGATTCAGGACATATTGCGTTCAGCCCACATCCCTTCCACTACAGCCAATGCAGAAGAACTGTATAAAAAGCACATCACCCGCGAAGTATTGATAAATGAGCAAGGCGAAGAGTTGAGCGTATATAGCAATGGCAGTTTTGAAAAAGGTGATACCAGAGCTTTTGATGTGGACGTAAAAGCCCAGCTTAAAGTAAAAAAAGAATATCTCGCAGGGAAGAGTAACATTCAGCCGGTTTACCCTCTTTTTGTCTGCCAAAAAGATGGCGATACCCTCTATATTATTCCAATGTACGGAACAGGATTGTGGGGCCCGATTTGGGGCAACATTGCCCTAAAGGACGATTTGAACACAGTGGAAGGAGCTACTTATGGCCACAAAGGGGAAACCCCCGGCCTGGGTGCCGAAATTTCAACTAAAGAGTTTGAAGACGAATTCCTTAATAAGACCATATTCAACAATAACGGTGAATTTGTTTCCATTGCTGTCGTAAAAGGCGGCGTAGCCAGTTCAAATATTGACGCTACCCATGGCGTTGATGCCATTTCGGGTGGCACCATCACCAGTAATGGTGTTTCGGACATGATTAAGAATTCCATTGGAAATTACGTTGCATACTTTAAAAAAATAAAAACCATATGAGTACAGCAAAAGCAGAAAGAGAACCTTTTTTCTCAGCTAAAACCAAAAAGCTGTTACTGGGTCCGCTTAATAAAGAAAATCCCATTACAGTCCAGATTCTGGGCATATGTTCAGCATTGGCCATCACGGTTAAGTTAGAACCGGCAGTGGTAATGTCTATTTCAGTAATAGCGGTTACCGCAATGTCGAATCTTATCATCTCTTCATTAAGGAATACCATTCCGCAGCGTATCCGAATCATTGTGCAACTTGTCGTAATTGCTGCATTGGTTATTCTTGTTGACCAGGTACTTAAAGCTTATATGTATGATGTGAGCAAACAGTTGTCAGTATTCGTTGGACTGATTATTACCAACTGTATCATCATGGGTCGTCTGGAGGCTTTTGCCATGGCCAATAAACCTGTTGACTCATTTATTGATGGCATTGGCAACGGTTTGGGATATGGACTCATACTCATCGTTGTGGCTTTCTTCAGAGAGCTGTTAGGATCGGGCACCTTATACGGATTTCGGGTAATACCTGAAAGCTTCTACGAATTCGGATATGTTGACAATGGATTGATGATTTTACCGCCGGCTGCACTTATAGTAGTGGGTATCATTATCTGGGTTCAACGATCGAAAAATCCTGATTTGCAGGAAGATAACTAATTGTCAATAAAAAAATAGCAAAACCATGGAACATTTGATCAATATATTTGTCAAGGCCATTTTTGTTGAGAATATGATTTTTGCATACTTCCTGGGCATGTGCTCATACCTGGCAGTATCAAAAACAGTACAAACCTCTGTGGGATTAGGGGTTGCCGTTATTTTTGTACTGGGCATCACGGTGCCTGTCAACTACCTCATCGATAATTTCCTGCTAAAACAGGGTGCGCTTTCATGGCTGGGCGAAGGTTTTGCCAATGTGGACCTTAGCTTCCTCAGCTTTATCATGTTTATAGCTGTAATTGCATCAATGGTTCAATTGGTGGAAATGGTGATTGAAAAATTCTCACCCACCCTTTACACCTCACTTGGAATTTTCCTTCCTTTAATCGCAGTAAATTGCGCCATTCTGGGAGGTTCCCTCTTTATGCAGGAGCGCGATTACGAAACTATTGCTGAGGCAACCGTTTTCGGCCTGGGTAGCGGCATAGGCTGGTTTCTGGCTATTGTAGCCATAGCGGCTATCCGCGAGAAAATCAGGTACTCCAATGTGCCTAAACCCCTTCGTGGCCTGGGCATCACTTTTATCATTACAGGCCTTATGGGCATTGCCTTTATGAGTTTTATGGGCATTAAACTGTAATCAGTCATTTAGTTTTAAATTGAGAAAATTACACCTATGGGAACCGAAATGATAATACTAATCAGCATCGTGGTATTCCTTACCATCATCCTTCTATTGGTTAGTGTGCTGTTGTATGTACGAAAAAAATTAACTCCAGCCGGGAAAGTTGACATCACGATCAACGAGGAGGAAGTCATTAAGGTTGATCCGGGATCAACACTGCTCACGACCCTGGCAAATAACAAAATATACCTGCCATCTGCCTGTGGAGGCATGGGCACCTGTGCCATGTGCAAGTGCCAGGTGTTTGAAGGTGCCGGTGATATTCTGCCAACCGAAAAAGGTTACTTCACGCGTAAGGAGCAACAAAACCACTGGCGTCTGGGTTGCCAGGTAAAGGTACGCAACGACCTGAAAATAGGCATCCCCAAAGAAATTTTCGGTATCAAGAAATGGGAGTGTGAAGTGGTGAGTAACCGCAATGTAGCCACCTTTATCAAGGAATTTGTAGTCAGGCTGCCCGAAGGTGAAATTCTCGATTTTCAATCGGGAGGCTACATTCAGATAGACGTACCCAAAGTAGAGGTTAATTTTAAAGATATAGAAGTTGAGGAAAAATTCCGTGAAGATTGGGACAAACTGAAGATTTGGGATTTGAAAATGAAAAATCCGGAACCCATTTTCAGGGCATATTCCATGGCCAATCATCCCGCGGAAGGCAATATTGTAATGCTTAACATTCGCATTGCAACCCCACCCTGGGACCGGGCCAAGAACCAGTTTATTAATGTTAACCCAGGCATCTGTTCATCTTATGTTTTCTCGCGTAAGCCGGGTGATAAGGTGATGATTTCAGGTCCATACGGTGAATTCCATATCAAGCACACCGATAAGGAAATGATTTACATTGGAGGTGGAGCGGGCATGGCACCCCTTCGCTCACAGATATTCCACCTTTTCCACACCGAAAAAACCAACCGTAAGGTTAGCTATTGGTATGGCGCCCGTTCATCCCGGGAAGTTTTTTATGATGATGAGTTTAAGGCTATTGAAGAAAACTTCCCAAATTTCCAGTTTAATATCGCACTAAGTGAACCCATGCCCGAAGACAACTGGAACGGTTACACCGGATTTATACATCAGGTGGTGCTTGACAATTACCTGAGCAAGCATCCGGAACCTGAGGAAATTGAGTTCTATCTTTGCGGGCCTCCCATGATGAACTCAGCCGTGTTCAAAATGCTCGACAATCTCGGCGTTCCCAAAGAAAACATTGCCTTCGACGATTTTGGAAGTTAATGGTACCGCAAAAACTCCGGCTTCGTCGGAGTTTTTGATTTTCACCCTAAATGATACTCCACTGACTTCACAATTAAACCATCCCATGATGAAATATATATACCTTTTATTGCTGGCGCCTGTCTTGTGGGGATGTAAATCGAACAAACAGGAAGTCTCATTTATCGGCATGGCTCAGGGCACGTATTATGCAATTACCTATTTTGATGAACAGGGACGCAATCTGCAGCCTGAAATTGAAGATTTCTTCAGGGAATTCGATACTTCGGCTTCCATTTATATACCTCATTCCATAATTTCGCGATTCAACCACAACGACACTTCAGCGGTGGCTGACGATATCTTTACGTATGTTTTTAATGTTTCGACCGAAGTCTCAGAACAAACCGACGGAGCATTCGACATTACCACCATGCCCCTGACCAACGCCTGGGGTTTTGGTTTTACCGATAGTACCAAAATTGATCCCAACCTGATAGATAGCCTGTTACATCTGGTTAATTATAAAAATGTTAAACTTGTAAATCGAAAAATCGTCAAAACCAACCCGGGCACTATGCTTGATTATAATGCCATTGCACAGGGCTATTCTGCTGATATGATAGGTGATATGCTTAAATCCAAAGGTATTACAGATTACCTGGTGGATGTAGGCGGCGAAGTGGTCGGTCATGGCTCAAAACCAGATGGAAGTTATTGGAGGGTTGGCATTGAAAAGCCTACCGAACATGCCGGTGATGCACGCTCTGTAGAAAGCGTCGTATTGCTGAACAACAGCGCTCTGGCTACTTCGGGCAACTACAGGAAATTTTTTATAAAGGATGGTGTCAGATATTCCCACACCATTGATCCTAAGACCGGGTATCCGGTGAAGCATTCATTGCTTAGTGTTTCAGTACTCGCCTCTGATGGAATAACTGCCGATGCCTATGCCACAGCATTTATGGTTATGGGCCTCGAGAAATCCATAGAATTTCTTAAAACCCACCCCGGGCTGGAGGCACATTTTATTTATTCACTTCCCAAAGGAGAGTATAAAACATGGACAAGTCAGGGAATGGAGAAAATGATGGTAAAACAATAGTTTTGTATTATAGTCAGGGTTAGCAGAAAAGTCCATAGGAAAGCAACTATTCCCTGCTGACTATTATTTCTTAGATTTATCAGGAATTATCGCATGCAGCGCCTTCGGTCTTGCCGCAACTACAGCCCATGCGCTTACCCGTATGCGGATCAACACTGCCACATGACTTTTTAAATTCTCCTCCTTTTTGAACAAACATTTTAATGGCTATTCCTGCAATGGAAAGTCCTACGATAATTACGGCGAGCAATATAACTTTTAGTATCATGACAAGTAAATTTTACGGAGCAAATTCATTGAATGCATCCTTATCATCAAAACGAATGAGGCGCATTTATTGTTGCAAAATTAACACTATTTAGTCAATTAGCGGCCATTTTTATCCACTTAAATATTTCAAACATTCCTGCTGAGCATGCAGGACAAAATAAGATTTATAAAGCAGGGAAGAATGGAGTTTTGGCGGAGAAAGTACCTCGTTTACTTTCCAATATTTATTTGCCGGCTAATTTCATAGCAGACGATGGCAGTGGCCAGGGAAGCATTGAGAGATTCGGCCCTGCCCTGCCCGTCCGGGACAGCTCCCTGAATAGTAATGCGGTAAGAGATATGTGTCAGCAGCTCTGGAGAAATACCCCTCGATTCATTACCGATAATTACAATGCCCGGCTCAGTAAACCGAATTTGTTCAATGGGCATTCCATCCAGCAACATGCCATAAACGGGCTGCCGGCCTTTAACGGATTCCAGAAACTGTAACGTATCTATAACCTGAACAGGTATCCGGAAAACCGATCCCATAGCTGCCTGAATAACTTTCGGGTTCCAGATTTCAGCGGAATGCTGAGCTATAAAAATGTTGTCAAATCCAAACCAGTCCGCAGCCCGGATGATGGTACCCATATTGCCCGGATCACTGATCCTGTCGAGCAACAGACTCCATCCTTTTTTATTGGTCACAGGATCGGAAGTTTCAGGAATACGCGCCACCGCCAGCACCTGATTGGGCTGCATAAGCGTACTGATGGTTTCAAGTTCCGTTGGGCTAACCTTTATAACTTCCCTTTCAGACTGTGGATTATTTTCCATCCAGGTTTCTGTGGCGAAAACATGTACTACCTCCAGCTTGCTGTGGAGCAACTCATCAACCACCTTAACACCTTCGGCCAGAAACAGCCCTTCCTGCTGTCTGTATTTCTGCTGATGCAGTTTCTTAACCCACTTCAACTGGTTCTTACTTGCCATAATCAAAAAAAATCCCGGATATAACCGGGATTAAAGATAATAAAAATTTTGAAAAGAAAGTAAAGCTATTCGGCAAATACTTCAAAGTTAACCATAACGGTAACTCCTTTATGAAGCATCACTTTTGCTTTGTATTCACCAACTTCTTTTACGTTATCGCCATCGATAAAAATCTTCTTGCGATCTACCTCGTAGTTAAACTGATCCTTAAGAGCTTCTGAAATCTGAAGTGCATTTACCGAACCGAAAATCTTACCTGTAGAAGCTACTTTGGCACCAATTTTCACCGTGATGTTTTCCAGTAACTGCATCATGGCTTCAGCCTCTTTCTTAACCTTATCGGCCTTAAAGGCTTTTTGCTTAAGGGTTTCGGTGTTCATTTTCAGGTTGGATTCCGAAGCCGGAATAGCAAAACCTTGTGGGATAAGATAATTGCGGCCATAGCCATTGCGCACCTTAACCACATCTGTGGCGAAACCAAGGTTGGGGATATCTTTTGTTAGAATAATGTCCATGTTTTCGTCCTCCTTATTTAAGTAAATCTGCAACATAAGGCATCAGGGCGATATGGCGGGCCCTCTTTACCGCCTGGGCAACTTTACGCTGATATTTGGTAGAAGTTCCGGTTAAGCGGCGGGGTAGAATTTTACCCTGCTCATTAACGAACTTCATCAAAAAGTCAGCATCTTTATAGTCGATGTACTTTATTCCGCTCTTTTTAAAGCGACAGTACTTCTTTTTCTTAACATCAACCGCTATCGGGGTTAGATATTTTATTTCTGAACTTGATTGATTTGCCATTGTTCCAATGAATTTAAAAATTAACCTTGAGCTTCGGCTTTCGCTTCAGCAGGGGCAGCAGCAGCGGCTGCTTTGTTCACGCGTTTCTTTTCGTTATAAGCCACAGCGTGTTTGTCGAGGGCCACAGTGAGAAAACGCAGAATGCGCTCATCACGTTTAAAGGCAACCTCCACCTCAGCAATAACCGGTCCTTCGGCCTTGAATTCAATTAAGTGATAAAATCCCGAAGTCTTCTTTTGAATGGGATATGCCATTTTACGCAATCCCCAGTGATCTTCGTGGACTATCTCAGCCCCCTTGTCTTTCAGCATCTTCTGAAATTTTCCAACCGCTTCCTTCATCTGTTCATCAGACAAAACGGGAGTCATAATGAAAACGGTTTCATAGTTTTTCAACATCTGTTAAAGGTTTAATTTTTAATAACGTAGTGATTTTTCAAAACGGACTGCAAAAGTACAAAATATTCTGATTTAACAATCAAATAATTGATTCAATTTTAGGTGGAGTTTTTGATTGCAGATTTCGGATTTCAGATTTCAGATTGCGCTTGTCTCGGGAGAAGGCGATAGCCGGATAACGAGAGATTGCAGATTTCAGTCCCGATAGCTATCGGGATCAGATTTAGACCGCAAATTACACGGATTAACGCGAATTGATTTCTCAACGACTCAACGAATCAACGAATCAACAGATTACTAATTACAGATCACAGATTACAGATTACAGATTACAGATTGCGCTTGTCTCGGAGAAGGCGTTAGCCGGATAACGAGAGATTACAGATTGCAATTACAGATCACAGATCACAGATTACAGATTACAGATTGCAGATTGCGCTTGTCTCGGGAGAAGGCGGTAGCCGGAAAACGAGAGATTGCGGATTTCTTCCCGGCAGCTAACGAGAGCAGATTAAAAAAAACCACGTAAAGACACTATGGCGCAAAGCAACGCAAGGAGATTTAATGATTGCGGATTGCGGTTCCGATAGCCATCGTGATCGGGAGCAGATTAAAGAAACCCTCAAACCTGATTACGGTTCCCATAATAATTAGAAATTAACCCCAAAGGGGTTCAACTATGAATAACCGCCGGTAAAGGTCATTTGCCGAAGGTAATTGACCTTTACCGGGGGTATAGAGTCTGGAAAAGTTCACAACCCCAGAGGGGTTGACCGATTGACCTTGCCGGTTTGCAGTGTTAACAATCTCACCATTTTTGAGAGAGTTCCCTACAACTGAATTAATTCCTTCACTTTGAGTGGATAGGCATGGATGGGCATGGTTTGACACAAGCTCACCAACCAGCTCACCAATCAGATCACCAACCAAACCTCAGTATAAAATTTCAGATCGCAGGTTTGCCCAACTGACCTTCACAATATTAATTGAGAAACGCCCTTTTATCGGTAAAGCGGGTTGCAGATTACCAGTCTGATTAATACTTTTACTTATCTTTATTTTTGAAATTATTTCTCTTGACAAATGCATTTAAAATCGTTATATTTGTACTCCTATTTTATAGCACGCAACCATGAAATGGCAAGCACTTAACCGGATGTATTCCGCTTTAATGGAAAACTACCTTATGCTTGCTTTGCCTATTTGCGTAGAGAGAGAGAGAGAGAGAGAGAGAACTCATATCTAATCTAAAGACCTTAAGTAAATTTAGCATAAACCTTATAATTCCACCCACACATCCGCACCTTAATTGTACAATTGTGCCCTGGCACAATATGCCGGTGAAGGATGTGCCTCCTTAATCAATGTAATACATTGAATGTTGGAGCAATATACCTTTTCAATTAAATTCTAAAAAAAACAACCATTATGAAAACAACAAAACTACTATTTTTCCTTGCTGTGATGACCTTTTTTAGTTGTGCTAAAGAAGACAAGCAAGAGCAAGCGCCGTTAAACAATCCTTCAGTATATCAAGATGAATACAAAGGTATGTTTATAAAAGAGATTGAGGTTACTGACGAAAACCAGACAAGCACTGCATTTTACAGGATTTATTCTGATTCAGAGCAATTGCTTGATGGTTTTTTGAAAGCACATATCTTCGCAATTGAAACAAGTGACAAAGATTTTGCAGAGGAAAAGTTAACATCGAATGACCAACCTGTAAACCTCGAAGATGATATGGAAAATTACATGACAGAGGAAGAACCCCGTGTTTTTATTGAGCTGGTCACAGCGAACCTGGAGCCTGGTAAAAAGGATTTCACACTGAACGTTGAACATAACCCTGCTAAAAGCACCAATGATTGGATTATGGGATATCCCGTTGGATATGTAACCACAAACAATTTTATCGGTGTTGTACATTTCTTAGAAGGATGGGAAATACTGGTAAAGCTGCGTTACAAGGAAACCCTTTTTAGTTCCTGGAAATATTACGATGAAAATGGAGTAAATTCATGGTGGGTAGGAACAAATATAAATCAGTATTGGCTCAGATTTAGCACTGGAGATTACAGAAAACGGTCGCTTGTGGTTTATCCCCATCGTGACCAACAAAGCTTAAATTACAAACTTGCATACTCATTAAATGAGTTCAGAGGTCGTGATTGCACGATCGGAAGCTATGATAGCCGAAATTGCTATATAGGCACTGCTCCAACAGGCACTACAGCATTCGTATGGCCAAATGAAAATGGAGCATTTTATTATTCACCAATAAATGGGAACCAATGTCCGATGCCCGGTAGTTCATTTGATGGAGGGAACTGTTATGTACTAAACATTCCCAGTTATACCTGGGGTTTTACGTACCAAAACAAATGGTATGTAGTAGGGAACATTATTTATTAACCAATTAAATGGTGGGGATATCTCTAACTATCCCCACCATTTAAAAACCATAGCTTATATGAAACCATTATCGATTCTAATTTTATGTTTAAGCTGCCTTATTATTGTTTCTTGCAGCAAAAATAAAGCTTATAAAAAAAGCAGTGCATTGGCGGCATCCATAAATGGCGAAAAAATATTACTTTCTGACATAGATTCAATGGTTCAAAAAGAAATATATAATATTCGGAAATGGCAATTGGATATTTTGATCTCAGATGAGCTTTTAAAAAAAGAAGCCCAAAAAAGAAATATTTCAAAAGATTCACTTCTATTTATAGAGGTAACAAGCAAAGCAAAAGAACCAAAAACAGAAGAGGTCGATAGATTTATGGCAGAAAATCAAAATTTTGCCGGTAATGTCTCTAAAGCAAAACAAATTTTATATGATATTTTTAAGCAGGAAAGATACAAGCATTTCACCGACTCCCTAAAACACACTAATGAAGTAACTATTTACCTTTTACCTGCGTATTCAAAACTCATAGATACAAAAGAGCTTTGGGGTATAAAAATGAACGTAACCGAAGCAAACATAGACGTCTATTTAATAATGAATTTTGAATGTCCTTCATGCTTTGATGCATATGGAATTTATAAAGATATTGTTGAAAAACATAATAAGCAGGTAAATTTCAAGTTTATATACCTTAACAGTGATTATGGTATGGAAGGAAAAGCCTTGATGGCCTTTGCTAACCAGAATAAGGCCCTGGATTTAATGGACGAAATAATTGTAACTCCCGAAGCAATACATACTGATAATTTTTATGTTACAGCACTTGAAAAACATAATTTATCAAAGTCGGAATTTGACCAGGATATTAATAGCGAACCACTGCTTCACAAACTACTTCAAACCCGTGATGCTTTGTTTAAGCAAGGGGTTTATACTACACCTTCCATCATCATAAACGGGAAACTTTATGAAGGAGAAGAAATATTCAAAAAACTCGATCAACTCATCAAATCAGAAACCTCAATTTCCTCAAAATGAAAATCGCCCCCCTTTTCATTGCCATCGTCACTTTATTTCTGGTAGCCTGTGAACAGGAAATGGAAGTGGATATACCTGAAACCCCGCCCAAAATTATGATAAACTCCACCCTGGTGCCTTATTTACCGCCCCATGGAAAATACCTGGGTGTTGAGCTGCGTGGCAGCAGGCATATTTTCGATTCCACCTCAAACACCCTTATAACCAATGCTATGGTATTGCTTTACAGGGACAGCATTTTTATGGATACGCTGAAATATGAAGAAGATGCACAATTTTATCCCCTTGAGTTTCCGCCACTTGATGGCCCAAATGCAGGCGAAAGTTATCAAATATCGGTATCGGCCCCCGGCTATACCAGCGTGTATGCTCAAACCACCATTCCCAAAAAAATTGAAATTGATGCGGTAGCAATAGATCGCATTGCATTTGAAGATGAGGATGGGGGGATTTATTCCAAAATTACCCTAACCTTTAACGACCCAATTGATCACAACAATTATTACGAGGTAGTACTTTCAACACTTGGTGCTGAACACAGTCCAGATGATTATCGCCGTCTCACCACCTATGAACCCTATATTGTTTCCGAAATCCACTATCCGCCTATAACCAACGTTGATTTGAGAAAGCCAAAGTATTTGCTGTTTAATGACAAAAGTTTCAACGGAAACAAAGTAGAATTGTCATTTTATTACTATGCCAATCAAGTCATTTATGCAGGCGTTAAAAAACTGGCAAATGTTCAAATTTCAGTTCAACTAAGAAATGTAACCAAAGAATACTACGATTTCAGAAGCTCCTTCCTTTATAACACATTTAACCAGGTTGAAAACATGATTTATGGCACCGGTGAGCCCATGAATGTATATTCAAATGTCGAAAACGGCTATGGGATATTTGCCGGATACAACAATTCCATAGTTACCCTTCAGCTTAATGAACTTACTATTGAATAATATGACGTGCAGACTCGCATTACTCGTAATATTATGTGCATGGTATCCCTTGTCTCATGCCCAAACAACTCAGGCAATCAACGGTTTTATTTATGATGCGGAGAGCAAGGAGGCATTGATAGGTGCGGTGGTATATGATGCATCCTCCGAAACCGGTGCCGTTACCAATTCCTATGGCTACTACAATATGATTTTAAAATCGCCCGCGCAGGCAGCTTTACAGGTCTCCTTTACAGGCTATCAAACCCGCACTTTCGCGGCTGGTGAGTTTACTGTTCCGCGTTTCGATATACTGCTTAAGCCCGGGATTGAGCTGAGCGAGGTTACCATCAGTGGCAGCCGCCCCAACGACATATCACGCACCACCGAAACCGGCATTGTTCGCCTGCCCATGCGCGATGTAAAACGTTTGCCCAATTTGTTTGGCGAAGTGGACATTATCAAAGCGCTGCAACTCACTCCCGGGGTTCAATCGGGCGGGGAGTCGAAAAGCGAAATGTACGTTAGAGGCGGCAGTCCCGACCAAAACCTGATTATACTGGACGATGTGCCCTTGTATTATGTTGCACATTTCGGCGGTTTCCTCTCCATTTTCAATGCCGATGCCATTAACGATGTAAAATTGATAAAAGGAGGCTTCCCGGCCCGATATGGCGGCAGGCTATCGGCAGTAATGGATGTGCGCATGAAGGAAGGAAATGAAAACAAGCTACACGGGCAGGGTACATTGGGGCCTTTGTCATCAAAACTCATGCTGGAAGGCCCGCTGACGAAAAAGAAACATTCCTTTATGGTATCGGCACGCAAAAACCTGCTTCCGCTATTCCGCATGTTTGGCACCGGTTTATACTACAATTTCTACGATCTGAATGCAAAAATCAACTTCCGGCTATCCGACAAAGACAGATTGTTCGTGAGCTTTTACAATGGAGCCGACCGGGTGGGCAGCAAAACCAAAACCCATCTTTCGAAAGTAAATACCGGTATAAAATGGGGCAACCTTGCAGGGGCAGTGCGATACAACCGGGTGTTCAGCAACAAACTATTTGCCAATATAAGCCTCGCTTACACCCGTTACCAATATAGAAACGATTTCAAAAATGAAATTAAGGACGACTCCACATCCAAAAAGGTAGTCAATGAAATCACCACGGGCATTGCCGATTTCATCGCGAAAGCCGATTTATCATATCAGGCAGGCCCGGATTACCTTATCAGGTTTGGATATTCAGGCACATATCACCGGATTTCGCCCAACGATGAAAATTACGAATTTACCCTGAACGGCATTACCACCAAACAAGACTACAACTCGCTGGAGCAAGCCTTTGAGCAGGGCATTTACATGGAACATGAAATACACAAGCGATATTTTGGCCTGAATGCCGGACTGCGGGCCACGGGAATGGTGGTGGATAAGAAAACCTTTAACTTTATTGAACCGCGTATTAACCTGAATATACCGCTGGCCCCGGGCCTTTCCGCGAAAAGCTCCTACGCGCTCACCAATCAGTTTATGCACCTGTTGGCCTATTCGGGCGCGGGTATGCCTGCCGATTACTGGATGCCTTCATCGGCGAATGTAAAGCCCTCAAGGGCACAGCAAGTTACACTGGGGCTTGCAAAAAACATAGCAAAAGGATCGTACGAACTAAGCATTGAAGGCTATTACAAGGAATTAGACGGTATGATTGCCTTTAAACCGGGCGCCTCGCTGTATGGCAACCTCGACTCGTGGGAAAACGTGATTGTGCAGGGCGGCACCGGCCAAAATTATGGCGTGGAAGTGTTCCTGCAAAAGCAACAGGGCAGGTCAACCGGCTGGGCAGGGGTTACCCTTTCAAAAGCCGAACGCGAATTTAAGGAGCTCAACAACGGGAAACCTTTCCCCTTTAAATACGACCGCCTGATTGATATCAGTCTGGTGTGGAACTTCGAGGTAAACGAAAAAATATTTATTTCGACCACCTGGACCTATGGCTCCGGATATCCGCTAACCCTGGCCACCGAGCATTACTTTTATGAAGGCCAGGAAGTTTTTGTATATGACGAAATCAACTCGTTTAAAATGCGCGACTACCACCGTCTCGATTTTGCCATTTCGTTTCCCAAAACCACCCGCTGGGGTGAACGGAGCTGGTCCATCAGTATCTTTAACCTTTACAATCGCAAAAACCCCTACTACTACTATTACGACAAAAAGCATATAGGGACAAATTCAACACAGACTGGAGGAGGGGTTACTTTTGAAAATATTTACGACGAACTCAAACTTTACCAAAAAACCTTATTCGGGATTTTCCCATCCATCAGTTACAGTTTTAAATTTTAACCTATGAAACGCAACCTCCTTTTCATCGCCTTCCTGATTGCAGGCAAAATGCTTTTTGCCCAGTTCTCTGTTGGCACCGGCATCACCGCGGCTTTTCCAACCCAATCCAACCAACTTGACTATGATTTCGGTATTGGCGGGGCCATCCATTTGGGTTATGAACCAAACGATGCCATCAAATTCAAGCTCAATTATGAACGGCAATGGGTCTCCTCATTTAAAGAAAAGAATAGAATAAATCTGATGTATGGAGAAGTGCTTTACAGTTTTACGAAATGGGAAACCCGCCCATTTGTAGGTTTTGGAGCCGGATACGCTATTGAAAGCTTTGAACCACCCTTAGATTTTGGCACCCAGCACTATGATGGGCTTATGCTTAGCCCCGCCATTGGTTTTATATCCCAGGTGAATTTCATTAAGAACCTCTCCATTGAGGCAAAGCTTTCGTATGATTTTTACTTTCTGCACAATACGATAGATGTGCTCAAAGGGAGTGTGGGGCTGGTGTATAAATTCAGGAAGGCGGGTTGAAAACACACCTTCCACAACTGCGCCCGTGAATAGCTTTGAACAATCAGAGGCTAAAAAAATCTTTGATGATTTCATTTTTCACGAATTCTTTTTAAAGTACATTTTTTGCTCTTTTTACATTCTTTCAGTAAGGTTTGAAGATGAAATAAGGTAAAAAGATGTAAACTCAATAATTTCCATGAAAATCTTAATTGTGCTTTCCTCCCCGAACCACGCCGCCTCCAATTGCTCGAAAAACTCAAAGATGTTAAAGAAACCGACAATCCGGTGCTGATGCTGGTAACTTTTAAGGAGCAATAAACAAAGCTTATGAAAACCTCAGATAAACAGGTGATATGGATTCTTACTATTTTGAATATTGCTTTGATATCTTTGCTGGTTTATGGAAGGTTCTTTCGGAGCGGTAATGGCATAAGTAAGGATGATTATAACCGGGCCGTTACTTTATAAGGCATCAACCCACACAAAACACCCGAAACACCGGTTAAATCAACTGTTTTAGAAAATGTGAAATAAAAATTTTCATTTTTTACTTGACAAATACTTCTAAATTTCTTATCTTTACTGCCTGTTTTATTTACAGTCCCATACCCATGAAATGGCAAGCACTTAACCGGATATATTCCGCTCTACTAAAGCACTCCCGTATGCTTGCTTTGCCCATTCGCGTAGAGAGAGAGAGAGAGAGAGAGAGAGTTCTCCCCACATAAAATATTTCAGCCTAACCGTTTAAACCCATTTGCACATCCACACCGCAAGGCCACACTTTTACACTGGTATAATTTGGTGGTGAAGGATGTGCCGCCGTGACCTTCCTTATTCAAAATATGTTTTTTTTATTAACCTTTAAAACTCATCAATCATGAAAAAAATAATAAACATAGTGATTGCTATCAACCTTACTGTAATGCTTTTGGCAGTATTTGTCCTTATTAATGTACCAAAAGAAGCATTTGCTGCAGAGGTAGGGAGATTCTTGGAAACTGAGCCCTGCGGTAATTCATTATATCCAGATTACACTATACACTGGGAAGGATGGTGTGTAGATGGGAGCGGAACATGCTACGGTGGATTTGATTGCGGATACCTTGCTACAGTTGTTGAAATCACCGATTAATCTGCACATTAATTTATCATGTATATTAGACTAAAAACAGTAACGGCTTTTGTTAAAAACATATTGCCGTTACTGTACTTTAAATAAAAATAATTAAAAATATGGAAAACTACCTACTTTTATTAACAGGAATCTTAATGGTGCTTTTGGGAGGGTGTAATAGTGAATCCCAGGTAAATAAATTTCCATACCAGGAAATAAGCATTTTCGACTATGAAGCTTCTTCACAAGTGGATTTTGATGAATACCTGAACCAAATTGTTGCTGATGTAGATATTATAACACTACAGACCGACAATGCGCCACAGTTAAAACGCATTAAAAAGATTACGAATTTTAATAACAACATTTTCATTTATCAGGGACATTCATATCCACTTTTAGTTTTTAATCAGAATGGCAATTACATTCAAAGCATAGCTGTTTTTGGTAAAGGGCCACAAGAAGTTAATGAATTAAGGGATTATGACATATTAAGTGATGGAAGTGTTGTTATACTTGATTATCAAATAATCCATCATTATGATAAAAACTACGAATACAACCATGAAGTCTTATTGAGTAATCTTCCGGGAACAGGAACAAGTTCTGCTCCAATGAATGTTAAATACCAGAATGAAAATATATTACTATGGGATGGCAGTGGAGTATCGTCAGCAAATGCACTATTGGCGGTCAATCCCAAAGAAAAAAGTGCTGACGAATATATAAAAATAATTAACCCCAGTTCTCCCGGAACACCCTTTAGAATATCATCATTTGGTGATACTCTGCTGATTATTCCACCATTCCTGAATGACACCATCTATCAATTTTTCGATGGCAAATGTATTCCCCGCTATTTTGTTAACTTTCCATTGGCGCTGTCCAATGCCTCCATGAAACATTCCTCCACCGATGAAAGAAATTTTCTGGAACTATATCAATATATTTTTGATAATCAGATTGCCGCGATTTTGGATGGTTTTGAGACAGCTCATTTCTTCGCCTTTAACTACATGTATAATACCAAAA
Organism: Lentimicrobium sp.; assembly: GCA_034007585.1. Taxonomy (GTDB): domain Bacteria; phylum Bacteroidota; class Bacteroidia; order Bacteroidales; family Lentimicrobiaceae; genus Lentimicrobium. The sequence continues at coordinate 8,253 of JAVEQP010000016.1, read as the reverse complement.
TGTATAGGGGGGTTTTTAATAAATCAGAGAGGTCGGTAATAACTTCAATCGATTATGGTTTTGAAGACCTCTTCAATTTTCCTGTCTCCTCTGTCAAATATGCAGACAAAACACACCTAATATCTGTTATTGAACCCTACATTTTAACCAGGCTAATTTCGGATGGGAAGACTGCTTGCGCCTTCCTCCCGGAAACCCGCCGCCTTCAACTGCTCGAAAAGCTCAAAAATGTGAAAGAAACCGACAATCCGGTGCTGATGCTGGTAACTTTTAAGGACAAATAGACTATAGCTTATGAAGACCTCAGATAAACGCTTAACATGTTCAAAATAACTCATCCCGCCCGCCTAAGGCGGACGGACACGCATTAAATAAACGTTGGTAAAGAGACTACTTCAAATGATGTTACCGGGAATTCGGTTTCATTTCCCAGTTCCCGGTTACAATAACCCTCGCAAGACACTCAAACAATCAGCAAAATCAACTGTTCCGGAAAATAACAATAAAGATAGCTCAGATTTGATTTTTTCTCTTGACAAATGCTTTTTAAATCGTTATATTTGTACTCCTATTTTATAGCACGCACCCATGAAATGGCAAACACTTAATCGGATATTTTCCACTATAATAAAACACTCCCGTATGCTTGCTTTGCCCATTTGCGTAGAGAGAGAGAGAGAGAGAGAGAGAGAGAGAGAGAGTTCTCCCCACATAAAATATTTCATCCTAACCGTTTAAACCCATTTGCACATCCACACCGCGAGGCCACGCTTATGCACTGGTATAATTTGGTGGTGAAGGATGTGCCTCCGTGAGTATATATGAATTTTACAATTAAAAATGAATCGTTAATATTCTTTCTCTAAATAAATTTCAACCAAATGAAAAATAATAAAAAAAATGCGATTGTAGCTTTCTTAGCGCTTTCTATTACTGTTTTAACTTTAAACATTGGATTAATGAGAAACGATGCTTATTCCAGAGCTCCTGAGAAAAAAGGAACATTGATGGAAGGTAGCCTGGGCACCTTTTGCTGTTGCCCGGGCAAGCTTGATTGCGGGGCAGCAGATTGCAGTGCCAGTGCATGTGAATCAGTTATAGAACCACCAAATCCAAATTAATTAAAAAGAATTGTGGAGGAGGTTTTAATACTTCCTCCATAATTTGTAATAAATATAATCTTAAAACTTCAATTCAATGCAAAAACTTATTTACATAAAAATAAGCTGTGCCCTGATAGTATTGTTATCAACAACCATTTTACACTCCTGCAATAAAAGAACACCAAATAAAAAGATTGAAGAAATCAGCGTTAACCTCAATCAATTCAGGGATACTATAAGATTAACCGATTTATTCTCATCGGTCAAAGCAGTCCGCCTGGAAACCAATGAGCAATCCATTTTGGGAGAATTTAATAAGATTGTGCTCTATCAGGACACGCTGTACATCTCTACCGGTACTGAAATTCTTGTATTCGACATTGATGGTAATTTTATTCGCAAACATGCTACGCATGGAAAAGGACCGGGTGAATATCTTAGCATTTCCGACATATTGATTGATCCTGAAAAACAATATATTATAATTCTTGATGCTACATCTCAAAAAATAATCACGTATGACAAGAACTTCGGGTTTATTTCGGAATTTTCCACAAATCGGTATGCCATGAATTTTGCCATGGCATCAGATGGAAATATTTTGTTGTATTGCGGTTATGATACCGGAGGTGCTGAATTGGGTCACGTTGAAATTTATAAGAATGGGAAGCTAATAAGCAGTCACCTTCCGGTTGATCCAATAAAAGCCAAATACCTACACTTCAGAATGTTTGATTTATTGGGTTATTATGGAGACCATGTTGTGCTTACGATTCCCCACAACGACACGGTATATTATTTGGATTCAAGCTTATTTTACCCCCGTTACACAATTAACATTGGCAATAAGCGAATTCCCGATGAGATTTACAAACAGGAATATAAGGATATTGCCGACTTTTCACTCAATACATTACTTGGCTCTAATTTAGCCTATGGCATTTTTGGATATCTGGAATCCGGCAACCACCTGTTTTTCAGATATGACGAACGCAAAAAAGAAGAAGGCTCGCCCTATGGCAGGTTAGAAAAGTATTTTGTACTACACCATAAAGCTACAGGGAAATCCAAGGTATCAAACGTAATTATTGATGATGTTATTTCCTCTTCCGAATTGCTACTCAACAAATACATCAACTTCTTCTCACAACCCAATGGGCAGGTTATTTATGGAATTTCGGCAAATAACATCATAGAGATGGCAAAAAATCCGGTTTACAACATGAATGAAAGGCCATTATTAAACAGTAACTTGTTAAATATTAAAGAATTGGACAATCCTGTAATTTTTATTGCAAATTTTAAGTAGGTACAACTCATTATGAAAAATAATTCCACTAAGAAATATCAATGGTACTTTCTTACATTGATTGCTTTCTGCATATTGCTATTGTTACTGAATGGATATTTATTGAACAAAGCCTCGAAATCAAACAAGTTAAAAAATGATTACACAGCCTATCAAAATGAAATCACTCTAAAAGATAGCTTTATCAGATTTTATCTTTCCAGGTCAATAATTTCAAAACAGGGGATAGATCAACAATTACAATCATTTAAACTTTATACCCTCGCCAGCGATACAGTTCAATTTACTGATATCGATCACCTAAAAAACACAAAACAAATCACAACTCAAAACAAGGTATTGGTTGTGTTTTTCCCAAAATACACTTGCCCAACTTGCTATAACCTAAGCGCTTTAAAAATAATTTCCGAGGACTCCGAATTTAGTATTATGGTAATTTCAACTTTGGAAAATATTATAGATGCAAAAAGTTCATTCTCACAAATTGGCATAGAGGCCAATTATTTTGGTTACAGCCCCACTGTGTCAATGCCTTTAGCAGACTTTGAAGATACATGTATCTTTTTGTGGGATTATGAAAATAAAAGCTACAGCAATCTACTTTTTTTTCCAAAACAGGTAACAAAGGAGATGATAGGATATTATATTGGATTAATTCACTAAATTGCAGCTCAAATACACTCTGCATGTTCAAAACAACGGCAACTACAACTTTTTTGGCGGCCCTGCTGCTTTTAATGGGCTGCAAATCAGATAAAACCACGAATACGGGCAGCAACCCCGATGCCAATGTGGCAGCCGGCAGCGATACCACCGTGGTAGAAACGGCCACGGTAATCCAGGGGCCTTTCACCCTGGAAACCTGGTGCAACGGCACCTTGCAGGCCGGGCAAAAAGCCATAGTTCCCTTTGAGCTGCAGGGCAACCTGGTTAAGGTAAACGTGCGCAACGGGCAGTGGGTAAGTGCAGGGCAGGTGCTTGCTAAAATTGACGACTACCGCCAACAGCAAGCCCTTGCCCAGGCCGAACTCAACCACCGCCAGGCACGGATTGACTATGAAGACCAGTTGCTGCTTTCGGGTTTCAGGTCGGAAGATTCCCTCAGGGTGCCTGAAAAGGTGAAGTCGGGTGCCATGCTGCGCTCCGGCTTGTCGCAATCGTCGCTGGCACTGGAAAAAGCCCGCCGCGAGCTGGCCAATACCCGCGTTACTGCTCCCGTTAGCGGCATGGTGGCCGGCATGAAAGCACAGGCATTTACCCCTACTTCAGAATACAAAAACTTCTGCACCTTGCTCAACACCCGCGAGATGCAAGCCAATTTTGAAGTACTCGAAAGCGATGCCGGCATCATAAAACCGACCGTCAGCGTCAAGGTAATGCCTGTGGCCCTGCCCGGAACCGGCTTTCCCGGCACGATCACCGGCACTGACCCGCTGCTCAGCCCCGCCGGCACCTTGAGCATAAGCGCTAAAGTCCGGAACAAAGACGGCAGCCTCATTGATGGCATGAAAGTGAAAGTGGTGGTCAACACGATTATTCCCAATCAGATTATCGTTCCTAAAAGCGCGGTGCTGGCCCGCCAAAACAGGCAGGTGGTATTTACCGTGGAAGGGGGGCGCGCTATATGGAACTACGTGACTACCGGCTACGAAAACAGTACCCATTACACCATCACCGAGGGTTTGCAGGCAGGGCAGCAGGTAATTGTAAGCAACAACCTCACCATTGGCCACCAGGCGCCGGTTTTGGTAGTAAACCCAACACCCTGAGCCTATGAAGGGGGAAAAGCAGCCCACCGGACGCAAATTTTTCAGCGCCTACACGCTGAACATTCTGTTTATTTTGTTCGCGCTCATTGGGCTGGCCCTGCTACCACGGCTCACCGTTAAGCTTAACCCCGGCCGCGTTGCCGATGCGCTCACCATCAGTTTTACGTATCCCGGCTCGGCGCCCCAAGTGGTGGAGCACGAAGTTACGGCCGTGCTCGAAGGCGCGCTATCCACCCTGGGCGGCATTCGCCAGATTGAATCCAACAGCAGCTTCGGCTATGGCTACATTGTGCTTGAAACGGAGCGCGGCACAAATATTGAAACGCTGCGCTTTCACATTCTTTCGCTTATCAAGGATGTTTGGCAGCATCTGCCCGCGGGCGTGGGTTACCCCGAAATAAGCGCCGGCAGGCAGCAAAATACCGCCAAGCAATTGCTTATCTCATACACCCTCAACGGAAACGTGAGTACCTACGAGTTAAAAACCTATGCCGAAAAGCACATTCAGCAGGTACTCAACGAGGTAAAGGGCATCAGCGGCATCGAAACCCACGGGGCTACCCCTTATGAGTGGCATTTTAAGTACAATTCGGATAGGTTGCGGCAGTATGGGCTTACGCCTTCGCAACTCTCCTATGCCCTGATGCAGTGGCAAGAAGTGAACGGGGTGGGCGCATCAAATGCCATTCTTCCCGACAGCAGCAAGGTTTCCATTCCTGTGCGACTGGCCTACGCCAACCATTCCGGCCTGGACACTGAATGGAAAAACATTCCGCTCACCAACCTCAAAGGCACCATCATCCACCTGGGCGATGTAGCCGAAATGGAAATTGTGCAACAGCAGCCCGACAGCTACTTCCGGATAAACGGGAAAAATACGGTTTCCATCAATGTTTACGCCACACCGGCTTCCAACCAGATTGCGCTGGCCAACGAAGTTTACAAGGCGGAGCAAAAAGTCACCACCCACCTGCCATCCGGCTGGAATATGATTAAAATGTACGATTCCAGCGAATACCTAAGGCGCGAGATAGGCAAAACCTCCCGTCGCATAGCCGCCGCAGTGGTGCTGCTGCTCTTGTTTGTGTTGCTGGTGCAGCGGAGTTTCCGCTACCTGCTGCTGATAACGGTTAGCCTTACCGTAAACATTGCCATTGCCGTTATCTTTTATTACCTCTTCCATGTTGAAATCCACCTGGTTTCCATTGCCGGCATCACCGTGAGCATCGGCATCATCATCGACAATTACATTATGATGACCGATTACATGCTGCACCGCAAATCGCTGAACGTATTCATGGCCATGCTGGGCGCTACCCTTACCACGCTGGGCGCACTGGTGGTCATCTTCTTTCTGGATGAGGCCGACCGCGCCAACCTGGTTGATTTCGCGCTTGTTATCATCATTAATCTGGCCGTTTCGCTGACGATTGCCCTGCTGTTTATCCCTTCGCTGATGTCGGGAATGAATCTGGCCAAAAACCGAAAGCCGGTGAGCATGCGGCGGTTAAAGCGGATGGCATTTTTCAACCGGATTTACGGCATATACATAAGATTTGCCCACAGATGGCGGTGGGCTTTTCTGGTGGTAATTGTGCTTGCCTTTGGGCTTCCTATGCAACTGCTTCCCACTTCAGTGGATGAAAACAAACCGGGTGCAGCCCTATACAACAACACCCTGGGCAGCCGCTTTTACGGGGAACACCTGCGCAGCCCGCTTGAAAAAACCATGGGTGGCACTTTACGCCGGTTTATGAACCATGCCTCGGGCAGGAGCAACTATTATCAGCCATCGGGCGAAACCACGCTCTATATCCGCGTTTCGCTGCCCACCGGCACCACCATTGCCCAACTGAATGAGGTTTGCCTGAAAATGGAAGGCTACCTGGCGCAATTCCCGGCCATCCGGCAGTTTCAAGCCCGCGTAAACGGTCCTCAAAGCGCAAGCATAGTCGTCTATTTTAAAGAAGAAGCTCAAAACACCTGGCAGCCGGGCGAAGTAAAGAGTTTTATGATACAAAAGGCCAATGAGTTTGCCGGGGCCGATTTTGGTATAAACCTGCGCAACGAATCGTTCAGCAACGAGCTGTCCGATGGCTGGCGTTCGTCGCAAATTCAACTCAGTGGCTACGATTACCGCGAACTGATTTCTTTGGCGCAAAGTTACAGCGACACCCTCAGAAAGAACCCGCGAATTGCTGATATTGCCGTGTACAGCGGCAACGACCAATTTCAACAGGTTTCTACCATTGAGGAAAAAGGTTTGATTATTGACAAACATCGCTTAGCCATGGCCGGCATGGGTTACCTCGATTATATCAATGCTTTGCAGCAATACACGGCCGGTCCCACGGCACAGGCGGTGGTTTCAAGCGACGGAAACTATACCCATGCACGATTTTTTGCCGACAATCTGCAACAATTTGACCTGTGGCAATTGATGCACACCGGCATGGGCAACGACTCGGTGCAGTTGCGGCCTGCCGAAATAGCCCAACTGGCCACACTGCGCGTGGATGGGAGCATCTACAAAATAGACCAGTCCTACCTGGTAACCCTGGCCTATAACTTTATTGGTCCCGACGAATTGGGAAGAAAGGTACTGAAACGCGAAACCGAAAAAATGAGCAAGTCACTCCCTCTGGGCTATAAGGCCGAAGTGCCAAATTATGATTACTCGTGGATGTTTGGCGAAAAACCCATGCAATATTGGCTGTTGGGGCTCATCGTCATCATAATATGGGCTATTGGGGCTATTTTGTTTGAATCGCTACTGCAACCCTTTGTGGTCATCAGCATAATCCCGCTCTCTTTTATTGGTGCCTTTTTTACCTTTTTTTACTTCGATATTGCCTTTGATGAGGGCGGTTACGCCTCACTGCTGCTGCTAAGCGGACTTTCGGTAAATATGGTTATTTATATCATCAACGACCTGAACGTGCTCCGGAAGACCAACACACGCAGCAACCTTTCAAATTACCTTAAAGCCTTCAACCTCAAAATAATACCTATATTCCTGACCACCATCTCCACCATTCTCGGATTGCTTCCCTTTTTGCTGTTTGATGGTAAAGCCAGTTTCTGGACAGCTTTCGCGGCGGGCACCATTGGCGGACTGGTATTTTCTGTTCCCATGCTTATTTTGTATCTTCCGCTGCTGATTAGGATGAAATTCCCAAAACGGAAAAAACAGCGTGCTAAATCCTTAAACCACCCACAATCTTTGACGTATGGTTCGATATCTGATTGAGCGGCCCATAGCCGTAATTATTACATTTATTGCCATCATGGTGGTGGGTTTGGTGGTGGCCGGTTTGCTGCCGATTTCGCTTTTGCCCGATATCAAAATTCCTGAAATTACCGTTTACATTTCACATCCCAACACCAATGCCGTAGATTTGGAGCGCACCATAGTGTCGGGCATGCGGGCCAGACTGCTGCAATTGCCCGGACTGGATGACATTCAGAGCGAAACCCGCGACAACAGCGCCATTATCAGGCTGAAATTTAGTTTTGGCACCAATACCGATTATGCTTTTATTGAGGTAAACGACAAGGTAGATGCCGCCATGGCAGGGCTTCCGCGCGATGTGAGGCGGCCAAAAATCATCAAAGCAAGCGCCACCGATATTCCTGTTTTTCTGCTTAACCTTCACCTAAAAGACACTTCGGCCAGCCAATCAGGTGAAGCATTTACCCAGCTCAGCAGCTTCACCGAAACGGTTATCCGCAGGCGCATAGAGCAATTGCCCTCGGTGGCTTTCGCCGATATCAGCGGCATGTCCCGCCCCGAGTTGTACATCATCCCTAACGAAGCCCGGATGCAAAGCCTCGGTATCAGCACCGATGCCTTATCTATGGCCCTGAAGCAGAACAACATCACCGTAAGCGGCATCACCGTGAGGGAAGGCGAGTTGCAGTACAGCCTCATGTTCAGGAACGAATTGCGCACGGTGGACGATGTAAAAGAAACTCTGGTAAACGTAAACGGCCAACCCATTGCGCTGGGAGATATTGCCGAAGTTGGCATTCGGCCGCAGGCCATGCAGGGTTTGTACCTTTCGCAGGGGCA
>JAVEQP010000112.1:0-10196 GCA_034007585.1 Lentimicrobium sp. | reverse complement strand
ACTAAAGACTAAAATAAACCCAGAACCCTCTCGTTATCGCTATGCTCTCACGAGACAAGCAAACCAAGAACCTAGTACACGGGCCCTTCTAACTTCTAGCCTCTAGCCTCTAAAGACCAAAGACTAAAGACCAAAGACCAAAGCCTAAAATAAAACTCAGAACCAAGAACCTAGAACCAAGAACCAAGAACCAAGAACCAAGAACCAAGAACCTAGAACCAAGAACCAAGAACCCAAAACTCTCCGCTCACAACTCAAAACTCACAACAACCCAACAAACCAAACTATTGAGAATAAAAACAATGGCAATTCAACAAATATCTCTATTTTTGTCGGTTAACGAAAGAATGCTTTTTTATGTACGCATTTATCGAGGGAAAGATTGAGGCTGCCGGCCCTACATCTGTTGTAATCAATTGTCATGGAGTGGGTTATGAAATACTTACTTCTGTTAATACTTACACCCAGATTAAGGGTCAGGCAAGCTGCCGCTTATTCACCCATTTGGTGGTGCGCGATGATGCCCATGTGCTTTATGGCTTTGCCCGGGAAGATGAACGGGCTGTTTTCAGACAGCTTATTTCCGTTTCGGGTGTTGGCGCCGGCACTGCCCGGTTAATCCTCTCCTCATTATCACCGGATGAAATTGCCAATGCCATTTTAATAGGTGATGTTGCTCTGCTCCAGCGGGTTAAGGGAATTGGAGGCAAAACTGCCCAGCGCATTATCGTTGATCTGCGTGATAAAATCGGCAAAGGGGTGGAATTCAGGGAAATTTTGGGTAGCGGGCACAATACTAGCCGACAGGAGGCGTTATCTGCTTTAACCATGCTTGGTTTCAATAAAACCGTAGCTGAAAAGGCCATGGACAAGATCATCAAACAGGAGGGCGGAACCCTCACAGTGGAACAACTGATAAAGTCCGCATTGAAGATATTATAACACACAAAACCATTGAATATTGGTCAGCCCTGATATTACAGGTTCGAAACTGTAAGGGTAATATGAACAAACACACAGTGTACACCTACAAATATTGAAGTTTCTTGAAACGCATTACTAAATACATTTTTCAGGTAGTTGTATTGTTTTTTTTGATTTCCATGGCCTGGGGTATGCCTATAAGCAGCCGGGATGCCCAATATATGGAAATGGTTCAGCCATCTTCGCCTCCCGACACCATCAAAGGCGATGCACCACGTTATCCCCTGCCCAAAACAGAACCGGGGCAAACGCTTGACCCCCTGGACAACAACAAGCTTTTTCTGAGCAACCCCTCAAACATCACGGAAGAGTTTGTTTATGATCCGGAAACCAACACCTACCGCTATGTGCGCAAGGTGGGAAACATTGAAATCACTCCCCCGGTGAGTTACACCCCGGATGAATACAAGGCCCTGGACCTTGATCGCTCTATGGAAAGCTACTGGCGTGAGCGTTCGGTATCCTCAGGCGGCGGCCGCAACCGGGGCAGCGGTATCATTCCTCAGATTCACATTGGCGGTGAAGCCTTCGACCGGATATTCGGCGGCAATACCATTGATATACGTCCACAGGGAAGCGCCGAAGTTACCTTTGGCGTGCTCTCTAACCGACGCGATGACCCGGCCCTCGACATCAGGCAAAGACGTACCACAAACTTTGACTTTCAACAGCGCATTCAAATGAATGTAATGGCGAAAATTGGCGATAAAATTGAATTTAACACCAACTACAATACAGAAGCCACTTTTGAATTCGAGAATAAGCTAAAACTCAAATACGAAGGCAAAGAGGATGAGATCATCAAGCTGATTGAAGCCGGTGATGTTACCTTTCCGCTCAACAGTACCCTGATTACCGGGAGTCAGAGCCTTTTTGGACTCAAAACCCAGTTGCAATTTGGCCGCGCCACGGTTACCGGCGTATTTTCACAACAAAAAAGTGAAACATCCAACATCACCGTTCAGGGAGGCGCCCAAACCAGCAAATTTAGTGTCAGGGCCCTTGATTACGAAGAAAATAAACACTTTTTTATTGCCCAGTACTTTGCAAATAATTACGACAAAGCCCTGAGTCGCTTACCCATTGTAAACAGCAACATCAACATCACCAAAATGGAGGTGTGGGTAACCAATATCGGACCGGCAGTTACCGACAACCGCAATATTGTTGCCTTTATGGACCTGGGGGAAAACCGGCCCTATAATACCACCATCAACCCACTGCCGGGTAAAGCTTTCCCCAGCAATCAGTCCAACGACATGATAAGCCGGTTCGACAGTACCCGCATCCGCAACATAAACCAGGTAACCGAATACCTGAGTACCGCCCCTTTCGGCTATGTTGTAGGACAGGATTTTGAAAAAGTAGAAAATGCGCGAAAGCTCAATGCAAATGAATATACCTACAATTCAAAACTGGGCTTTATCTCTTTAAATACCAACATCAATTCAGACCAGGTACTTGCCGTAGCTTACCAATATACCGTTATTGGCCAGGACAGCAGCATTTATCAGGTAGGTGAATTTTCTGATCAGGGCATACCCGCACCAAAAACACTGATGGTAAAACTGCTCAAGAGCACTGCCCTGAATACCAATGTTCCCATGTGGGGCCTGATGATGAAAAACGTTTACAACATCGGGGCTTTCCAGGTGAACCGGGAGGATTTTATACTCAACATTTTATATTCGGGCAACGAAAACACGGTACCTACCGGATATTTTACCGAAGGACCAGACAACATCAAGGGAGTACCCCTACTTAGGATATTTAATTTTGACAACCTCGACCCTCAGTTGAATCCGCCGCCTGACGGCTTGTTCGACTTTATCGACAATGCCTCCAGACAGGGAGGGACCATACAGTCAACGAATGGCCGGGTGTTCTTTACGGTAAGAGAGCCCTTTGGTTCCTATCTTCGCGAAAAGCTGGGCGATCAGCAACTGGCCAACAAATATTGCTATGATTCCTTATACACTCTGACCAAAAGCGGGGCACAACAGTATCCGGATAAGAACCGCTATCTCATCGAGGGGCAATACAAGTCGTCCTCGGGCTCAGAAATATCGCTCAACGCGCTCAACGTTCCCCAGGGTTCAGTAAGGGTTACGGCCGGGGGCATTCCGCTTACCGAAAACGTGGATTACACCGTGGACTATACACTGGGCCGCGTAAAAATTATCAACGAAGGTATCCTGAACTCCGGTACGCCGGTAAATATTTCGCTGGAAAACAACGCCACTTTTAACCTGCAAACCCAGACCATGATGGGCATGCATGTGGATTACAAGGTGAACAATAATTTTATCGTAGGCGCCACATTGCTTAATCTGCATGAGCGGCCGCTTACGCAGAAAACCAATTTCGGTCAGGAACCGATTTCAAACACCATGTGGGGCCTCGATTTCAACTATCAGACGGAAAGTATGTGGCTTACGCGAATGGTGGACAAACTGCCTTTTTACAGCACCAAAGCCGTTTCGCGGATTCAGTTTAATGGTGAATTTGCTCATTTTATTCCGGGCCATTCCCGTGCCATCGGCAGAACCGGAACCAGCTACATTGATGACTTTGAAGGCAGTAAATCAACCATTGACCTGAAGAACGTCGGCACCTGGTTTATGGCCAGCACGCCACAGGGGCAGACTTCACTCGATATGTTTCCCGAAGCTGCACAGGGCACCGGCCTGGCCTATGGTTTTAACCGGGCTCAACTTGCCTGGTACACCATCGACCCGCTGTTCTACGATCGGAACAGCAACCTGAGGCCATCCAACATTAGTAAGAATGAGCTTTCACGCAACTCCGTGCGACTGGTTCGCGAAACGGAAGTATTTCCCAATGCCGACCCGCCCAATGGTCAGCCCATGAATCTGCCGGTACTGAACCTCGCCTATTTCCCTGACGATCCCGGCCCTTACAATTACGATGTTTTGCCCACCGGGGTATCCAGAGGTATAAATGAGGCCGGCAATCTTAATTTTCCGCGCACCCGATGGGGAGGGATAATGCGCAAAATAGACCCTACCGATTTTGAAGCTTCCAATGTGGAATATATCGAATTCTGGATGATGGATCCTTTCTCTGAGGATTCGATCAAATCAGGAGGAGACCTCTACTTTAATCTGGGTGACATCTCTGAAGATATTTTGCGCGACGGACGCAAATCCTATGAAAATGGACTGCCTACCTCTGCCGAAGTGAAAAATGTGGACACCACCATCTGGGGCAGAGTGCCCACTTTACAGGCACTGGTATTTGCCTTTGACAACGACATCGCCGCAAGGCCTTTTCAGGATGTTGGTTACGATGGCTTGCGTGATGAAGATGAGCGCAGCTTTTTCAATCAGAATTACCTGGAAGTCATCGCCAATCAATACGGCCAGAGCTCTCCCGCCTATCAGAAGGCTTTTGAAGATCCCTCTTCAGACAACTATCATTTCTTCCGCGGAGACGATTATGACGCCGATCCCACCTACAGCAGTGTAATTGAGCGCTATCGCAAATACAACGGGGTGGAAGGCAACTCGCCGGCCACAGAGCAAACATCGCAACAATACCAGACGCAGGCCACTACCCTGCCCAACGTGGAAGACATCAATCGTGACAACACCCTGAATGAACAGGAGCGCTACTTCCAGTATAAGGTACATCTGGATCCCAACAAAATGGAGGTTGGGCAAAACTACATTACCGACAAGTTCCTGGCCGGTGATATCCCACTTGAAAATGGGAAATCGGGAACGGTAACCTGGTATCAGTTTAAAATTCCGGTGCAAAGTCCCGACAAGGTGATAGGTAACATACAGGACTTTAAAAGCATTCGGTTTATGCGTATGTTTTTGAAAAACTTTGACCGCCAAATTGTTTTGCGCTTTGCCACCCTGGAACTGGTGAGGGGCGAATGGCGCAAGTATTACAGCAACCTGCTGTCGCCCGGTGAATATATTCCCAATCCCAACCAGAGTGAAACTACCTTTGATATTTCATCGGTGAGTATTGAAGAAAATGGAAGCAGGGTGCCCATTCCTTATGTTATTCCTCCGGATATTGAGCGTGAAATAAATGTAGGAACCACTAATTACCAGCGGCTCAACGAGCAGGCCATGGTACTTAAGGTGTGCGACCTGCTGGATGGAGATGCACGCGGCAGCTATAAGACCACCGATTTCGACTTCAGGCAGTACAAAAAACTCAAGATGTACATACACGCCGAAAAGTCAATAGAGATGCAGGAGTTAAAAAAAGGCGATGTCACCGTGTTTGTCCGTATGGGTTCTGACTTTACGGAAAACTATTACGAATATGAATTACCGGTCACCATTACGCCCTGGGGCACTACCGCGCTAAACCCCACCCTCATCTGGCCCGATGAAAACCGCATGGAGATTGAGTTACAAAAACTGGTGGATGCCAAACAGCAGCGTAACGATGCCATGGGTAAGCCCGGCTCCATGATTTCGGTAATTACGCCATTTGAAGTGTATGATGGCGACAACCGCATTACCGTGGTAGGCATGCCCAGCCTGAGCGATGTAAAGGCATTGATGATTGGAGTGCGGAATCCCAAAAAGAGATTTATTACCGATACCGATGACGGTCAGCCCATTTGTGCGGAAGTGTGGGTAAACGAACTGCGCCTTACTGACTTTGATGAGAAAAGCGGCTTTGCGGCCACAGCAAGAATGGCCGCCAACCTGGCTGATCTGGGAAATGTGGTGGTTTCAGGCAGCTACTCTACCGCAGGCTTCGGAAGTATTGAGAAAAAAGTAAGCGAACGGCAGCAGGAAGCCATAGGATCGTTTGACGTGGCTACCAATATTCAACTGGGTAAGTTCTTCCCGGAAACGGCCGGCATAAAAATTCCCATGCACGTTGACTATTCTGAGACGCGCATGACGCCAAGGTACAACCCCCTGGATCCGGATGTGCTTTTTAAAGATGAACTCAGAGAACTGGATGCGAAAGGAAAGGATTCAGTACGCAACAAAGTGGTAGACATTACCCGGCGCACCAACATTAACTTTGTGAACATGCGCAAAGACAAAGTAGGCGCCAAAGGCGCGCCCATGCCGTGGGATGTGGAGAACTTTGACTTTACCTACGCCTATTCCGAAATTTATCGTCAAAATGTGGATCTGGAATACGACCGGCGCAAACAGATAAGAGGCGGTGTCGGCTACAACTTCATCAACAACCCCAAACCGGTAAGACCGCTGCAAAAAGTCAAATTCCTTCAAAGTAAAAGTCTGGCACTGGTCAAGGATTTCAACTTCTTCTACCTGCCCAAAATGTTTGCCTTCCGTACCGACATGAACCGGCAGTATAACGAGCGCCTGCTGCGTAACAAGAGCAATGCACTTATTATTCTGGAACCTACCTATACCAAAACCTGGGACTGGAACCGACTGTATGACTTGAAATTTGACCTTGCCCAATCGCTAAAGCTGGAATATCAGGCCAATGCAAATGCATACATTGACGAACCGCCCGGACGCATTGACCGCTCTAAGAGTGATTATGAAGCCAAACGGGATACCATCTGGGACGAAATCAGGCGTTTTGGCAGCATGAACCGTTTTACCCAAAACATGAGCCTGAACTATATCGTTCCCATCAATAAAATCCCGGTTTTTAACTTTATTACCCTGAATACGCGTTATGCCAGCACCTTCCGGTGGGAAGCTTCACCACGCTCCATTCAGGAAATCATGGGCAACACCATTGAGAATTCCAATACCGTAAATATTAATGGAAGCGCCCGCATGACCACCCTTTACAATAAGTGGAAATATTTACAAAAAATCGGGAATCAGGGCAGTCAGCGTAATTCCCGGTCCGGGCCTCCCAGCAGGCAACGTGCGGAACGCGAAGCCGAGCAGAAGAAACCCGATCCCGCTACAGCGGCAGCAGACAGTACTGCCAAAAAGAGCGGAAAAGTAATGAAGGTACTGGGCACCAGTGTAGTACGGCTTGTTATTGGCTTTAAGGATGTGCAGGTCAATTACTCGGAATCACAGGGTACCCTGCTTCCAGGCTTTACGCCCACACCCGACATTTTGGGTAACCGATTGAGTGATATGGCTCCCGGTATGGGATTTGTCTTCGGCAGTCAGCGCGACATCCGCCCCGAAGCAGTCAGTAAGGAGTGGATAAGCACCGACACCCTGTTGAACAGTGCCTTTATTACCCGGCTCACCAAAAACTTTACAGCCAGGGCAACGTATGAGCCTTTCCCCGAATTCAGGATTGATTTTACGGCGGATAAGATTCAATCGTTCAACCATCAGGAGTACTTCAAAGCCGACGCCGAGGGCAGGTTTACCACCACCGGCCCGCAAAACCGTGGCTCTTTCAGCATGTCATTCCTGAGCATAAAGACGGCGTTTTCAAAAGAGGGAGATGAGAATGTATCGCCAGTATTTGAGAATTTCAAAGATTACCGGATCATTGTGGCTCAAAGGCTGGCTGCACAAAATCCCAATGCAGGCGCACCTACCCCGGAAACCGATGGCTTCCCCCTTGGTTATGGTGCAGGCTCACAGGATGTGCTTATTCCGGCATTTATCGCGGCCTATTCCGGCAGAGATCCCAAGAAGGTGCAGCTCAGCCCCTTCCCGAAAATACCAATCCCAAACTGGAGCTTTAACTACACCGGCCTGTCGAATATTGAATTCTTCAAGAAGTATCTGAAACAAATAACCATTGCCCATACTTACCGTTCAACGTATGCCATTGGCAGCTACATTACCAACATCGACTTCAGCCTCGAAAACGGCTTCGCCTCCATGCTCGACGATGCCCTTAACTTTATTCCCGAAAATCGCATCGATGTGATTTCTATCTCTGAGCAGTTTAGCCCCCTTTTCCGTTTTGATGCCACCTGGAACAACAGCCTGATGACACGTTTCGAGATTAAAAAATCGCGGGCCATACAGTTGAGCTTTGTCAACAATCAGGTGACTGAAGTAAGCGGCAATGAGCTGATTGTTGGCGTAGGTTACCGTTTTAAGGATGTGAAGCTTAACATTTCGAGCGGCGGACGTAAACAGCAACTCAAGAGTGATTTGAATGTTAAAATGGATCTTTCCATCCGGGACAACAAAACGGTATTGCGCCGGCTGGATGAAGAGATAAATCAGGTATCTACCGGAAACCGGATGATTTCCATCAACTCATCGGCCGATTATGTAATCAATCAGCGGTTTAACGTAAGGTTGTTCTTCGATAAAACCATTACCAACCCCTTTATTTCTTCGCAATTTCCCAATTCAACCACCAATGCAGGGCTCAGTCTTAGATTTACACTGGCGCAGTAATCAGTGGTTTAACTTCTTTTTTTGGCTTATCTTTGCCTTATCCGGGAAGCAGTTAAAATCTTTATTGAAACCTGCCGCGGGATTCAAACTCTTTTGTTAATTTTGACCCCTGAATATAAAACCATTAAAAAATATAAATTATGAACTTTCCTGCTGAATTAAAGTATTCAAAAGACCACGAATGGGTAAAAATTGATGGCGACATGGCCACCATCGGCGTAACTGAATTTGCACAAAGCGAGCTGGGCGACATTGTATTTGTTGAGGTGGATACCGAAGGTGAAACCATGGATCGCGATGAGGTTTTCGGTACCATTGAAGCCGTTAAAACCGTCAGTGACCTGATGATGCCCGTTTCGGGTGAGATTGCTGAATTCAACGAAGCCCTCGAAAGCTCACCTGAGCTTATCAACACCGACCCCTATGGTGAAGGCTGGATTATAAAGGTGAAGATGAGTGATGCTGCTCAGGTAAAGGATTTGCTCGACGCAACTGCTTACGCCAATCATACCGGAGCCTGATAAACCGGGAACCTTTGGCCTGATGCCTCGATTTTTGCACTACTTCTGGCCCGCATTGTTGTGGATTGCCGGCATCTTCCTGCTTACCCTGATGCCCGGTAACTATGTACCTAAAGTAGGAAGCTTCTGGAACCTCTTTTCACCCGATAAACTGGTACACCTGTTTCTGTTTGGCGTACTTGGTTGGCTGGTTATGAGGGGATTGGTCATAAAGAATAGTGGCATTATTTTTGGTAGTTATTATCTGCTAGTAATCGCATTGGCGGTAGTGCTGGCATTTACCACCGAAATGTTGCAATATCTGTTACCCATAGGGCGAAGCGGTAACCTCTATGATGCCATAGCCGATGTGGCTGGAAGTGCCCTTGGCGGACTGTTTTTTATCTTTTATAAAAAGAAATTTAAAAAATAGTAGTAAGTCTTTGAAAAATTATTTAATTTAGCACGCTGCATAGTGCATTATCTACGTTTAACGTAATCAACTCTGAGTTAATAATATGGAAGCAAAAAAGTCACCCAAAGCCGACCTTGAACCCAAACGCACGGTCTTTGTCCAGATCGGTCTGATCATTACACTTGCTATCATTCTTCTGGCTTTCGAATGGAAAACCTACGATGTGGAGAAAATTCAAATTGATGCCCGCCAGGCCGAGAATGTAGAAGAAGATATGATTGAGATCACCCAGCAGAACAAACCACCCCCACCTCCGGCGCCACCGCCAACCACAACGCTCATCAATATTGTACAGGATGACGTGGAGGTATTGGATGATATTATTATTGATGCTGAGGCCACCCAGTTTACCGAAATTCCAACCTATACGCCTCCGGCAGTAATGGAAGAAGAAGAGGTAGCTGAAGCCGAAATTTTTACGGTGGTTGAAGACCAGCCCTCCTTCCCCGGTGGCGATGCAGCGCGCATCCGTTACCTGCAGGAAAATATTAAATACCCGCAGATGGCGCGTGAAAGCGGAATTCAGGGGACGGTGTATGTAACCTTTGTGGTTGAAAGAAATGGTGCAGTAACCGACGTAAGGGTACTCCGTGGTATTGGTGGTGGCTGCGACGAGGAAGCGGTCCGCGTTATCAAAGCCATGCCCAAATGGAATCCGGGAAAACAGCGTGGCAAACCGGTACGTGTTCAGTTTAATATGCCCATTAAGTTTACCCTGGCAGGTTAAGCCGGTTATTAAGTACCTAATTTATTACAATAGCCTGGTTCTGCCGGGCTTTTGTTGTTTTATAACTTTAACGGATCAGATTTGATCTCCCCATAGCTATTAAAGATAAACAAATAAATTAGCGGAAATTAGCGACATTAGCGGTTTAATCTGTGATCAGTAATCTGTAATCAGTGATCTGTGATTGGTGA
>JAVEQP010000111.1:0-10235 GCA_034007585.1 Lentimicrobium sp. | reverse complement strand
ATGGGGAGGTTTTTCCCGACACTTTGGTCGGAACCGATAGCCATACGCCCATGGTCAACGGAATTGGCGTAGTAGCCTGGGGAGTGGGTGGTATTGAAGCCGAAGCTGCCATATTGGGGCAGCCCATTTATTTTGTGATGCCCGAAGTTGTGGGGCTGAGGCTCACCGGAAAACTACCCTTTGGTTCAACGGCTACCGATTTGGTCTTAACCATTGCCAATTTGCTCAGAAAGCAGGGTGTAGTGGGTAAGTTTGTGGAAGTTTTTGGTCCCGGACTGGATCACCTTTCGGTACCCGACCGGGCAACCATTGGCAATATGTCGCCCGAGTTTGGATGTACCATTACCTATTTCCCCATCGATGACAAAACCCTGGAATATATGGCCAAAAGCAACCGTTCGCCGGAACAGATTGCTCTGGTAGAACAGTATTGCAAGGCCAATATGCTGTGGCGCGAAGAGGAAGATAAAATCACCTATACACAGGTGCTGGAGCTGGATGTTTCAACCATTGAACCTACCGTGGCAGGCCCAAGCCGCCCACAGGATAAGATACTCCTTAAGAATTTTAAGGGGAAATTTATTGAACTTTTGGAAGATTCTTTTTCCCGAAAGTACATTTCACATCAGGACCGCGACATAGAAAAGTCCATCACCCGCTTCGATGGTGAAGGTGGCGATGTGCTCCCGACCAAAAAAGAGGAAGCACCCCGCCCATCTGAAGTTGAATCGCGTGAAATTAATGGTTTGAAAACGGTTTGGATTACCCGCGGACAGGAAAAGTTTATGCTTTCGGATGGGGCAGTGGCTATCGCTGCCATTACTTCGTGCACCAATACTTCCAATCCTTTTGTGATGGTTGGCGCAGGTTTGGTTGCCCGTAAAGCACGCGAAAGGGGGCTGGATATTAAGCCATGGGTGAAAACTTCCCTGGCTCCCGGTTCTAAAGTGGTGACCGATTACCTTGAAAAGGCCGATTTGATGAAAGATTTGGAGGCCCTGCAGTTTCACCTGGTGGGTTATGGCTGTACCTCGTGTATCGGAAATTCCGGCCCGCTGCCCTCTGACATTGCCAAAGTGGTGGACGAGCATAATCTGGTGGTAACTTCGGTGCTCTCGGGTAACCGAAATTTTGAAGCCCGGATACATCCTCAGGTCAAAATGAATTTCCTGATGTCGCCTATGCTGGTGGTGGCCTTCGCCATAGCCGGAAGAGTGGATATTGATTTAATGAACGAACCCATCAGTTTCGATTCCAATCAGGAGCCGGTGTTTTTAAAAGACATTTGGCCCACCGACGATGAAATCAATGAGATTTTAAGCCGTGTGCTTGCGCCGGGCGACTTTGCCAAAAATTACGGAGAAATTTTTCATGGGAATGAAATCTGGAGAAACCTTGAAGTTCCCACTGGTAAACTATACGAATGGGATGATAATTCTACCTATATCAAGGAAATTCCCTTTTTTCATGATATTTCTGAACGCCCCGACCCGTTGCAGAATATAACAGATGCCAGAGTCTTATTGATGCTGGGCGACAGTGTTACTACCGATCATATTTCACCGGCCGGTGCTTTTAACGAGCATTCCGCTTCAGGCAAATATTTGTCAGCCAGGGGCGTGGAAAGAAAGAACTACAACTCCTATGGCTCGCGCAGGGGAAACGATGAGGTGATGGTGCGCGGTACTTTTGCCAATGTGCGAATAAAAAACAGCCTTGCCACAAGAGAAGGCGGTTACACCACCCACCTGCCATCGGGCGAGGAGATGAGCGTATATGATGCAGCCCTAAAGTACAAGGAAGATGAAACGCCGCTTGTTGTCCTCACCGGTAAAGAATACGGCAGTGGCTCATCGCGCGACTGGGCCGCAAAAGGCACCTTCCTGCTTGGGGTAAAAGCTGTGCTGGCCGAAAGTTACGAACGCATCCACCGAAGCAATCTGGTGGGAATGGGCGTGCTGCCGCTACAGTATAAGCCCGGCGATACTGCCCAAAAATTGGGCCTTACCGGAAGGGAGAAATTCGCCATCACCGGAATTTCCGATGCTATGAAACCTTTGAAAGAGATTCAGGTAACTGCCACCACCTGTGATGGGGAGGTAATAAAATTTGATGCCATTGCCCGCCTCGATTCAAAAATAGAGATTGAATACTATCGCAACGGAGGTATTTTGCAGTATGTGTTGAGGCAGTTTCTGGATAAAAAACAATAAATGGGCACGGGGGGCATAAAGGCAATTATTAGCATTTTGGTTAACCCGATGTGATACCTTATGCCTGTCTCCTGAAATGCCATTTACTATTGTATAGCTGCGTTTTCGGGACTTCGCAGGCCTTGAACGCGAACTTTATGAACCGGAACACTAATTCATTGACAGACACTATTTAACCTTAAAAAAAACCATCATGGAAAATAACCTATATCCAAATGTAACCAAAGAACTGGCCGATAAAAGAGCCGGTCTGGCACCTGAAACTATGGAAGCCTGGAGTAATTTCAGTAAGGCTGCATTCAAGGAAGGAGAGCTTTCTGAAAAAACGAAGCAACTGATTGCCATAGCGGTGGCTCATGTAACCCAATGCCCATGGTGTATCCGCTCGCACACCAAACAGGCCATGCGCAAAGGCGCCAGTAAAGCGGAGATTATGGAAGCCATTTGGGTAGCAGCCGAAATGCGCTCGGGCGCAGCAATGGCGCATTCGGCCATTGCAGTGGATGAAATGGGATAAACAGTTAAAAAATTTAGTATGAGGAGTAAATCACTGGGTTTGTTTACCGACCATTATGAGTTGACTATGGCCGAAGGGTACTTCAGGTCAGAGAAGGAGGAGGTAATCGCCAATTTTGACTATTTTTTTCGGAGAAATCCTTTCGGCTCCGGTTTTACAGTTTTTGCCGGACTGCAAGACCTGCTTGAGATGATTGTGGAGTTTAAATACGATACGGAAATCATTGATTATCTGCATAAGAGAGGTTTTGGCAGCGACTTTCTGGAATACCTGAAAAATTTTCAGTTCAGGGGCGATATTTATGCACCGCGCGAGGGTGAACTGGTATTCCCCAATGAACCGGTGCTGAGGGTAAAAGGAAAGATTATTGAAACTCAACTGATGGAAACCCTCATCCTGAATGTGCTCAATTTTCAATCGCTCATTGCCACTAAGGCCAACCGCATCCGCCATTCGGCAGGCGACAGGCTGCTGATGGAGTTTGGCATGCGCCGGGCACAGGGCTTTGCAGCCATAGCTGCCAGCCGGGCTGCCGTAATCGGTGGAATGGACAGCACCTCAAATATATACAGCGCGTATCGTTATGGTCTTGATTCTTCCGGAACCATGGCCCATTCATGGATTCAGGGCTTTGAAGACGAGCTGGTTGCCTTTAGGGAATATGCGCTTACCCATCCCGAAAATTGCACCCTGCTGGTAGATACTTACCATACCCTGAATAGCGGTGTGCCCAATGCCATCACCATAGCCAAAGAGATGGAAAGAGCCGGATACCGGCTTTCAGCCATCAGACTTGACAGTGGCGACCTTGCCTACCTCTCAAAAATGGCCAGAAAGCAACTGGATGAGGCCGGATTGACCTATGTTAAAATTGTGGCATCCAATCAGTTGGATGAATATATTATCAAGAGTCTTATTGAGCAGGACGCTCCGATTGATTGGTTTGGCGTGGGCACCAGCCTGGTAACCGGCAAAAGCGATGCTGCGCTCGATGGAGTATATAAGTTGAGCCTCATCGACAAGCGGCCAACCCTTAAACTTTCGGAAGACCTGATTAAAATTACCCTACCGGGAGAAAAGAAAGTGGTGCGTTACTTTAATGGCAACAACAAGTTTTATGCGGATGCCATTGCGCTTTCAGATGAAGACGAACACGAAATACACACCATTTTTCACCCTCAACATCCTGAGAGAAACACCCCGGTTAAGGGGTTGAAAAGCGAAACCATTGTCTCGAAAGTTATTGATAAGGGGAAAGTGATTACAGATGAAAAGAGCATCGCCGAAATATCCGATTACCGGAAACTCAGGGTTTCGCAGCTTCCGAATGAGCACAAAAGGTTTGAATACCCGCACTTGTACAAGGTAGGCTTAAGCGAAAACTTAATGAATTTAAGAAATGAATTAATTGCAGGAATAAAAACAGGAAAATAAAATGAAAGCATTGATGATTGTTGATTTACAGAATGATTTTTGCCCTGGCGGAGCCTTACCGGCACCTGATGGAGACCGTATTGTTCCGGTAATCAATAAATTAATGAATAAATTTGATGTGGTGCTGGCTTCTAAAGACTGGCATCCGGTTGATACCGTACATTTTGAAAAATGGCCTGCACATTGCGTGCGCGAAACGCAAGGAGCTGAATTTCACCCTGCTCTGGATGCAGATAAAATCAATAAGATTTTTTTTAAAGGCACGGATGACAAAGACGATGGGTATTCTGCCTTTGAAGCCACCAATGAAAATCTGGCAGATTATCTGAGAAAAAACAAGGTGGATGAAGTTTATGTCACTGGCCTGGTTACTGAATATTGTGTAAAGCAAACTGTGCTTGAGGCCTTGCACCAGGGATTTAAAACTTTTGTGATTGAAGACGCAGTGCAGGGAATCAATGCCCATCCAAATGATGTACCACAGGCAAAAGCCGAAATGGAAAAAGCAGGCGCTCTTATGATTAAGGCGGATGAAGTCAAAACAGTGCGTTAGAAAAATTACGCGCTCTTTACCCTTGCCCGTTTGTTGAGAAAATTAACCTTAAAAACCAAAGCAATGAAAGAGAGATTAAACTATGCAGTCGTTGCTCCTGATGCCTTCAAAGCCATGCTTGAAATGGAAAAATATGTAGAAGGCTCCGGATTGGAACGTTCATTATATGAATTGGTAAAGACCAGGGCATCGCAAATCAATGGTTGCGCCTATTGTCTGGATATGCATACCAAAGATGCCCGCCTGGGCGGTGAAACGGAACAGCGGCTCTATGCTCTGAGCGCCTGGCGCGAAACCCCCTTTTACAGTGAGCGGGAACGGGCTGCCCTGGCCTGGACCGAAGCCCTGACCCTGATTTCACAGAATGAAGTGCCGGATGAATTGTATCAGGCTACGCGAGATCATTTCAGCGAAAAGGAAATCATGGCTTTAACTATGGCCATTATTGCCATTAATGGCTGGAATCGCCTGGCCATAAGCTTCAGGAAGCTACCAGGCAGTTATCAGCCGAAAAATCATTAAAATTAAATACTTTAACCCTAATGCTGTGCGCTATATGAAAAAGGTGCTCTTTATCTTAATGTCATTGTTTTTGCTTGCAGGATGTGCAGAACAAGGTAGAAAACTTCCTGTTTTTGGCACAACCACCATAGAGGGAAGCGATACCCTTTATTCCACCATCCGGCCATTTTCGTTTGTAAACCAGGATAGTCTGACCATTACTGGAGAGACATTCAATGCTAAAATATATGTCACGGATTTTATCTTCCTCTCCTGCCCAACCATTTGCCCAATTATGACGCAGCAGTTGAAGCGGGTGTATGACGTTTACCATACCAATCCGCATGTTTATTTTCTTTCGCACTCCATCGATCCAGCCAACGACACCATCCCCCGGCTAAAAGCATACACCGATGATATGGGGATTGATAACACAAAGTGGTTTTTCGTAACCGGCAATAGGGACAGTATTTTTTCGATGGCAAACGACAGTTATTTTTCCACCGCTTTCGCAGATAGCGCTGCCCCGGGCGGATTTATCCACAGTGGTGCCTTTTTGCTTATCGATACCGATAAGCATATTCGTGGCGCTTACGATGGTACCAACCCTGACGAAGCTGACCGACTGATGGGAGATATTGAAATATTGCTTGCAGAAAAGTTCCCAAATGGGGAACAGTAAGCATAAGTAACATTACCTAACCTTAAAACCAACCGGCCATGCAACAAAGTTCGATATTGCTGCTGTTCTTTTTCCTGATGGGCATTGCGCTTATCGTATTTACCTACATCTATTTGTCTTCAAAAAAAGCAGATCAGGGAATGTCCAATCCCCTGAAAAAACGATTCTGGTTTTTTCTTATCCTCACCATTATCATGGGCATATTTGCCTCGGTAACTATTCCTAAGTCGCCCTATTTTGCTTTTGCTGACAAAACACCGGCCAAAGTGATTCACGTGGCGGCCATACAGTTTGCATTCTTTTTGTCAGAAAAAGCCATTGATCGGGAGAAACCTTCGGGGCAGCAAATTGAGCTGCCTGTAAATGAGGTGATCGAATTTCGGGTGACCAGCTTCGATGTAAATCATGGCTTTGCCATTTATGACGAATCAAACCGGTTGATTACACAAACCCAGGCCATGCCCGGATATGTAAACCGGCTTCGGTATAAATTTGAAGAACCCGGCAAGTACAATGTCCTTTGTCTGGAATATTGTGGTGTAGCGCACCAGTTAATGCGTACGTCATTTGTAGTCAAGTAGAACCCCGTTAAACAGAAAAGTCATGGAATCGAAAAAGCTAAAAAAGATCACTGCGGTTTGGATAATAGTTGTGCTCACCTTGTTTGTAATATCCATTGTGCTGGGCATTCTTATGCGGCTCAATCAGGGCGGGGTTTTGCATCACGCACCTATTACCTTCTATTCTAACATGACCATTCATGGCATCACCATGATTGGAATATGGTTTGTAGCGGGCATGGCCGGCATCAATTACCTGATGGAACGCTATGTGAAAACCAGCTACTCCGCCAATCTAATCGCACTCATTCTTACCGTTATCGGCGTGCTGATGCTTTGGGCAGTTACCCTTATCGGGAAATTTCATACGGCCTGGACGTTTCTCTATCCGTTGCCGTTAAGGGTAATGTGGGCACAATGGGCTACCCCTGTGTTTCTGGTTGCAATGTCTATTCTCACCACCGGTTGGCTCATTTGGGGTATAAGCATGATGACGCAGGTGTTGAAGAAATATTCCATTCCCCAGGCCTTTGCCTGGCAGCATTTCAAAAAAGACCCGGCAGTTAAAACGCCTCCATTTATATTGATATCCATGATTACCCTGGTGGGTGTAGTTACCTGCCTGTTGGTTGCAGTGGTGCTGATGGCTTTGTATTTTGCCGAATATTTTTCAAAGGGCAGCTTTGTAAATGATGCATTGTTGATGAAGAATCTCACCTATTTCTTTGGTCATACCATTGCCAATGAGATGCTCTATCTGGGACTGGCCGTTATTTATGAGTTATTTTCGGAAGTGGGCGAAAAGCCCAAATGGAAAACTACCTGGTATGTTGCCCTGGCCTGGAATTTTACACTGATATTCATCCTTACCGCCTTTTTACATCATTTGTACATGGACTTTGTGCAGCCCGAAGGATTTCAGATTGTAGGACAGATCGCCTCTTATATGGCAAGCCTGCCCGCCGCTGCAGTTACTGTATTTAGTGTATGGGTGGCCGTTTACCGGATAAAAATAAAGTGGACACTCACCAATTTGTTGTTCTTTATTGGCGTGGCCGGATGGGTAATTGGCGGATTCGGGGCAGTAATTGACGCCACCATCAGCAATAATATAGTTTTGCACAATACCCAATGGGTTCCTGCACACTTTCACACCTACAATATATTGGGGAACGTACTGTTTAGTCTAGGCTTTTTCTACTGGTTTTCTATTCAGTTTACAGATAAGGTAGTGAGTGAAAAATTCTCAAAGTTGATTCTTTCGCTGCTTATTATAGGCGGCGCCGGCTTCCTGCTAGCCTTTTACATTGGCGGTGCCGATTCAATTCCCCGCCGGTTTAGCAATTATCCGGCTGAATTTACCACGGCCAAACCCTTAGCCAATATAGGGGCTGCCTTTGCTACCATTTACCTGATTCCCATTTTGATTCTCTTTTACAATATCTCGAAAAGATGCTTAAAAATATTGTTTCCCTCCTCCTGATTTTTAGCTTTTGCAATTTTGCGGATGCTCAAACCACTTCAACTGCGCTGAAGGAGGAGACAAACATCTATGAAAGAGTTTATGATGCACCTTTGCAGGTGGTTGGGCAACAGTCCGCCACTTTTGATGAGCTATACGCACAGCGACCGGTAATTTTAGCACTTATTTTTACCCGTTGTACCGGGATTTGTAATCCGTTTTTGGTAAAGTTAAAGGAAACTCTGCAATTTAAAGATGGAGATAATTCATTTCGGGTGCTGGTATTGAGTTTTGATCCCCGGGATAATATGAATGATATGCACCGGCTTGCCCAAAATCTGGGGCTGGACGGAAACGAACAATGGGCATTCGCCATAACAGAAAACATTTCAGAACTGACCCAATCCGTTAGTTTTGATCCGGTCTGGGATAGCGCGAGACAGCAATTTGATCATGATGCACTCCTGGTGGGCATCAACAAAGAAGGGTATATCACCAAAAAGCTCATCGGATTAAGAGAGCGGGGGGATCTGGATCTCTTGATAGGTAGTATAAACAACGTTTTTGTGCCTACATACAGGTTGCCGAATCAGAATATGTTGTTTTCCTGCTTTAATTACGATCCGGTAACCGGCAAAAATAAGCCCGGACTGGGATTGATTTTTCTTGCCTTACCTGCCGTATTGACTGCCTCTTTGCTAATTTCTATCAGTCTTCTGGTGCGAAGAAGCCGGCGAAGAAAAGTACATTTGAATTGACATTTTTAAATTAACCCCCATGAAAGCAATTAAAATCAAACGGATTTATGAGGATGCCGATAGCAGTGATGGCTACAGAATACTGATAGATAGACTATGGCCCCGTGGTGTTTCGAAAGAAGCCGCCAAGCTGGACGAATGGAATAAGGAACTTGCCCCTTCCACGGAGCTCAGAAAGTGGTTCGATCACACCCCCGAGCGCTTTGAAGAGTTCAAAAAGCGCTACCGCGAAGAATTAAGATCGCAGGAGGAAGAGCTAAACCGGCTTCATACAATGGCAGAATCAAAGGAAGTTACATTGCTTTACGCGGCAAAGGCTGAGGACATTAACAATGCAGTGGTGCTGAGAGAGCTTTTGATGCAGAGGAATAAGTAAAAAACAATCTTTACCAGAAAAGATCATGCATTATTTTCCTTTTCTGTTGGAATATTTTTAAAAATCAAGGTTCGGTGAGGGTATGGAAATTCAATTCCCGCTTCAGCATACCGTTTTTTCAGGGCTTCGAACACATCACATTTCAATACAAATCCATCTCCTGAAGTGGCAGCCCATGCAGAACCCCGCAGTTGAACTGACGATTCGCCAAACCCCATCACCCTGACCACCACTTTTGGCACTCCTTCGGCAGCTTCCTGAGGTGTGCGGTGATCAAGGCAATTGGGATGAGTGGAGGCAGTTTCACGCAGCAACGCAATGGCTTTGTCCAAATCGCTGTCGTAGCTCACACCCAGTTCTATGAAAATACAAACGATCTCTTCCCCAATGGTAGAATTAATAATGGTCTGGGCGCTTATTACCGTGTTTGGTATAATGATCCTCCGGTTTTCATAATTATTTATAATGGTATGTCTGAGGGTAATGTCTTCAACTTTACCCTGGTGCATTTCTCCAATTTTTATGCTATCTCCCACCCTAAACGGTTTGAAAATGACGATAAAAATACCACTGATGATGTTTGAAAAGGCCTCCTGAGAAGCAAATCCTATAATGGCTGCAAAAATTCCGGCGCCAGCAAACAGGGTAATACCTACAGACCGGAGTTCAGGGATGATGGAGAAAATCAAGGTTGTTGCCAGCATAAAGACGGTGAAGCTAACCGTGTTACGCAGGAATTTATAGCGCGTAGGATCAACTTTAAGCACCCTACTGGAATGCTCAAAATACACTTTCATCAATCTTCGCAAAACGCGGGAAACAATTGTAGCCAGAATACCAATAATTATGGCTACAAACAGGTATTTTAAGAAGCGGTTATTGGCATCAATAAACCTGGAGAAATCAAATTCGAGAAGCAACATAGTTTGTTTTTTACAAAGATATACAATAGGAGGTGAAGAGTTTAGGGGAAATTGCAAAAAAGGCAATTCGCTGTTGAATTATTAGATTATCTATATTCTCTATAAATATTTCGGTGCTCCGCACTTATAATCTTCTAACGACAACGTTATTTCATAAATATTTTGACTCACCGTAATATTTGTAGAATTTGGCAGGAAGAATGCACAATAAGATATTTCGGTGCTCCGCACCTCTCCGGTTTGTTGTGGCTTTGTT
>JAVEQP010000015.1:0-46888 GCA_034007585.1 Lentimicrobium sp. | reverse complement strand
TGATCAACATGTTATTAGAGCTTTTGCTATTTATAAATCGACAGACTTTGAGGAAATAGAAACTTTAAGGCAAATGAAAACCCTCAATAAAACTCACAAATTAATTATTAAACAATACAAGGACTGGCTGATTTCTAAAGAATTGACTGAGGATTTGAGAATAGTTAAAGACTATACCTATCACATTGACAAATTGCTTTTTGCAACAGGGAAAGCAATTAAACTGAGTGGTTGACGAAAATAAAAGTAAGGATGCTATGATCAAACCAATCTTTACAACAATTGTTAATGAATAGAACGCATCTCACCTCTGTTTCACGAGCTAAAATAAATAATATGGACGACAAAAAAGACAAAATGAACATGGATAACCCTATGGATAAGAACAAATTAGGTGATCCAATTCCCAGTAGAAATCAAAATAAAGGGAAAAACCCTGAGCTGAAGACTGCGGCAGGCGCTCCGGTAACGGATAATCAGGACACCATGACCTCCGGTAAACGTGGGCCTGTCTCTCTGCAAGACACCTGGTTTTTAGAAAAGATGGCGCATTTTGATCGCGAAGTTATCCCTGAGCGCAGAATGCATGCCAAAGGTTCCGGAGCATTTGGGACATTTACGGTTACGCATGACATTACCAAATACACCAAAGCGGCTATTTTTTCAAAAATTGGCAAAAAGACCGAAATGGTCGCCCGTTTCTCAACCGTTGCCGGTGAAAGAGGCGCCGCAGACGCAGAAAGAGATATTCGCGGGTATGCACTGAAATTCTATACCGAAGAAGGCAATTGGGATTTGGTAGGAAACAATACGCCTGTATTTTTCTTTAGAGACCCCATGAAGTTTATTGACTTAAACCATGCCGTTAAAAGAGATCCGCGCACCAATATGAGAAGTCCCAATACCAACTGGGATTTTTGGTCATCGCTGCCCGAAGCACTTTTGCAGGTGACCATCATTATGGGTGACAGAGGAATTCCATCTTCTTACCGGCATATGCACGGATTTAGCTCCCACGCGTATAGCTTTATCAACGCTAAAAATGAACGGGTGTGGGTTAAATTTCACTTCAGATCACAACAGGGAATAAAGAACCTGACGGATCAGGAAGCCGGAAAGGTTGTTGGAATGGACAGGGAATCTCATCAGCGGGATCTTTATACAGCCATTGAAAAAGGGAAATTTCCAAAATGGAAAGTCTATGTGCAGATTATGACTGAAGCACAGGCAGATGCCATGAAAAACAATCCTTTCGACCTGACCAAAATGTGGTTGAAAAAAGATTTTCCACTTATTCCGGTAGGAGAATATGAATTAAACAGGAATCCGGACAATTATTTTGCCGACATAGAGCAAGCTGCTTTTAATCCGGCCAGTGTAGTTCCTGGAATTAGTTTCTCTCCCGATCGTATGCTGCAGGGGCGTTTGTTCTCTTATGGAGATGCGCAACGGTATCGTCTGGGTGTCAATCACCATCAAATACCTGTCAATTCACCCAAAGCAGTTAAACATCCGCACAGTTTCCATCGCGATGGACAAATGCGTGTAGATGGTAACCTGGGCAGCGAATTGCATTATGAACCCAATAGCTATGGCAATTGGACGGATAGCCCAAAAGACAATCTGCCCCCGGAAAAAGGTGGAGATGTTTACAGATATGACTTTAGAGAAGATGATGCGGATTATTTTACACAACCCGGACTTCTATTTAGGGCTATGACAGATGATCAAAAACAGGTACTCTTTGACAATACTGCCAGGAATATGGGCGATTCAACGCTTCAGATAAAGCACCGGCATATTTACCATTGCTACCAGGCCGATCCTGCTTATGGGATGGGCGTAGCAAAGGCTATGAATATTTCGATGGATGATGTGGACTTGAATCTGCCGAAGAGAGATTCTCATGAAAATCAACTCAAAGCCAACAACAGGCACCCGGAATTAAACACACCAACGGTGCCGGCAGATCCCGGAGTTGAAATTGATACAAACACCAAGGATTATATTGATCCTATGGATGATCCGTGGTTGCTGTAAAATTACAGTCCAACATTTTTCTGGCAGGGCAGTTATAGATATGCTGTGGCTGCCCTGCCGAAAAAATGTCAACACCAAAGAGAATATTCCTTTATTGCAAATACTGGATTCCATTCGCTACATCAAAAAAACACCCGATGCAAGCACAGAATCATTGTGCAAGCGGCTTTTAGCCATCATCAAAAAACTTTCTGAATCAGAAATCAATACAATGGTTCGTTTGGCTTTAAAATATCCACCTGCAACAAGAGCGTTGCTTGGGAGTATATTAGAGCAATTGCAACAAAACAAGGTAACAGAACCACTTTTAATATCGTTGAATCCCATTACAAAATATAAACTGTCAGGTGCAGCAAAAGTACTATCCACCACTGAAAAATGGAATATATTATGAATTTAACTGACCCAGCATACAAGCAATGGCTTACCGAACTAAAAGGAAAAATTCGTTCGGTTCAATTGAAAGCAGTTATTTCTGTTAACTCAGCATTGATACAATTTTACTGGGAGTTGGGCAAAATGATCAGTGGAAAACAAGCAGCATGGGGCAGTAAGCTTTTAGAAACACTTTCAAGGGATTTACAAGATGAGTTTCGGGAAATGAAGGTTTTTTCAGTTTCTAATCTCAAAACATGTAATAATGACGGGAATGGTATTAAATCCACTAAAAAAGATAAAAATAATTTATGGTCTAAACGGAATGGCTTGTGGTCTTATACTGCCACAATTATTTTACAGGACTTTGACACACAATAGGATAACAATATGAAACAACTGCACACAATAATTCTAATTCTATTTCTTCCACTACTTTCGTTGGGACAAAATAATTACTTTATTACCGATAGCGCCTTTCATGGAGTGAAATTAATAGATGGTGGGAAATTAGCTAATTCCAGATTATGCCAGGTAGTAAAAGATGGGAAAATAATAGAATACTCGCCATACCAGGTTATAGAATATGGATTTAAAGATGGGCGGGTTTATATTTCAAAGGAAATTCAAATAGCAGACTCATCAAAAAGAGTCTTTCTGGAACGTTTGCATGATGGCGAAACTACTTTATATTACTACAGGGGAAAGGATATAAAGACTTTCTTTATTGAGAAGGATAGTGCGTTGCTCGTTGAATTGCCCAGACGAGATGCTGCAAAAAAACATTATTCTGAACACTTATTAAACCTTACAAATGATTGTCCAGAAGTTTCAGACGCCTGTAAACTTGCGAGCTATAAAAAAAGTTCATTGTCCAAACTAATTGCACGATACAATACATGTGAATTAAAACCTTTCCCTCATTTTAGATATGGACTTTTATTCGGTTTTGAATTTTCAAAGCTAGTCCCTTCAGAAAAAAAGAGCAGAGTTTCAGAATATATTACACATCCTTATGACACTGATTTAGAACAATTCGAATATAATTACAATAAGGGTTTTTCAATTGGTGTGTTTATAGACCATCCAATTCTTGCAAGTGATTTTTCTGTGCATACGGAGTTATTGTTTTCTAAACATGAATATTCCTATAACCATACCTCTAAATCGGTGGACCTGGATTTAATCATTAATTTATCCACTTTAAGTGTGCCCTTTCTGGTAAGATACACCTTGCCTAAAAACAATTTCAGACCATATTTTAATGCAGGACCCGTATATTCTTATAATATGAAAAATGAAAGTTATTTTTATAAATCATCAACTTTAAACAATATAATTGAGATAAAAAATTCGATTGAAGGAACAATAATACCAACAAATGAAATAGGGTATGCAATTGGCTGTGGATTAGAGTTTGACATTGATTATAAAAGATCTCTATTTCTTGACATGAGGTATAGTAAGCAATTTGGCATATCAGGAAAATTATCAGGCAGAAATTCAATAATTAATGTTTCATTGGGAGTTAGTTTTTAAAAAGATATGGCTGATTTTCAGTTGACCACAATAGGTGATTTCGGGTGGTCAATCTTAGTTCACTGGAAATTCTCAAATAACTCAACTTATGCCTGTCTTCCTGGAATGTGAACCAACTTTTGCATATACCTGATTTCCAAGATGTGATGGCGAACGCAGGTATTTGAGCTCAGTTGAACGCCTGGCATATGCTGACGATCATCTGCCCATTTCGTCATCTTCGCTTCAAGATCTTTTTTATTCGGTAGGGAAACGCAATTTTTTATTTACCGATCATTTCGTAGAGCAGCCTGATTTCCTCCGCCCAAAGTGTTTCATCCGGTGTTTCGAGGATGATGGGCATATTGTCGAAACGTTTGTCATTCATCATCCTTTTAAAGACTTCATTTCCAAGAAATCCTTTGCCAATGCTGTCGTGGCGATCCACCCGGCTGCCCAGTGGTTTTTTGCTGTCGTTCAGGTGGATGCCTTTCAGGTACTTGAACCCGATGATGTTGTCAAAGTCTGAAAATGTCTTTTCATAGGCTTCTTCGGAAATAAGGTCATAACCTGCAGTAAAGGTATGGCAGGTGTCGAGGCAAACGCCTGCGCGCGACTTATCATCAACCAGATCAATCATGGCGCGGATTTGCTCAAAAGTATGTCCCAGATTGGTTCCCTGACCAGCCGTGTTTTCAATGACCGCAATCACGCCTTTGGTTTTATCCAAAGTCATATTTATCGATTCGGCAATGCGTTTGATACTATCTTCCACACTTATCTGATTCAGGTGGCTGCCCGGGTGGAAGTTCAGCAGCGGAATTCCAAGCTGCTCGCAGCGCTGCATCTCATCCAGGAAAGCATCTCTGGATTTCTGAATCTCGTCCTTGCCGGGATGACCCAGATTAATCAGGTAGCTGTCGTGGGGAAGGATGTATTCAGGGCTGAAACCCTTGTCATTGCAGTTCTTTTTAAATGCCTCAATACTTTCCTGAGTCAGGGGAGCGGCTTTCCATTGGCGCTGGTTTTTGGTAAACAGGGCAAAAGCTTTTGCGCCTAGGGCTGCTGCATTGAGTGGCGCATTTTCTACACCGCCTGAGGCACTTACGTGGGCACCGATATATTTCATGGTTGAGCGTTTGGTTTAAAAACAAAAGTACTAAAAATGAATTAAAAGAAGCGGAACTGCACTCAGGCGGTTCCGCTTTCTCATTCATGATTTTACAGGTTAGGTCAGTATCGGACTTATTATTTACTCATGAAAGCGTTGTACATCCAAACCAGTTTCTCTTTTTCGCGGATATAGTCGCTTGCCTGAGCGTTGGTACCTTCATCGTCAAATTCAGCCGAAAGTTCCAGGATTTCACGTTCTTTTTTTAGCAAAGTTGCAAAGGCATCAAGCACATGCTGAACACAGGTGGTTCCATCCGTTGCGTTTTCAACCGGTTTGATCTCAGAGATTTCCAGATATCCGGCAAAAGTATGTATCGGTGTGCCGCCCAGGGTAAGCACCCTTTCAGCTATTTCGTCAATTTTTACCTGAAGGTCAGTGTAGAGTTCTTCGAATTTAGCGTGTAACTCAAAAAACTTAGGTCCTTTGATATTCCAGTGGAACCCGCGGGTATTCTGGTAAAAAATTTCATAGTTAGAGAGCAAATCATTTAATTTTTCAATCAATTTTGCTGCTCCGTTTTTGTCAAGTCCAATGATGTTCTTTTTCATGTGATAAAAATTAAAAGTGAATATTTGTTTTATTTATCGAAATCTCCGCTGATTTGCAGCCGGACTTCATTTACTTTAAATCCCTTGATTTCTTTTTTGTCGAAGTAATCCTGCAACAAAGCATCCAGCTCAGGATCGAAATAATCTTCCATCTGATCAGAAACAGCAGAATACAAATGGTGGTGCTGATCCATGATGTGATCATAGCGCATGCGTCCGGCATCGGTTTTTACCCTTTTTATCAAGCCTTTAGAAACGAAAGTTTCCAGGGTGTTGTATATGGTCGTAGCCGAAAGTCCGGGAATCGTCTTTACTACTTCATTGTAAAGCTCATCCGCAGTGGGATGTATTTTCAGTTTTGCAAGCGTTTGCAATACCGCCATACGTTGAGGTGTGATCTTTAAGCCGGCCGTATTTAGTTTGTTTATGATTTCTTGTCTGTTTTTCATTTTGAAGTAAATCCTTTATTGAAATGATATTCTTCTTGTAGTTAATACAATTTAGAATGGAAATTGTTCAATAGAGAGTAAATTATTTTTGGTAGCAAGTGAATGTATATAATGGGTTTTGACAGGATTAACAGGATTAACAGGAGGAAGCTTTTTTGAAGGTGGTAAGTTTTACCAGGAGTTATTTGAATTTGCTCCCATAGGGACAAAACCATTGCTGGAAAAACCGTATTACATGTTCCGATATGCTTAGAAATGGTCGAAATTGATAACCCTGAAGAGAAAGGCACGAAAATCATTAACAGTTTATTGATGACCTTTTTCAATACGGCCGTTATTAGCAAAGCAGCATACCATAGCTATGCTGCATTTTGATTCAAACACATAAAAAAAACAGGACTATGAAAAAATTACACTTAATGGCGACTCTGTCATTTTCTCTTCTATTGTTATTGAATGGTTGTGAAAAAAAGAACGATGAAAATCCTGAAAAGCCGGACGAATCCAACTATGGATTGGGGTTGAAAAATAATGACGACATGAGTATCGTGCCTGTCTCAACAAATTTTGGGTTTGGCGCCGACAACCTGCCTGCCAGCTATAGCATTATCGACAAGTTCCCTCCAATTGGAGATCAGGGGCAGTATGGCACATGTGTTGCGTGGGCGGTGGGATACAACTGTAAAACGGTTATCAATGGCATTGAAAAAGGTTATTCAGCAAGTGATCTGGCAAGCCCCAACAAGCAATTCAGCCCCAAGGATTTGTTCACTGCCATTGAAGATAATCTCAAAGGCCAGGATTGCGGAGGTTCTAATTTCGAAGATGCGCTTAATATCCTGCAAAACAGAGGAATAGCGACCTTACAGACAGTTCCTTACACTTCTCTGGGAAATTGCTCTAAATCGGGACTTGACCCTTCCTGGGCACAGGAAGCAGCAGCTAATAAAATCAGCTATTGGAGAAAAGTAGAAGGTTCGGCAAACGCCATCAAGAAAAACATATCTCAGAATATCCCGGTTATTTTCGGAGCTAAGCTTGCCGATAATTTTATGTCGCATAACTCGGATATAGTGATTTCTTCAGCCACATCGTACGATCAGGTAGGGCAACATGCCTACCATGCCATGATTATTTCAGGATATGATGATTCAAAAGGGCCAAATGGCGCTTTCAGGGTTGTAAACTCCTGGGGCGGACAATGGGGGGCAAGCGGTCATTGTTGGGTGGATTACAATTTTTTCCTCAACGAATTTGTGATGGGAAGCGGGAATGATAAAGTATTATTTATTGCTGCCAATATGGGTGGGGATAATCCTCCTGATCCGGGTCCGGCCCCCACAGTAAGTGGTGTTGACCTTGTTCCATGGGTATTCAGCGACATGTCAACCGGCAATATGTATTATCCTACAGAACGTTCTATGGATTTCAATATCTATAACATTGGCAATGCTCCTGCACTTGCATCTTCAGACTGGTCATACTATCAGATTTATTATAATGCTTATGACGCAAATGATTATGGCGTGATTTTTTACGATCAATTCAATACCTCGGTCCAGGAAAACACGTATGATTGTCCGACAGAGTGGAATTGCATTTTTAATATACCGATTCCTGCCGGTGATAATTTTGCCAACTATGCATGGGGCATGGAAAGTGTAACCCGAATCTACTATATGCCTCAAATTTCAGGTTACTATTATGTGGTGACCATTGCCGATCCGGAAGATAAAATTAAGGAACAAAATGAGATGAATAATCTCTTTTATACCAGTTTGTATCCACTTTACTTTTCTTCAGGAATTGGACAAAAGTCTTCACAAGGCGCTAATGTTAACTTTAGTTTTAAAAACGAGGTTAAGGCCACCGAAAGTAATATCAAGAACAGTAAATATAATTCTGTGGTTACACCTGAATTTAAAAATGCATACACACAAAAAGAGATTTTCGCCTTCATCAAAGAGGAAAAAAGAAGCGGAAGGCTTGATAAAAAGGTGGATGAATACCTTCAGCGGAATGCCGGTTATCGCATATCCGATAAGTAACTATGGAATTATAATATGAAAGAAGCAGGCAAAAATGACGCTGTTATTTGCCTGCTCTAATTTTAACCAAACCGCCATGAAACAACTCATTATCTTCATCAGCATTGTATTTTCTGCCACTTGTGCGTGCACAGAGACCAATCAGACCGGCAAACATATGGAAAAGCAACTCCGGTCAGGGAAAGATGTCTTTATTGAAGACAAGACATTTACAGAAGCAATAGATTTTACTGTTATTCTCCAGTCAAATCCCGTAAGCGATCTTCTTCGGCAGACGCGGTATACCTCATCTATTTCATTTAAAAACTGTGTTTTTGAAAAAGGGGTACGAGGCTTCTCTCAAAATACAGCAGGCGTGAAAAGTAGCAGCTTTTTTCAGGGTAACCTGTCTTTTATCGGTTGCACATTTAAAGATACCGTTTCATTCCGGGCCAGTACCATCCTCGGTAAAACCGTTTTTTCCGGATCAATGTTTCAAAAGGCTACTAATTTTGAAGAATGTACTTTTTTTCAGCAAGCCAGTTTTAACCGATGTGTTTTTCATGGAGAGGTAAGGAGTCAAAATGCAAATTTTATGCAGCAGGCGAACTTTATGGATGCTGAATTTGATGTGGTTGCCAGTTTTCAGGGAACAGCATTTAATTCAACCGCCCAGTTTAGCAATACTAAATTTGCTGGTTATGCCGATTTTTCACTCGTAAACTGGAACGGAGACTGCTTTTTTAATTATGCCGAATTCCTCGAAAGGTCTGTTTTTAATAGCAGCTATTTTAAACAAAGTGCCAGTTTTGTAAGTGTTATATTCGACAGATCTGAAATAAGCTACAGTACTTTTCTGGGTAAACCAATTTTTAGCAAACCAGCGATTAAAAGCCATCTTCGTATGGAAGAGAATTTTTTTCTGCAAGGCAAACCTGACCTAAGCAGTAGTACGGATCGGGATAAAATAAGTACCGGAGAACCAATAAAAAAGGAGTAAACAGTTAGTACCACTTTACGTGAAAAATAGGGTTTGACAGGATTTACAAGATTTACAGGATATTTTTTTTCTGATTTAAATCCGGCTTCACATGAAAAGTGGCTTTTGACAGGATTTACAAGATTTACAAGATGGGATTTTTTGGAGATAGCTTAGTTATGTTACCAAAAATCAGTAAATAAGCGGCTTGTGTGGTTGAAAATTCAAAAACCTTAAAACGGAAATTGAAATTTATCTTAACGGGTTAAGAATTTAATCTTCATCTTCCGGCTCGTCATCAGCAAAGCTGAGACTTGCTTCAGATTCAAACAATAGCGGAATTTCAGGATCAGGTGAAGTTTCAATATTGCGGAGCTTGCGTTGAATGGCGCGGGTTCTCTTTCCCATTACTTCATCAATCTGATTGCTGGCGGTTTGAATGTTTTTCTGAGCTTTCTCGAGCATGCCGCCAAAATTCTCAAACTCCTTCTTCACCCCGGCAAGAATAGTCCATACTTCACTGCTTCGCTTTTGAATGGTGAGGGTGCGAAATCCCATTTGCAGGCTGTTGAGGATGACCGCCAGCGTAGTTGGACCGGTTACTATCACTTTATAGGTGTGTTGTAATTCTTCCAGCAAACTCGCCTTACGTACCACTTCAGCATAAATGCCTTCGAAAGGCAGAAACATAATGGCAAAATCGGTGGTAAATGGCGGATCGATATACTTTTCACGAATGTCTTTCGCCATTTTTTTAATGGTGTTTTCCAGGTTTTTCTGTGCAACTTCTATAGCGGACAAGTCGGTGGAATCGTAAGCATTCTGAAGGTGTTCGTAGGCATCGCGGGGGAATTTGGCATCTACCGGAAGCCAGACCACACCCGTAGCTTCATCTCTGCCCGGTAGCTTTATGGCAAATTCAACTACCTCATTTCCACTTCTTTTGGTGCAAACATTCTGCTCATACTGATCTGGTGCCAGAATCTGTTCAAGTAAGAGTGAAAGCTGCACTTCGCCGAAGCCACCCCTCATTTTTACATTGCTCAACACGCGTTTTAATCCTCCCACATCCTGAGCCAGCGTTTGCATCTCACCCAATCCTTTCTGAACATTCTCCAACTGCTTGCCAACCAGTGCAAACGATTGACCCAGGCGTTCATTCAGGGTCTTCTGTAACTTTTCATCAACCGTATTGCGCATTTCATCCAGCTTTTTCTCAGTACTCTCTATTAATTTCTGCTGTTGAGCAGTGAGTTGAACGGTCAGGTCCTTTTGTTCGGCTTTGAGCTCATTGAATTTAATCTTTTGCTCTCCGGTAAACTCTTTGAGTGAAAGGGTCAGGGCTTCGCGTGATTGAGCATTGATTTCACCCGTTTTGTCAATCAAAGCTGAAATTTTCTTCTCGAGCACATCCGCAATGCGATCGAGTGACAACTGGTTTCGGTCACTGATAGAGCGCAGGCTTTCAGTGGTTTCCTGTTTGAACACTTTTAGTGATTCGCTCAGTTCGATGCGGTTTTCACGAATCAGGGCATTGGTTTCCTCGCGATTGATCTTAAAATCCTGTTTAAGCTGGCTGTCAAGACTTTCTATCCGGTCGGTGATAGTCTCCATTTTTGCCAGCAAGGCTGCATTGTAGCTGCGGTTTTTAAGCGTGCTAAAAAGCAGGACAATCATCAGTATTAACAGGATGAAAACCAGGGAAATGACAATGAAGTCCATAGGAAACAGCGTTAAGGATTAACGAAGATCAATGCAATACCTGATAGTGCATGCCTTTCTTCTCAAGTTCAGCCAGGATGGTAGGCAACTGGGTAGTATCCTGAAGGTTGAAGGTGAGGGTGGTTTCCACATAACCGATGGGAACGCTGGTAATAGAGCGTTCATGGGATATTTCGTGGATATTGGCCTTCATTTGTTCGAGCACGGTGATGATGCTTTTTAACTTACCGGCCTGATCAGGTATTAAAACGGAAATACGGGCGCGGTATCCTTCATCCATGACTCCCTTTTCGAGTATTTGCTCCAGGATACTCATGTTGATATTTCCGCCGCTGATTACGGGAACTACTTTGCGGCCGGTGAAATCGATTTTTTTATATAAAACCGCTGCCATAGCGGCCACACCGGCTGGTTCAGCCAGAATTTTAGCTCGCTGAAGCAACAGATAAGCGGTACGTGCAATCTCTGCATCATTCACCACAAGCAGCTCATCCACCCATTGGCTGGTAGCTTCATAGGTTAGATTTCCGGGCGATTTCACGGCAATACCATCTGCAATGGTATCCACTGAATTTAGGAGTTGGGGTTTGCCGGCTTCAATTGATTTCTTCATAGATTGAGCACCCTCAGGCTCAACGCCTATAATCCGGATTTTAGGATTTAACTGCTTCAGGGCGATGGCCATGCCCGAAATAAGTCCACCTCCTCCAACGGGGACCACCACATCGGTTACGTCTCTGAACTGATCGAAAATCTCCAGGCCAATGGTGCCCTGTCCGGCTATAATATAAAAGTCGTTAAATGGGTGT
Organism: Lentimicrobium sp.; assembly: GCA_034007585.1. Taxonomy (GTDB): domain Bacteria; phylum Bacteroidota; class Bacteroidia; order Bacteroidales; family Lentimicrobiaceae; genus Lentimicrobium. The sequence goes on along the minus strand of JAVEQP010000015.1, from coordinate 35,247 downwards.
ACAAAAGTGGCTCCGGTCTTCTTTTGATATTCCAGTGCAGCATTAAAGGCATCATCAAAGGTTTCACCGGATAGGATAACCTCAGCACCATAGCTGCGGGTAGCAATTACTTTAAGCGGAGGCGCAAATACCGGCATAAACACCGTGCTTTTTACGCCAAGTGCAGAAGCAGCATAAGCAACTCCCTGAGCATGATTGCCGGCAGAAGCGCACAAAACTCCTTTTGACCTTTCGGCTGAGGTTAAGTTTGCGATTTTGTAGTACGCACCTCTAACCTTGAATGATCCAGTGGTTTGAAGGTTTTCCAGTTTAAGGTACACCTCAGCTCCCGACATGGTTGAGAATGATTTGCTCCGTTCAAGTGCGGTCTCTTTAATCACATTTCTGAGCACCGACTGGGCAGCAATAATATCAGAAAACTTAGGAAGGGTGAGGGCTGAATCAATGGTTTTCATTGTAGAATGTTTAAGGCCGCAAAGGTAGCTATTATGTGTGGTTTATTTGTTGTGATGTTGATTTGTTTAGGGGCTTCGCCGTTTCCCGAATCGCTACGATCTGGGGGCTTCGCGTTTTGGGCTTCCCGTTTAGTGGCTTCGCCGTTTCGCTCTTTTTATCAACAGCTCAATCTCTTAACTTCTCAACTACTAAACGCCTCAAAATCAACGCCTTAACCATCTCAGCCATCTCAACCATCTAAATCCTCTCACTTCACCCAGCCATCTCAACGATTTTCCGTACATTTGAGCCTAATTTCAATAATATTATGAAAAAACTATACCTGATTCATCTTCTGCTTCTGACTACTTTGTTTGCGGTAAGCGGACAGGAGTCGAAAAAAGTGCTGTTTATTGGTAACAGTTATACTGCCGTAAACAACCTGCCTCTGCTGGTGAGTAATTTGGCAGGAAGTACTGGAGACACCCTTATTTATGATTCAAATGCTCCCGGTGGATTTCGTTTTATGAATCATGCCTCAAATGCTGTTACACTACAGAAAATAAGTGCCATGGACTGGGATTATGTAGTTCTTCAGGCGCAAAGCCAGGAAACTTCCCTTAGCCTGACACAAATGCAGGCAGAAGTTTATCCCTATGCAGAATCGCTTTGTAATTCGATAAGAGCTGCCAACGAATGTGCTCAACCCATGTTTTATATGACGTGGGGTCGCAAGTATGGCGACCAGTCTAACTGTCCTGAGCTTCCGTGGGTTTGTACCTACGAAGGCATGGATGATGCCATCAGGGAAAGCTATACCTATATGTCGGAGGTGAACGTTTCAGAACTTTCACCCGTCGGTGCCGTCTGGAGAGCACTCAGAACAAGCCATCCGGAAATTGAGCTCTACTCGTCAGACAATTCTCATCCATCACTGGCGGGTTCCTATGCAGCAGCCTGCTCATTCTATACGCTGATTTACAAGAAAGATCCGACTGCAATTTCATGGAATGCTACGTTAACTGAAACGGAAGCCAATAGTATTAAAATGGTTACAAAGTCCATAGTTTTCGATGATTTGGATAGTTGGGATTTTACCATTAATCCTGCGGAAGCAGATTTTACGCAGGAGATTAATGACAATGAAGTGTCGTTTACAAACACCAGCAGTGACTTTGATTCAGTGTTTTGGGATTTTGGAGATGCAAGCTATTCCACGGATGTGCACCCGGTGCATATTTATCAGGCCGGGGGAGATTATACGGTATCATTAACGGTTACCAGATGCGGAAAAACTGATGAAGAATCCAATACCATTACCATTGAAAGTGGCGTCAATATTGAAAAGGAAGTACTGGCCGATCTGCTCATTTATCCCAACCCTGCTGCCAATCTCCTGAATGTAAAACTGGACAGGAGTTATAAATATGTTTTTGTTAAAGTGAGTGATTTCTCAGGAAAAATCAGGCTTGAAAAATCAGTATATAATGCGGACTTTTTTCAGTTGGAAGTCTCAGCATTAAGTCCTGGAACCTATGTTGTAAGTCTTAACGCAGATGATATTTATTATTCAACAAGGATATCCAAACTGTAAAAATAAAAGCACTACAATCTAACCTGAATTATTCATAAATTCTTAAAAAAAAAGAAAAAAGCTCAGGTTAATTGCAACTTTACGGGGAGTCAGGGTGCGACTTAAAGTCGCGCCCTGAGTTACAGGCAAGTTATTGAGCAATAGGTGCAATAGAGGTTTGGATAAAAATAATATTTTGTCAAAACTGCGCAAATCTGTTTTTGTGAATTAATCAGGCTAATTTGCAGGCCAAAACTCTTATTATAAATCAGTTGGTTTAGAAGCCAGTCGTTTCAGGCAATCGTATCTATGGCTTGTCTGACTTTCTCTGTTAAGGCGTCGTATGTTTCTCCTTCCGCAATAACGGCAGGAAGGAATTCAACGGTGATTGGAGCAAAAATCCGCGGAAATTTACTCCCTGAAGGAAGCGCTTCATAAGCCCCTTTAATCCTTACCGGAACAATGGGAACATTGAGTTCGTTCGCCAGTATGGCAAAGGTTTTCTTAAATTCGCCCAGTTTGCCCGTTTTGGTTCGCGTGCCTTCCGGGAAAATAATCAGGTTTTGCTTTTGTCTGAGCACCTCGGCCATTTTTTGAATGGATTCCTTTAAATCCTTATTCAGATCAACCACAATAATATTGTTTCTGTTGGCCAGAAATTTCATCCAGGCCTGTTTGATGTGTTTTTCCTTGACATAGAAGTAAGTTTTGCGCAATTGCCGGCGTCTCAAAAAAGAGGCAATGAATAACCCATCAAGATAACTCTGATGATTGGGTACGAAAATAACCGGAGCATCAGGAATGTTTTGGATGCCTTTCCCTCTGATTCTAAAGTAGAGATGGAAGAAAGCCTTGGAGGAATAGACCACCCACCGTCCGGTAAACCAATTGGCCGGCAATTTCAGGTTAACTTTCTCCCTGATAATGTCTGTCCAGTCGAGTTTGCCCTCTTCTACACGGGTTTTGTGCTCAGCCACATATTCACTCAATTCGGAAATAGTGTTGAAAGCGGTCATTTGTATCGGTTCCATATTCACCCCGAAAGTCTGCATCAACCACGCCTGGAAGCTTACTTTGTCAAGGGAGTCCATGCCAAGATCCATTTCAATGTGATGATTGGGTCTGACAATGCGCATCTTTTCTTTGGCGAGATAATCAGCGATAATTTCGTATTCTATGCCTTTGGGTTCATCGGACACATGGTCATTTCCCACTGCAGCCAGTACGGCCATGGAGGCCAATTTAAACCGCTGCAATTTGCCCAGTCGGGTGCGTGGCAGTTCAAAATCGGTAAGATGTAAGCCCATAATCTTTTTATAAGCCGAAATATTTTTGTTCAATGGTTCAATAACTTCCCACCTTATTACTTCTGCAGCCGGTTTACCGGTGGGCGCAATGGCTGCCATGTCGGGCTGTACAATGGCCTGCAGTTGTTCATCATGATAAAATACTCCACATTCCTTTACGAAAGGGGAGGCCCCGATTTTTTCTTCGAGCTCACTTGGATTAATGTTTTTGCCATTGGATAAAACAATAATTTCTTTTTTACGCCCGGTGATATAGAGGAAGCCGTCATCGTCAAACTCGCCCAAATCTCCGGTATAAAGCCAGCCATCGCGCAGAATTTCAGCAGTCTCTTCAGGCTTGTTGTAATACCCCTTCATAATATTTGGTCCTGAAGCTACAATTTCCCCATCCCTGAGTTCAACTTTTGTTTGTTTCATTACTTCACCCGGAGATCCAATTTTTACCCTGCCCGGCTGCGTAAAAGTAATCATAGGCGCAGCTTCGGTCATGCCATATCCTTCAAGTACTTCAAATCCGAGGGTGGTGAACTGCTCGCCCACCACTTTGTCTAGCGCCGCACCGCCCGAAACGAGATAGTGAATGTTGCCGCCCAGTTTATCGTGTACCGTTTTAAAAACTTTTTTCGAGAATGCCGGACTTTTTACCTTTCGGGCAATGGAATAGAGGGTTCGTGCAGCAAAGCTGGCTTTGATTTTGTCCATTATTCCCTTAACGATGACCGCATATAAGCGCGGAACACCAATAACAATATCTACCCGGTTGTCCTTAAGCGTTTTAAGGATATCGGCTGAAACCATGGACGGGCTCATGGCGACGGTAGCGCCCAGATAAAGCGGAATGATCATGGTGCCAACCAGTGGGAAAATATGGTGGATCGGCAACAGCATCATGACCACCGATTCGGGAGTATAGATTTTTATATAGCGGGATACCGCCATAATATTCGTTTCCAGATTGCGAAATGAAAGCATTACGCCTTTGGGATCTCCGGTAGTTCCTGATGTATATATGATAATAGCGGTATCATCGGTTTGGTAGGATGAAAAATCCAGTGTATTATCGGCTTGTCCGGATGTTGCTTCGGCGGAATCACTATAATTTTCAGGTTCAAGCACCAATACCTTTGTTTGTATTCCTGATTTGTCAATGGCTTGCTGAAGCAATTCCAGGCGGGTTGCAGATGTAAAAACGACAGCCGGAAGGCAATCGCTGAGAATATAGGAGGCTTCATCGAGGCCTGATAAATGGTCCATGGGTACGAGAATACCTTTGTGCTGCCAGATGGCATACATGGCTATGATCCATTCCGGTGCATTTTCAGCAAAGATTACGGCACGTTCGCCGGGTCTCAGCTTAAATTTTTCAGCATAACCGGAAATTACGCTTTTTAACCGGGGATAGGTGATCTTGACGTCACCATATACGATTGCATGTTTTAATGCGGGTTTCAATTCCATAAATTTGTTTATTGCGTTGAAAAGATCAAAGCGTTGTAATAAGGGTTATCCAGCCACTTTGTGGAGAAACCTCTTACAGTATGGTTGCAAAAGTAGGAAATAAACGCTTCGTATGGTTAGTCAAGGGAGAGTAGTTGCTGCACTTCATCAAGTATTTTCTCAGCCATCCGGGGCTTAATGCCTGCTTTCAGAAGCTGTTCCGGCTGATCAAGCAATTGTCGGCACAGCAGAATATCGGCATCCAAAAGTGATTGCTTCTGACGATGATTAAGTTGCGATATTGCTGTAACCGGAAATAGACCGGCCATTTCAACGCGGTTTTTAAGATTTCCCTGTCGGGGATAGTCCCAACCAATAAGATTGAGGCCGGCACATTTACCATAATCCTGAGCATCGGTGGTATAACGCGTATTGGTTACTATCCAGCCCTCATAATTTTTACCCTGACTCTGCTCTTCTTTTTGCCACATATAGCGCACATCGTTAAACCGGGAATGGATGTAAAGTGGCACCTGTACATGGCAAACGCGGCCCGGCGTATTGTGGTATTTGCATTCTATCAGGAGCTGGAGATTATTCTTCCAGGCCACCACATCCACTTCGTGGCTAACGCAGCGGCCCTGAATAATTTGTCCGGTCAGGGTTACAAACCCTTGTGCCTTAAATACTTCTGCCACAAATTTCTCAAAAGGAAATCCGGTGGGGCCCAACTCCATGATTGCTTGTTTAAGGCTATAACGCGATGCAAGCAGGCCTACTTTCTGCCTCAACAGCTTAAAAGCCATTTTGTATATTTTCCGGGTGGTGATGCCTGAAACCAGTTGAGGCCTGATTTGCTGCATTACCCATTCTATTAAGGGATCGCCGGCACCGGCATTATGCAATGATTGATACAACTTCTCTTCAGAGAACTTTTCAAGTTCACCGGAGGCTTTTACTACTGAGATGGTTGCAGTCATAATGGGAGAAAAAGGTTATTAAGCAGCGAATATAGCAATTATAGGTGAATAAAATCAACAGAAGTAATGAAAATGGTTTATCTAAAAGGGCATAATTCAACCCAAAAAATATTACATTCTCAGACGATTTCCATTTTTTTAACGATATTCCTTATTGCCAGGATTCCATTCGCACCAACCTTCAGTCCAGTCCGAATCTCCGAAGGCTCCAATAAAGTTTACTTTTTCAAAGAAGGCACCGGCTTTTGGTGTGTTTGACCAATTGCCTGCTGTAAGAAGCAAGCCTGATCCGGGGAGTAAAATGGGATTATTGGGTCCAAATATTGCGGGATTAATATTTGAATCCTGCCATTTGGGAAGAATTTGGTTCTTATAGGAAGCAGCATTAAACCACGTGTTTATTTCAAAACCCGGCGCAACATTGGCATTCACTTGTTTAAGCGGACCGTTGGTATTGTTGGAGTTTCCTCCCCAGTTGTTGTCACCCCAGTTTTCCACGCCTGCCAGCACCAGGTTGCGAATCTGGAGATTTTCGTTCATCGCCTGCTGGCTCGAACCTGTTTTACTGTCATCAATAAACAAGCCTACCGGAAATCCGGTAGCGAAAGAATTGTATATGCTTACAGCACTATTTCGTCTCAAATGAAAGGCATGCTGAAAGTAAGGGTCGATAACAGTTTCAGCATTTTTTTTCGGTCCAATGATGGTAATATTGGCGAATACAGCAGAGGTGGTGGGCGTAAGGCTGGTGCCGGCGCCATCATTGTCCGCTTCGATGCCGTTGGAATGTGAATTGTCCGATAGCTTAGCATCCCGCAAGGCCAGTGCAAACTGCACATTTCCGCTGTAACCGTAATCCACATCAAAATCATCGTCCTTGCAATGGTATGATACCAGATACCTGGCATTAACATTTCCCCCAAACCATTCAAAAGAATCATCTAATGCATAAGAGCACTGCACATGTTCAATGGTAGTGCCATTGCCCACACTGGCAAGGGTGAGGGCATTCCTTTCCTGATTATTACTCAGAATGGTGCCGGCAAACTCAATGCGTACGTACCGCAAAATGCCTGAATTGTCATCTTCAATGTTGCCCCCATGAAATGCACCATATCCGCCTTCCAATTCGATATTGCTGCCCTGATTATTAATTCCCTTGCCACAAATTACGATTCCACCCCAGTCACCTGCCTGCTGCTCACCCGACTTCTGCTCAGAAGTAAAAACAATGGGATGTTGTGCATTGGCATCTGCAATCAGCTTGCCTCCTTGTTGTACCAGCAGAGAGCCTTTGCTTGAATACTCACCAACTACCAAGGTGCCCGGCTCTATGGTGAGTGTGGCATTGTTCATAACTTTTACCATTCCCTGTAGGCGCCAGATTTTATCGGCGCTCCAAATGGTATTGCCGGTAATCTCTCCGGAAACATCCACTATTTCTTTTGCAGGTACATCCGTTACCGTTACCGTGAAAACAACTGAAGCAGACTGTCTGTTCAGGGCATCCAGGGCTGTAAGTGTAAAATTATAATTTGAATTGGCTGTGGCTGAGGGCGGAACAATCGTCTTTAAAACATAGGTAGCTGATTGCTCTTTGTTGAAGGATGCAATGGTATCCATCAAGCCATTTTTGTCCAGAAGTAATTTCGCAAGGCCTTCGGAGGCAGTAATGGTGAGCGTGGTTGAAACCTGACTGCCGGGTGCTGCTGTAACAGATTCCGGATTAAGTTGAATTTTTGGTATGTCGCCCAATTCATCTTTATCATCGCTGCACGAGGTAAAGCAAATGATTGCCAGAACGGAAATTAGAAAAAAAGCAGGAAAACGTCTTGAAAAATGGACAAGCTGTTGCATGATAAATAATTTTAAAGTGTAGAATGATTTTTCAAAAATATGAAAATAATGGTTAGCGAGCTGTTTTGGGCTAAATCATAATTTTAATTCCGATCTTCATCTGTCAGGTTGCAAATAAAGTGTAGCACTGATAAGGTTCCTGATTAGCAATATTCAAATATCTTTGATGTCGGTTTAGGGGAGATTTTAGCAATCAAAAGGCATAAGATTCATTCCCGTACGCTGAAAATCTATCTGACCTGAACTATTCATAAAATATTAAAAAAATAAAAAAAAGCTCAGTTTAATCGCAACTTTATGGAGAGTTAGGGTGCGACTCAAAGTCGCGCCCTGACTTATGGCCCAAATAAGGAAGATATTAAAAGGGAAAAGTTATTGAGCGATAGGCGTAATAGAGTTTTGACAAAAAATAATATTTTGTCAAAACTGCACGCTCTGTTTTTGTGAATTAATCAGGCTGATTCACTTCTTCAGCAAACTACTCAACTGTTCCCAGGTCACCAGTACATCTGTTTCACCTTTATCTGAAGCAATTTCATACGTGTTATAATGAAAAACCAATCCGTTTTCAATCAGGTAAAAGTTCTCTGAGGCTTCAATGTCAGCGTTATAAAATCCATGATTATTTAACGGCTCATCAATGGGCAAACCCAGATCCTGTTTTAGTTTCCGGCTAATCATAAGATTGAGATCAGGTAGGGCATCAGGGAGTATTAGATCGTTAAGCTTAATCTCGCGTTCGTTTATGATGTCGTAAACCAGAAAACGGGTCAGCTTTAATCCGAAACTTCCGCCCGTATAGGCATAGTCGTGCATTGCCAATGAAACTTTCTGATTTCTGTTATAAATTACCCGCATAATCCGACTTTGTTCCCAATTGAGTCGGGAATAATTTTCGATGGTATTGATCGACGCGTTGCGCTCAACATACTGGGTGAAAAATTCATTTTCAGCAGTTGGCAATACTGCTTTTGAAGGAATCGGTTCTTTAATTTTAAAGAATCTCTTTTGAATATCTTTATTCAGGTTGTTATCTTCGGTTGAGGAGGCTTCCAGCAATGTGGCATGGAAAACAGCTATCGGAGAATCGGATTCTGAACCCAATAATTTTATAGAATTTAGGGAGTGTACTTCAAACGGCATACACCCTTCATTACAGTTTTCAACCAGTTGAGTAGCGTAAATGGCTCTGTTTTCGTGAAGCTCACCAGTTATAGTACCCAGGTTATCATATTTCCCTTTAAAAACAACCGGGGAATCAGTGTCGGTAGCTATTTCCAGATTGCCTGCGGTAATTGTTCCTGACAGGTAGAGGGGCTTTTCAAAGAGATCAGGCACTTCCAGATACCCCGAAACGGAAGTATCAGCCATGATTAAATTGGCATATATTTTACCTCCGTTTTCAATATAACCAGCGAAATGTTGATACTTTTCCTGAGCCAAAGCAGGCAATGCAATGAGGGAAACCATTAGTCCAAAGAGGAGAGAAGCCGATTTTTTATTTTTCATGACACCAATTTTTAACGTAAACCAAAAATGGCTGTACCAATTCTCACCATTGTGCTGCCTTCTTCAATGGCAAGCAGATAATCGCCAGACATGCCCATGGATAATATATTGAACGAATCCTCTTTGCTAAACCTGTTTGATTTCAGCTGATTGAAGAATTTTTTTAAGGTTTTAAATTCACTTTTTACCTGCTCCTGATTATCGGTAAAAGTAGCCATGCCCATCAATCCACAAATCCTGACATTTTTCATCTTCTGAACCTTTTCGCTTTCAAGCAACTGGAGAGCCTCCTCAGGCGAAAGCCCAAATTTTGTCTCTTCGGCCGCGATGTAAATTTGTAATAAACAATCAATAACGCGTTCATTTTTTGCTGCCTGCTTATTGATTTCAGCTAGTATTTTAAGACTGTCGATACTATGAATCAGGTGCACAAAGGGCGCAATGTACTTTACTTTGTTGGTTTGCAGGTGCCCGATAAGATGCCAGCGAACGTCTGCAGGCAACTGAGGCTGCTTTTCAATCATTTCCTGTACCTTGTTTTCGCCAAAATCGCGCAAACCTGCCTCATAAGCCTCCATTATCTGATTGATGGGATGGGTTTTGGTAACAGCAACCAAGGCAACCTGCTCCGGTAGTTTAGTCTTTAATCGCTCAATTCGCCTTTTCATAATCCTATAATTTATTCCCTGCAAAGTTATTAAAGTTATGACAAAATGATGGATTTTGAACCGAATGCGCTTATTTAATACTACAGCCGAAATGTAAATGTTGCGAAAATATATAGTCGTTCCAGTAAAATTCCATTGAAAAATGTATTTCTATCGTGTTATTTGCTAATTTTGATTTGAATCAGGTCTGGATTAAGCCCTTCTTCGTCTCCCGCTTTAAGACAAAATTTATAAGAATTTAACTATGAGAATGTTTCTATTTGCCTTGTTGTTCATCTTTTCGGGTACGCTCTTCGCACAGCAACCCATTGACACCGTAATGAACCAATTGCGTGAATTCCAGTCTCAACTTGAACAATCAGAACTGCTTCGCAAACAGGATTCCATCCGTAAAGTAGAATTGCTGGAGAAAATTAGTCTGCTTCAGTCAAATCGACAAATGGAAAGGAATGAATTGCTTACAGAGTTTCGAAAAATAGAAAAGCAGGACTCCCTGAGGCAACTGGAACGATTAAAACGCATCGCACAGTTAAAGATATCTGCCACAGGTTATCCGGTAGTTTTATACAACGATACGCTTTTTTATATTTACAATCGTATTGGCGCCATGAAGCCGGCAGAACGGGCGCAGAACATTTCCAAAAAAATCGGGATACTTTATGATGATGATTTTATGGATGCGGACTCAATTGCTATAATGAGTGCAGAGAATACCGTAGATATAGTATATAAAGACATGATATTAATGAGTATTTCCGAACTCGATGCACTTTGGTATGATAAAACTCAGACAGAACTGGCAAATATTTATGAAAAGCAGATAAAAGCAGCCATTGCTGAGCGCAGGGCTCAGTACAGTATATGGAAAATTCTTGGCCGCATAGGTTTGGTGCTGCTGGTATTAGCAAGTATTTGGGGAATTATTTATGGCATAGGGAAACTGCACAAGGTGATCAGTAGTTATGTGATTTCTAAAAAGGAGGTCTGGCTGCATGACTTTTCCTTTAAGGATTATGTTTTTCTAACCGTTGACCAGGAGCTGATACTGGTTAACTTTTTATTGAAGGTGGCAAGGTGGTTTTTTATTTTGCTGGCGCTTTACCTTGTACTACCCATTATTTTTAGCATTTTCCCTTTCACCAGAGGATGGGCCGGCGACCTTTTTGCGCTGATATGGAAGCCGTTTAAGGGGGTATTGCTTGCCATTTGGAACTTCCTGCCTAATTTGTTCAGCATATTTGTCATCGTATTTGTAATACGTTATGTGGTAAAGTTTATCCGATATCTATTTTCTGAAGTAGAAGCGGGTAAGTTGACGATTGGTGGCTTTCATGCTGACTGGGCCAAGCCTACCATGAACATCGTAAGGGTATTGCTCTATGCTTTTACGTTTGTTCTTATTTTTCCCTACCTGCCCGGCTCTAATTCCAGCGTGTTTCAAGGGGTGTCGGTTTTTTTAGGGTTATTGGTTTCGCTTGGATCCTCCTCAGCCATCTCGAATATGGTGGCCGGTCTGGTAATCACCTATATGCGGCCGTTCAAAATCGGCGATCGTATTACTTTAGGTTCGGTAACGGGCGATGTAGTTGAGAAAACCCTGTTGGTAACCCGGCTCAGAACCGTAAAAAATGAAGAAATTACCATCCCAAATGCGGCAGTATTATCAGGGAATACTGTTAATTACACGGTAAACGCCCAAAAGGAAGGACTCATTATTTACACCACAGTAACCATTGGTTATGATGTTCCCTGGACTGAGATGCATAAGTGTTTGCTTGAAGCTGCGAACCGAACCGGAGGAATAGTTAAAACCCCAAAGCCCTTTGTTCTGCAAACCAGCCTGGAAGATTTTTACGTTTCTTATCAGATCAATGCTTATACCCACGATGCAGCCCATACCGCGTTGACCTATTCTGAACTGCATCAGCACATACAAGATGTTTGCAACGAAAAGGGCATTGAGATCATGTCGCCCCATTATCGTGCTTCCCGCGATGGCAACCAAACCACCATCCCGGAATCTTACCTGCCACCGGAATATGAGAAACCAGGTTTTGACATTCACCTGCAACAGGGTGATAAGGCCACGATACGGGAGGCGAAAAAGGGAAAATAACCTCAGGCAACCAAACTACCCTCCGGATTTGTTGTTATAGCAATGAATATGAATGTCAGAAATCAAACGGAGTAAAGCTTTTTAATAAAACCATTTAAAAATTCGGGTGCCTTAAAATAACTTATGACCTTAACTGTTATCATAACCTTCTGCGCTTTGCTGCTCATCGCTTATTTTTTTGATCTTACCTCGGCGAAAACAAGGATACCTTCTGTCATTCTCCTGCTCTTTACCGGTGTTGCACTCAGGCAGATAACTGAACTTCTGAAAATCAACCTACCGGATTTTGATGCTATTTTGCCGGTTTTTGGCATGATAGGACTGATACTTATAGTGCTTGAGGCAGCGCTGGATCTGGAGTTAAACCGGACAAAGCTACCACTGATTATAAAATCTTTCCTGGGGGCACTATTTCCGATGCTTATTATTACCATGCTTCTGGCTGCCATTTTTCATTATTTTGGAGGTTATTCCCTGCGTTTAAGCCTTGTAAATTCGGTTCCCATTAGTGTTATCAGCAGTTCCATAGCCATTTCCAGTGTCCGAAACCTTTCTTCAGACAATAAAGAGTATGTCGTTTACGAAAGCAGTTTTTCAGATATCCTCGGGGTGGTACTTTTCAATTTTGTGAGCTTTAACAAGAGTTATGGGGCTGAATCATTCGGCCATTTTGGCATACAGGTGCTCATCATCATGGTCATTACCCTGGTGGCAACGATTATCTTGTCCATATTGCTGCACCGCATTGAGCATCACATCAAATTTGTGCCCATCATACTGTTAGTAATCCTCATTTATGCACTGGCAGAAGTATGGCATCTTCCGGCACTCATTTTTATATTGCTTTTCGGTCTTTTTGTTGGGAATATTGATAAACTAAAGCGTTTTAAGTGGAGTGCACGATTTAATCCCGGGGAACTTCAGAAAGAGGGCGTCCGCTTTAAAGAAGTTACCACTGAAGGGGCCTTTTTGGTAAAATCACTTTTCTTTCTGATTTTTGGGTTTTCGCTGGAAACAGCACAGATCCTTGATACGCACACCTTATTGATATCCATCGTCATTGGGGCAATGATTTACGCTTTACGCTTTGTTCAGTTAAAGTTTTCACGCCTTCCGGTCAATCCTTTGCTCTTCGTGGCCCCCCGCGGCCTGATTACCATCTTGTTGTTTTTGTCTATTGATGCATCTCAGCGCATTGGGCTGGTTAATGAGTCACTGATTGTAAAAGTTATTGTTATTACTTCACTGGTGATGATGTTTGGCATGATGTTCACACCGAAAAAGGCAGCTCCAAAAGCTAAAGATCCACTCTTACCCGACGAAATGCCCAATGAGGAACTGGAAGATCTTTAATCTTTACTTTGTTTTTCGAACATCTGTTTCAGGCCCTCCTTTACGGGAAATTCCGGTTGAAAACCTATTAATTGCCTGGCTTTATCAATGTCTGCATAGGTAATTTCCACGTCGCCGGGCTGCATGGGTTCCCATTTAATTATGGCTTTGCGGCCGAGGGTTTCTTCAATGCTTCTCACCAGGTTTATCAGGGTAATGGTCTGGCTATTACCCAGATTAAGTATTTCATATCCTTTTAAGTTTCCGGCGCAGCCACAGATACCATCGGTAATGTCGTCAACAAAAGTATAATCGCGGCGGGTAGAGCCATCCCCGAACAGTGTGATGGGTTCATTGGCCATAATCTTTCGTCCGAATTGCTGAATTGCCATCTCAGGTCGCTGACCAGGACCGTAAACGGTGAAAAACCTCAGACAATAAATGTTGAAATTATAAAGATGATGGTAAGTATAGCAAAGCAATTCCCCGGCTTTCTTGGTAGCCGCATATGGTGAAATGGGATTATCAACAGCATCGCTTTCGCTAAAAGGTACTTTCTTGTTGTTCCCATACACTGAGGAAGAGGAGGCAAAGAGTAGGTTTTTTACTCCAGCCTTTCTCATGGCTTCCAATAAGGTGAGCGTGCCGGTAACATTTACCTCATAATAGAGCTCAGGTTGCTCAATGGATGGACGCACTCCTGCACGCGCTGCGAGATGGATCACTAAGTCGGGCTTGGTTGTTTCAAAAACCTTATCCAGAAACTGACGGTCACGAATGTCTCCTTCATACAGCGAAAAATCAGCACTTTCCAGTTTTGCAACTGCTTTCCGTTTAATGGCTGGATCGTAAAAATCATCAAAATTGTCAATGCCGATAACCTGAAAACCTTTGTGCAGCATCTTCTTTGCAAGATTAGAACCGATAAAACCGGCTGCTCCGGTGATGAGAACGCTTTTCATAAATAAAGGATATTAACGAATGCTTAGAAGATGAAGGTAGCAAGGTTCAACAAGATTACCTTCCGTTTATAGTCAGCGAAGATACGGGAAATGCCGGGAACGGGATATGCAAAACATTAAGGTTTTTCATCACCGGGTTTATTTTGCTGAAGACTCAGTTTCATGGCCTTTTCATTCAGGCTGAAATATATACCTGTCAGCGAAACAAGAGCCGTAATTACATAAAACATAAGACTAAGCGCAATGCTTTGTTGCAGGTTCAATTGAAGCAGTTTTGCTCCAAATAAAAAGGTAATTTCACGCGAACCTATGCCGCCTATGGTGATAGGCAGGGTGGCCACAATGGATGAAATCAGAAAAAGAAACAGGTAGGAGAGGAGCTGCTCTGAATGGTGATTCGCAAATAAAATAAACGCAGCAGCCACCAACTGAGATAGTTGAACCGCCAGGGAATAGACATTGGTGGATAAAATACTCTTTTTAAAATCAGGAAAGAAGAACCGGATTGCCAGCCAATAGGCAACTATGCCCAGCGGAATACCGGCCAGTGCACCCAGGGTATACAATCGGGGAAGATTTAAAAAAGGGACCATGGCAAGCGCAAGAATGCCAAGTACCAATACACCGTTTACCCTGTCGAGCAATACAGCCCAAAAGAGCGGCTTTGCTTTGATGCCGAAACGCTTATTCAGCAGGTAAATCTTATAACCATCACCACCGATGCCTCCGGGCAGAAAAAGATTATAATACATCCCAAGCAAATATAACTTAAGGTTACTTTGTGAGCTTAGCCTGGCTCCGATATTTTCAAAAAATAGATTTAGTCTTAAAGCCGAAAAATATTTCGAAATCACAAAAAAGAGCATGGCCCCCAGCAACCAGGCATAATTGGCCCGGGCAAACATCTGAACAACCTGACCCAGGTCAATTTTGGTAAACACATACCAAAGTGCCGCTACTGAAAGAGCAATTTTAAGAAATGCTTTTAGGAAACGCGGCATGATTTAGGACTGAAAAGTATGGATCTTGCGGATTTTGTAGGGACGTTTTTGCTGCGATTCGTAATAGGTACGCATCAGTAGTTCGGCCATAATCCCGATGGTAATGAGTTGAATGCCGGCTATGAGCAAAAGAATACCCAGCAACAGCATGGGTTTCCCCCAGATGTCGTGGCCGGCGATTTTTAATGCCAGAAAATAGGCATTGATCACCGTACCAATCATTAAACAAAGTAATCCGATGCCACCGAACAGGTGCATGGGCTTTTGCATGTATTTCTTGAAGAATACCATCAACAGTAGATCGCTCATTACCTTTAAAGTGCGGTTGATGCCATATTTTGACTTCCCGAATTCCCGGGCATGGTGCTTTACATCCACCTGAGTGATGCGGGCGCCTTCCAGGCTGGCCAGCACCGGGATAAACCGGTGTAGTTCCCCGTAAAGTCCGATGTTTTTGGCCAGGTCACCTTTGAAGACTTTGAGGGTACAACCGTAATCCTTGATGTGAACATTGGTGGATTTACGTATGATGGCATTCGCAATTTTACTGGGTATTTTGCGAAAAAACATACCATCCTGACGGTTCTTGCGTACTCCGGCCACCAGATCCCAGTCTCCTTTTTCGGCCATATCCAGCATCATGGGAATATCGGAAGGATCATTCTGCAAATCGCCGTCCATAGTGACCAGATATTCACCGCGGGCTATTTCAATGCCGGCGTACAGGGCACTGCTTTGCCCGTAATTCTTGCGAAATTCTACCATTACCACCTTAGGATCGCCTAAACCAATAATTTCCTCACGCGTGCGATCAGTGGAACCATCATCCACATATATAATCTCGTAATCGAGGTTATGTATTGATTCGTTAATCCACTTATTGAGTGGTTTTATGTTTGGCTCTTCGTTATAAACGCAGATGATGATGGATAACTTTGGGGTGTTCATCCCGATGGGTTGTGTCATGAGAACTCTTTTAAATATAGGCTTTCCAATGGTCATGATCCGGAAATATCTCCTTATTCCGACTCAATTTTAATCATAAAAAGCCTGGTTTCATTCAATTTTATACTGAAAGTATGCAAAACTTCAGGAACGCTGAATTCGTCGCCAAATTTACTTAGTTTTTTTTCATCCATGATATAAAATGCCGGTTCTGTGACTATATGGTCCGTGCGCCGCACTATACTTCCACTTTCACGTGCCACATAAAAAGCAGCATCGTGATTAAAGGGCGTATCTTTCCAGACATACACCTGCAGGTTTCCGGCAAGCTGTCCGGCTTTTATTTCCCCGGTACGGTATTCCTTATCGGGATAGGACTGAAGTCGGGCAGGTGTATTGAACAGGTTGAAGGATACGCGCACCAGCAATAAAACAACGATTAATGCAGCCAGGTGATGTGTATGTGTTTTAATGACAAAGTAGGCTACCCACAATGCAAGCACACTGCTTAAGATCGTGATGCTTATCACGCCCTTGATATTTTGAGTTTCACTCCAGAAAGGATAAAACCATAGCGATAAAATACCCGCAAAAATTAAAATCAGTGTGATTATCCGGGTGGTTTTGAACCAAATTGAAGGCTCCTTTTCCAGTTGCTGATAAGCGGCGGCTCCCATTATAAAGACAAACGGGAACAGCATAAAGAGATATCGTGCACGCATATCGGCCGAAAGCCAGTATAAAACAATGTTCGACAGGAAAATTGCCGCACAAAACCGGTAAAAGGAGTGCTTGAAAACACTTTCACGGATGGATTTTCTTAATAGTAACAGGCTCAATAAAGACCAGGGAGCAAATTCGTACAACATGTCAAAGGGAAAAGTGGCTAGGTGCACTAGCCATTGCCATAGTCCGGAGCCGCTGCCCTGCAGGCGGTTCGATTCGCTGATCAGCGTGCGCAATGCTTCGTCTATGGAGTTGGTTTGCAGGTAGGCGAGGTAATAGGCGCCGGTTATAATCAATAACGCGAAAATTCCCAATAAGTGCCTGAGGGAAAACAATTTTTTAAAATTTCCTGAAAAGCTGAACCAGACCAACAATGAAATTCCCTGAAAGGCAAGGGAAGGCAAGCCTTTCATCAGAAATCCAATCGCAGTAAGGGCATAAGTAGAGACAAAAAGGGCGGTAAATTGTTTTTTTGTGGTGAAATACCAGAGCAAAGCAAAGCTGCTGAAGGTGACCAGTGCATAAGATATGTCAATGAGTGCATGACTAGAATCCCAGAATAAAATACGCGCAGAGGTAATGGTGAACAGTGCAGCCAGTGCAGCAAAATATTTCCCCAGGTGAGGTCTGCTGAAGCTAAAAATGACCCAGGCATAAGCAAGCAGCGAAAGCACGGTCGGCAGGCGTAAGGTAAATTCATCCATTGAACCAAATGTTTCTGCGAATGCAATAAGCAACCAATTATATAGGGGAGGTTTGTTATAATAGTACTCTCCCATAATGGTCGGGGTGATATAATTGCCCGATAAAATCATTTCAAGGGCGACTACTGCCCGGGTAGGTTCATCAGAAATTAAAGGAAACAGTCCGAGATTGATAAAAAGTGCCGGAATTAAAAGTGCTAAAGCCAGGAGTATGATAGCAAAAGGATACTTTAAAAAACAATTGACAAATTTATTCCACATATCGTCAGATAGAGTTAGCATGAGTTATAGCCATTAATCAGATGCCGGCCCCGGCCTGGGAGCGTTAAGATCTTCGCCGCAGGATTTACAGTATGAAGCATCGGCATCGTTGTCATCGCTCTTGCATGAAGGACACTGAATCACTTTAGTCCGGGCTTTATGAACTGTTTGGGACAACGCTACTGTCATAATGCCGGTAGGCACTGCAATTATTGAATAACCCAGTACCATAACAATACTCGCGAAAAACTGCCCCACTGAAGTCTGAGGAGAGATATCGCCATAGCCTACTGTGGTAAGCGTAACTACTGCCCAGTAAATGCTTGTAGGTATATCTTTAAATCCATGTGCAGGCCCTTCAATTACATATATTGCAGAACCTATTACAACTACCAGTAGTGCAATGGCCGAAAGGAAAACCATTATTTTGCGACTGCTGGCCAGCATTGCCCGACGCAGTATCTCTGCTTCTGCCAGGTAATTTGAGAGCTTGAACACCCTGAAAATCCGCATCAGCCTTAAAATGCGGATGGCCATTAAAAACTGGGCACCAGGCAACAAAACACTTATAAAGGTAGGCAATACGGAAAGTAAGTCAATGATACCAAAAAAACTGAAGATATAGGCCTTTTTACGGCGAACAATGTATATGCGAAGCAAATATTCCAACAAAAAAATAATGGTAAAAACCCATTCACCAATCATAAACCAAATCCGGTAATCAATGCGGTATTCAGCCACACTTTCCAAAATTACCATGGCTACACTTACCAGTATGGTCCAGATTAAAATTACGTCGAACAGCTTGCCTTTAGGAGTATCCGCCTTAAAAATGATATTATACAGCCGGTTTTTTAATGCCTGATGCTCTGATTGAACCATAATTTTTGAATATAAGCCGTAAAATTAAAGAATTTGAGCAAGGAAGGGTCATCAAATCAAAGAATAGTGTAAATTTGGAACAGTAAATCATTCTTAAAATCTATATCTATGGCATATCCCGGAGATGAAACATTGATTGCCCGTTCATCCAATGATTTGTTTATTTTGCCACGTATGGCCAATCGCCATGGTTTGATTGCCGGAGCTACCGGTACAGGTAAAACTGTCAGTCTTCAGGTTCTCGCCGAATCATTCAGTCTGCAGGGTGTTCCGGTTTTTATGACCGACATCAAAGGCGATTTATCGGGGGTAGCCGTAAGCGGTGTTCCCGGTAAAAAAATTCTGGAACGTGTGGAGACACTTAAGCTTGATGGCTATATTAACCGCGGATTTCCCGTATGTTTCTGGGACGTTTTTGGTCAGCAGGGTCATCCTATGCGCACCACCATCAGCGAAATGGGCCCCCTGTTGTTGTCGCGATTGCTTAACCTTAATGATACCCAGGAAGGCGTATTAAATGTTGCCTTTAAAATAGCAGATGACAACGGATTGCTATTGCTTGACTACAAGGATCTTACTTCTTTATTGGAGTATCTTGGCAACAACCGGAATCAATTCACCGTATCCTATGGCAATATTTCGGCAGCCAGTATTGGTGCTATTCAGCGCAATTTATTGATTCTTGAACAACAGGGAGCCGCTGATTTCTTCGGAGAACCGGCTTTTGATATCAATGATTTGATGCAGACGGATAGTCAGGGAATGGGTATGCTCAATATTCTAACTGCGGATAAGCTGATGCAGGCTCCGAGAATTTACTCCACCATTCTACTCTGGTTATTGTCTGAGCTTTTTGAGCGGCTGCCTGAAGTAGGTGATCCTGAAAAGCCAAGACTGGTATTCTTTTTCGATGAAGCCCACCTGCTTTTTAATGAAGCGCCTAAAATTCTCCTTGATAAAATTGAACAGGTGGTGCGACTTATCCGGTCAAAGGGAGTGGGGGTATATTTTATTTCCCAAAATCCGCTTGATATTCCCGATAGCGTGCTCGGGCAATTGGGTAACCGCATTCAACATGCCCTGCGTGCCTACACTCCCCGCGATCAAAAAGCGGTAAAAGCAGCCGCTACCACTTTCAGGGTTAATCCCGATCTGGATGTGGAAACGGCCATCACCCAACTGGGGGTAGGGGAGGCCCTGATTTCTTTCCTGAACGAAAAAGGTATTCCCAATAGGGTAGAACGCGCTCTTGTTTTGCCCCCATGCTCGCAAATAGGTCCCATTACTCCTGAGCAGCGCTCGCGGTTTATCCGCACATCGCTGCTTTACGGAGTTTATGATCATCCACTTGACCGTGAATCAGCTTTTGAAATGTTACAGGCAAAGATGCAGGCATTGGTTAAGATACAGGAGGAAGAACGTCTGGCCGATGAAAATACAAAAGCACTTCAGACTCAGGCCAAAGAAGAGGCTGCCCTGGCCAAAGCCGCCGCCGCACGTGAACGGGCCGAAAGGGCAGCAAAGCGCAATTCGGGTGGCGATATTTTTTCGGAAATTACCAAACAAGCCAGTCGTGCAGCTACCAGAACATTTGGAAATGAGCTGGGTCGTACCCTTGTCAGGGGACTAATGGGCTCTATATTTGGATCAACCCGTAAACGCTAAAAATAAATAACCAGACCATGATCACCGGAAGTGCACGCCAATATTTTATAAAAAACAATCAATTACTGCCGGTAATTGAATTCGAAAATACCTTTAATCCACCTTTCCAGTTTATCTATGAGGTATTCCGTATAGTGGATAACATTCCGCTGTTTGTTGAGGATCATTTTAACCGCTTTTGGCATACGGCAAACCTGGTGCAGATTGATCCGGGAATTAGCCGTCACGACTTGCTGTCACAGGTATTCAGGGTTATTGAGGCCAATCCTGAAGGGGATGGGAACATGCAAATTGTATTTTATCATCATGTGACTACTCATCCGCAACTTTTTGTATTTTACACTCCACATCAATACCCTACGGATCAACAATTTAAAATGGGCGTAAAGGTGGTGAGCCTGTTTGCCGAACGAAACCAACCCAATGCAAAAGTAATGGATACCGGCTTGCGCAATGCAGCCAATGAACTTAAATCGGTAGAACAAGCCTACGAAATACTTCTTTTGAACAAGGAGGGCTTTATTACAGAGGGCAGTCGTTCAAATGTCTTTTTTATCAAAAAAAATATCCTGATTACCCCACCATTAGGCACAGTGCTGCCGGGGGTAACCCGTAAACACATTATTGAACTGGCCGGGAAGAATAATATTGACTTTTGCGAAGAATTTGTTAAACAGTCCGATCTTACGCATATGGAGGCCGTTTTTATCTCGGGTACCTCACGCCAGGTGTTGCCGGTAAAATCCATTGATGAAATACAGTTTAAGACTGATCATCCCATAGTACACTTGTTGCAGGAGGCATTTATAAATGAAGTCCAAAAATATATCACTGAAAGAAAGACTCACAAATAAAGTACAGGGATGCCTGCCTGCTTCTCAATAAAAAAGGGTCACTTCACAAAGTAACCCTTTCAAAAATTAAGATAGCTGAATATCAGAGCATCGAAATGTCAAACATTTCTTTGGCATAAGCACCTGCATTTAACTTTTCGCGAACTTCGTTGTATGCCTTTATGGTATAGTCCACATCTTTAAGTGTATGCACTGCTGTAGGTATCAGTCTGAGCAGAATTACATCCTTGGGCACTACCGGATACGTGACAATAGAACAGAAGATGTTGTAATTCTCACGCAGGTCAACGGTAATCTGGGTACCTTCTGGAATTCCACCTTCGAGCAGCACTGGTGTAACCGGTGAACTGGCAGGTCCTAAGTTGAATCCGGCATTGCGCAGGCCACTTTGCAGGGCATCTACAATTTTCCACAAATTAGCTTTTAGTTCAGGATGCTTACGGATGAGTTCCATACGTTTAAGCGCACCAATAACCATGGGCATGGGTAATGATTTGGCGAAAGTTTGTGAGCGCATGTTGTGGCGCAAATAATCCACTACACTGTGCTTGGTAGCCACAAAAGCACCAATACCGGCTATGGCCTTGGCAAAAGTACCAAAGTAAATGTCCACCTCATCCATTACATCTTGTTCCTGGTGGGTACCTGCTCCCGTAGCTCCCATAGTTCCAAATCCATGCGCATCATCAACCAGTAAGCGGAAGTTAAATTCCTTTTTCATGGCAGTTATTTCCTTCAGGTTTCCCTGATCTCCGGTCATCCCATAAACGCCCTCGGTGATAACGAGTATTCCGCCACCGCTTTCCTGGGTGAGTTTGGTTGCCCGTTGCAACTGAATGCGTAGGTTTTCCATATTGTTGTGGGGAAATACGAATCTTTTGCCCATGTGTAGGCGAGAACCATCAATGATGCAGGCATGCGCTTCACTGTCATAAACAATGATGTCGTGACGATCGACCAGGCTGTCAATTAAAGAAACCATGCCCTGATAACCGTAATTAAGCAGGAAGGCATCTTCCTTACCTACAAAATCGGCCAGTTCACGCTCGAGTTGTTCATGATAAACAGTCTGACCCGACATCATGCGTGCTCCCATGGGATAAGCCATTCCCCAGTCACGTGCAGCTTTGGCATCAGCTTCCCTCACCTCAGGATGATTGGCCAGACCAAGATAATTGTTTAGGCTCCATACCAATACTTCTTTTCCCCTGAACTTCATATAGTTACCAATTTCTCCCTCAAGTTTGGGAAACATAAAATAACCATCAGCCCGACTGGCATATTCTCCGAGAGGGCCTAAATTCTGAATTCTTTTTTCAAAAAGATCCACAGCGTATAGTTTAAAGTTAATAACCTTGAATTTGGCGGCAAAGCTATGCAATTTTTTTTGACCATAGAAAGTACTTTACTGGAGTCCGTTTTAACCTCATGAACTTTACGCAGGGATGAATGTTTAAAATCCGCATAGATAAATAGTATGGAGAACCCCATAAATGTTTTCTGGTTCAGGCGCGATTTGCGACTTTACGATAATCATGGACTGTTTAAAGCACTTTCTTCCGGAAGAAAGGTTTTACCGGTTTTTATTTTTGACAGGCTAATACTTGATGAGCTGCCAGCCACAGATCGCAGGGTTAATTTTATTTATGACAGCATACAGCAGATAAATACCTCACTCAACGCAAAAGGTAGAGAATTAATGGTTTTTTACGGAAAGCCGGAAACGGTTTTTGAAGCATTGTTTTCAACATATACCATTGGTGCCATTTATACGAATAATGATTATGAACCTTATGCGCTGCAAAGAGATGAGCAGATTAAGCAGCTTGCGCTAAAATACAATGCTGAGTTCCATGGCTTTAAAGACCAGGTTATTTTTGAGAAAGATGAAGTTCTTAAGCAGGATACTACCTCCTACAAAGTATTTACTCCCTATTCGAGAGCCTGGAAAAACCTACTTTCGCGGGAAGGTATTCCACACTGGCCTTCGGAAAATTTGCTTGATCAATTGGACATCGTTACACCCGGATCTATCCCTTTGTTAGCTGAAATGCATTTTGAATCCGTTAATTTCCATTATCCAACTTTTGAAATAGCTACAGAACAGTTGGTAAATTATGAAAAGGTGAGGAATCAGCCGGGCGAAGATGCCACTACTCATTTGGGGCTGCACTTACGGTTTGGCACCCTGTGTATTCGTGAAGCGGTAAAAGCCGGACTTAAATATAGCGAAACCTGGCTTGATGAATTGATTTGGCGGGAGTTCTTCATGCAGATTCTCTTTTATTATCCCCGGGTAACTCATCAGTCGTTTAAACCGTTATACGACCGTATCGCCTGGCGTAATGACGAAGCAGATTTTGAGCGATGGAAACAGGGAACCACCGGCTTCCCATTGGTAGATGCAGGGATGCGTGAGCTCAGAGAGACTGGATTTATGCATAACCGGGTGCGAATGGTGGTGGCCAGTTTTCTAACCAAACATCTACTTATTGACTGGCGGTGGGGTGAAGCCTGGTTTGCGCTTCATTTGCTCGATTATGAATTGTCATCGAACAATGGAAACTGGCAATGGGCAGCCGGTTCAGGTTGCGATGCCGCTCCTTATTTCCGGATTTTTAATCCCTGGGAACAGGCCAGGAAATTTGATTCAGAGGAAATTTATGTAAGGCGCTGGATACCTGAATACAATACCATTGACTATCCAGCACCCATGGTAGATCATAAGATGGCACGTGAGCGTTGTTTGAAAACATACAACCATGCGCTAAAGCCTCAATAGAGAGGGTAGGGTCATTAAAAACGCCGGATGTGAATAAACCCTTTCATAACCCCCGATTTTATTAACAAAAATTGTATTCAAACGGTGTTTGCATTATGGTTAAAATAACTAATTTTGCGCCATGAATAAAAAAAGCCTTTTTTTATTGATCACTGCACTGCTTTTGATCACATCCAGTTGCAGCAAATATCAAAAATTGCTGAAAAGTGCCGACAATGATGCCAAATATGATAAGGCCATAGCGTATTTTGAAGCAGGCGATTATTATCGGGCCATTCAGTTGTTCGATCAGCTTCAGGCTTTTTTTAGGGGAACCGACCGGGCCGAGCGTATTGGATATTACTATGCCTATGCGCATTATAAGCAAAAAGACTATATCCTGGCCAGTTACTACTTCAAGCAGTTCGCACGTAATTTTCCTAAGAGTAACAATGCTGAAGAAGCCGCCTACCTGAGTGCCTACTGTAATTACCTGGAATCGCCCCCATCAAGCCTGGATCAGCAGGTTACCCTGGATGCCATTCAGGATTTACAGCTTTTTACCAATCAATACCCGGGCAGTAAGCGGGTAGCCGATGCCAATCAACTGATTGATGAACTCAGACTTAAACTGGAAACCAAAGCGCTTGAAATTGCCGAGATGTATTACAATATGAATGATTACAAGGCGGCAGTTATCAATTACGAAAATCTGATTAAAGATTATCCCGACACCAAATACCGTGAACAGGCTATGTATCGAATTGCACAGTCTTATTATCAGTATGCTGAAAAAAGTGTAGCATCCAAAAAGGACGAACGTTATCAGCACACTATTGATGCGGTTAACAATTTTAAAGCTAACTTTTCACAATCTAAAAAGGTGAGTGAACTTAATAATATTCAGCGTAATGCTGAGAAAAAAATGTCAAATTTTTCTTACAACAAATAATTTTCCAATGGATTTTAAAAAATCAAAGATTGCCAACCATGCGGTTACACGCGATATTCGGGAATTGATGGATCCTACCGGTAATATTTACGAAACGGTGGCTATTCTCTCCAAACGTGCCAATCAGATTTCGATTGACGTCAAGGAAGAGCTCAATTCAAAACTTGCTGAGTTTTCCATTCCCAGTGATAACCTTGAGGAAGTATTTGAGAACCGGGAGCAAATTGAAATTGCCAGATACTACGAGCATCTTCCCAAACCCACCCTCATAGCCATTAAGGAATTTCTTTCAGGTGAAGTGTCTTATCGCAATCCACATGCTACTGCTGAGAATGAATAGTGGTAGTTTAAGACAATGTTAAAGGGAAAGAACATACTGATCGGGGTTACGGGTAGTATCGCTGCTTACAAAATCCCTTTGCTGGTGCGGTTGCTTGTAAAAGCACATGCCGAAGTGAAGGTGGTGATGACGCAATGTGCTACCGATTTTGTTACACCGCTCACGCTTTCAACCCTATCGCAACATCCCATTCTTATTGAGCCTTACAATAAGACCGATGGTTCATGGAATAGTCACGTGGACTGGGGTCGTTGGGCTGATTTATTTCTGATTGCGCCCCTCTCGGCCAACACAATGGCAAAAATGGCAGCCGGTATTGCCGACAACCTGCTCACAACTACTTATCTGGCAGCCAAATGCCCGGTGTTTTTTGCCCCGGCAATGGATCTGGATATGTACCTTCATCCTACGACTCACCGCAATGTGGAGACTTTGCTCTCTTTTGGCAATCAGTTGATTGCCCCGCGTGAAGGTGAACTGGCCAGCGGATTGGTAGGTGCAGGTCGCATGGAGGAGCCGGAGGAGATTTATCAGCGTATCCTCAGCTTTTTTGAACATGCACAGGAACTGAATGGAAAAAAAGTGATGATCAGTGCCGGTCCGACCTTCGAGGCTATTGATCCGGTGAGATATATCGGCAACCATTCTTCAGGGAAAATGGGCTATGCCCTGGCGGAAGAAGCCGCTCAACGTGGTGCTGAAGTTACCCTGATCTCTGGACCGGTGCAGCTTACCGCTGTTCATCCCAACATAAAAACGGTGAACGTTACCTCAGCAGCTCAAATGGCTGAAGCATGTTATAAAGCCTTTGAACAGGCTGATATAGGAATTATGTCTGCTGCCGTGGCCGATTATACGATAAGCCGGCCCGAAGCCCGGAAAATCAAGAAAGGTGAGGCTGAATTTACGCTTACATTAACACGTACCACCGATATTCTGGCTTCACTGGGTAAAAATAAACGGCCACAACAGTTCCTGGTGGGATTTGCACTGGAAACTGAAAATGAAATAGGGAACGCCCGGCAGAAAATGCATACTAAAAACCTCGACATGATCGTTCTTAATTCACTTAACGACCATGGAGCCGGGTTTGGCTTTGATACCAACCGGGTGAGCATTATTCATAAAGATGATGATACAGTGATGACTGAACTGTTGAGTAAAGCCCAGATTGCTGCCATTATTTTCAATCAGATGATTGATAAAATCAAATAGCTGGCGAAAATTACCTGTACTAAAATTTTTAAATGAAATATTTAGCGCTTTTTAGTCTTCTGTTTATTTCTGCCTTTCACAGCTTTGCGCAGGAATTTAATGTAACGGTTCAGGTTACTTCACCTATGGTGGAGGGTACTGAAAAGAAAATATTTGAAACCCTGCAACAGGAGCTTTATGATTTCGTGAATAACCGTCAATGGACTAATTTTATCTACAAACCTGAAGAACGGATTGAAGGTACCATTTTGATTACGGTTGAACAGCGTTCAGGTGAGGATTTTAAGGGGAAAATCAATCTTGCCCTTCGCCGGCCGGTTTATAAAGCATCATACAATACCACGCTGTTTAATTATCTGGACAGGGATTTTGAATTCAAATACATAGAATTTCAGCCCATGGAGTATGCTGACAATGTGTATTCTTCGAGCCTTACCTCAACCATTGCCTTTTATCTGTATTTATATCTTGGTCTGGATGGAGATTCCTTTGCCCGTATGGGCGGTAGTCCATATTATGCCAAAGCACAGGATGTAGTAAACCTTGGCCAGAATGAGCGGGAAAAAGGCTGGAAGGCTTTTGAGAGCCAGAAAAATCGTTATTGGCTCATTGAAAATCTGACCAATCCAACCTATGCTTCAGTGCGCGATGCGATGTACAAATATCACCGTCTGGGCCTTGATTTAATGTCGGACGACGTGGAGGCCGGAAGGGCAGGAGTGAATGAAAGTCTGGAATTGTTGCGCAAAGCCAACCGCGAACGTCCTGGCCTGTTTATATTGCAACTTTTCCTGGAAGCAAAACGGGATGAGCTGGTGAATATCTACTCTCAGGCTGCCCCCATGGATAAAACCAAAGCGGTGAATATCCTCAAGGAAATTGATCCTGCCAACAGCTCAAAATACCAACGGATTCTGGATGTCCAGAAACAATAACTTTATCGTAATATTCCTTTGTTTATCTTTGTGCTGAATTTGCACCTGCAAGGCTATGCTCGTTAGGCTTTACATCTCTAATTATGCGCTTATTAAGGAACTGGATATTGCTTTTGCGCATAACTTTTCCGTGATCACCGGCGAAACCGGTGCCGGAAAGTCCATTATCCTCGGAGCATTGGCTCTTATTCTTGGCCAAAGGGCTGACAACCTTTCTATGCCAAATCCGGCAACCAAGTGCATCATCGAAGGTACATTCGACATTGAAAGCTATGATCTGAATTCTTTTTTTGCAGATCATGATCTGGACTATGAGCCCAGTTGCATCATTCGTCGCGAAATTTCGCCACAAGGTAAATCAAGGGCTTTCATCAACGACACGCCGGTAAATCTCAGCTACCTGAAGGATTTGACCGGAAGGCTGGTTGATATTCATTCGCAACATCAAACTCTGCTATTGCAGGAATCCGCATTTCAGTTGTCTGTGCTCGATTCTGTTGCAGGCAACACAACGCTGCTCCAAAATTATCATCAGCTTCACAAAATCCTGCGTCAGCAAAACATCCGTCTAAGCAGCCTTAAAGAGAGCCATGAAGCAGCTCAGGCAGAATTCGATTACCTGTCTTTCTTAAGCGAAGAGTTGCAACAGGTGCATCTTAAGGTTAACGAGCAGGAAGAGCTCGAAAACGAAGCGGAAGTCTTGTCACATGCCTCTGAAATCAAATCAGGCCTGTTTCAGATAGCCGCCCTGCTACAAAACGATGACGAAAACATCCTCAGACGCATGAATGAGGCCATTGCTGCTATGATTGGGGTATCGCGCTTTCATCCGGGAACAGGTGAGTTTTTACAACGTCTTCAGGCTGGTCAAATTGAAATACAGGATATTGCGCAAGGCATTGACCGCATGGCACAACAAACACGGCACGATCCTGAACGCCTTGAACTGGTGAATGAGCGCCTGGGTCTGATTTATCAGTTGCAACAGAAACACCGCGTAAATTCAGTTGAAATGCTCATCCAAAAGCTTCAGGAAATAGATGACCGTCTTGTTGTATCTTCCTCCCTGGAAGATGAAATATCAAATCTGGAGAAAGAAATTAGTTTAAATGAAGCGAAACTTACCGGACTGGGTAAATCCCTGACCTCTTTGCGTGGAAAAGCCATACCTCTGGTTGAGCAAGAAGTTCTGGGCTCTATCAGGCAACTGGGTATGAAGGATGCGCGTTTTAGCGTGGATCTTAAATCGAAAAATATTTTTATGCGTGATGGTTTTGATGAAGTGAGTTTCCTTTTTAATGCCAACCTTGGGACACCACTGAATGAACTGTCAAAAGTTGCTTCAGGAGGGGAGCTTTCCAGATTAATGCTTGCCATAAAATCATTGATTTCTACCAGCAATCTGCTGCCTACCATCATTTTTGATGAAATTGATATTGGAATTTCAGGAGATACCGCCGGGAAAGTAGGCATAATCCTGCAAAAAATGTCGCAACAAATGCAGGTAATAGCCATTACTCATCTACCTCAAATTGCCGGAAAGAGCAATGATCATTTTAGGGTTTTCAAATATCTGGAAGCCGGTCAAACCTATTCTTCCATTAAGAAATTAAACCCTGATGAGCGTATTGACGAAATTGCGATGATGATTAGTGGAGATGCTGAATTAAAGGCTGCCCGCGAAACTGCAAAAGCCTTGCTACAAAACATTTGAGTTAAATATTTGTTTTTTGCCTTAAACTGCGGTGCTGCCGCATTAACATATGATTATGGGATACAATTTGCTTAAAGGAAAAAAAGGGATCATTTTCGGAGCCTTAAACGAACAGTCTATAGCCTGGAAAGTGGCCGAACGTGCGCATGAGGAAGGGGCACAACTGGTTTTAACCAATACAGCCGTGGCCTTGCGCCTTGGCGAACTTGACAGCCTTGCAAAGAGAACGGACTCACTATTGGTACCCGCCGATGCGACCAGCGTGGCTGATCTGGAAAATCTTTTCGATAAAGCCCTGGAACATTTCGATGGACAAATTGATTTTGTGCTGCACTCTATCGGGATGTCGCCCAACGTGCGCAAAAAGTTACCGTACGATGACATCAATTATGAATTCTTTTCGAAAACCCTTGATATATCGGCGCTTTCATTTCACAAAATGATTCAGGTAGCCAAACAAAAGGATGCCATCAGAGAGTGGGGGAGTATAGTTGCCCTGTCGTACATTGCTGCCCAGCGTACCTTATTTGAATATAACGACATGGCCGATGCCAAAGCCATACTCGAAAGCATTGCCCGTAGTTTCGGATACATTTATGGACGTGAAAAGCATGTGCGCATCAATACCATATCACAATCACCCACGCCAACCACCGCGGGACAGGGAGTAAAAGGGTTTTCAGCCCTGATGGACTTTACCGAACGGATGTCGCCTCTGGGAAATGCCACTGCGGACGAATGTGCAGACTATGCCATTACCTTGTTTTCCGATCTCACCCGCAAGGTGACCATGCAAAACCTGTTTAATGATGGTGGATTCAGCAGTATGGGTATGAGCTCAAGGGCCATGATACAATACAACAAAAGCCTGGAATGCAAAAATTGCCAGGAAAATCCGCTGAATCATCCGGAGGATATTTAAGGTTGAGTGCCCGGCGAATTTAATGTTATCGTGTAGTGATGTACAATGCCTGGTTGCTTTTCGGCCGGCGCGCTGGAAGCGGAGGTTGTCGTATATTGAATGCTTGCTGTGCTCTGCCTGGGTAACCTGAACCTGACCGAGGTGCGCATGTTGCTGCGCACTTTCATGCCCCGGTTGTGTGCCGGCTCATATTGCAGCAGTCGTATCACTCTGATGGCCTCTTCATCACATTTATAGCCAAGGCCCTTAAGCACCGTAACCTCCTCTATCTTTCCTTCGTTCGACACCTGGAATGTTACAAAAACATCACCTTCTATCTTGTTTTTTAAAGCATCTTCAGGATAACGGAGATTGTCAGTAATGAACTTTCTCAATGCTTTTTGCCCTCCCGGGTATTGGGGCAAGGCAATGAAGTTTTTTGCTTTTTTGTTTTTGCTGGCCATGTTTGAAAATAGGTACTACAAAGATAGCATCAATCTTGAGATTTGATGAAAAAATGCGGTTTGCCTTACCCTCCCCAACACTTCCTTTGAATTAGGGAGGGAGCTGATTCTGCTCCTGTAAAAAGCTGTATTTATCTGAATTTAACCGGTTAGGTTCGGATGGTGTATATTAATTTTGGCCAATTAGCCTCAAAGTTATACTTTTGCAGTGCCGTCGAAAATATTGAAGCGGTAATCAGACGATAACAATTTTAATCCTGTAAACTATATGAGCTTTAGAATTATTGTGCTGGCCAAACAGGTGCCCGATACCCGAAATGTGGGTAAAGACGCTATGAAAGCCGACGGCACTGTAAACCGGGCAGCATTGCCGGCTATTTTTAATCCAGAAGATCTGAATGCTTTGGAGATGGCCCTTAAAATTAAGGATCAGCGCGCTGATTGCGAAGTTATCGTACTTACCATGGGGCCTTTCCGGGCTGCAGAAATCATTCGCGAAGCCATGTACCGTGGCGCTGATCGCGGATACCTGATTACTGACCGTAAGTTTGCCGGTAGCGATACCCTGGCTACATCGTATGCCATTTCGCTGGCCGTTAAAAAACTTGCCCCTTACCATTTGGTGATTTCAGGACGTCAGGCTATTGACGGCGATACCGCCCAGGTTGGTCCGCAAACTGCCGAAAAGTTACATCTGCCTCAGGTTACCTATGCTGAAGACATAATGGAGGTGGACGAAAAACACATCGTGATTAAGCGCAGGCTCGAACATGGTACTGAAACCGTAAAGGCTCCCTTGCCTTTGGCAGTTACGGTACATAGCTCAGCTCCCGATTGCCGGCAACGCATAGCTAAGCTGCTTATGAAATTTAAACATGCACGCACCGTTACCGAGCTTCAGGACGAAACCAAGGATTATACTGAGCTTTATACCCAGCGTCCCTATTTACAGATTGATGAGTGGACCGCAGACGATCTCAATGCCGATGTTAGCATGCTTGGTCTGTCGGGCTCGCCTACTAAGGTGAAGAAAATAGAAAACGTGGTATTCGCCCACAAAGATTCTAAAGTCATTTCAGCCGCTGATGAAGATATTGAAAATCTGATGAAGGAGCTGATGGCAAGCCATGTTATCGGATAATTTATAACCACTTAACGCCTGTAAACGTGAACAACATATTTGTATATTGCGAGGTTACCGACGATAAAAGCATCGCTGATGTAAGCCTCGAATTGCTGTCAAAAGGCCGTAAGCTGGCCAACGATCTGAGCGTAAAGCTCGAAGCCATAGTTATTGGAAATGAACTTGCCGGTGTGGAAAAAGAACTTTACACTTACGGCGTTGATGTTATCCATATGGCCGAGGATGAGCGCCTGTATCCTTACACTACTTTGCCTCACGCAGCCCTGGTATTGAATGTTTTCAATATGGAAAAGCCTGAAATCGCCCTATTTGGAGCAACTTCTATTGGACGTGATATAGCGCCACGTATTGCTTCGGCCATGCGTTGTGGTTTAACAGCCGATTGCACCAGCCTTGAAATTGGCGATCATTTTGAGAACAAAACACAAACCGAATACAAAAACCTGCTTTATCAGATACGGCCTGCTTTCGGTGGCAACATCATTGCGACCATCATCAATCCTGCAACCCGCCCGCAAATGGCCACCGTTCGCGAAGGCGTAATGAAAAAGGAGATTTATGATGCTAAATATAAAGGTAAAATAAAGAGGTTAGATGTAAATTCAGTGCTCAAAGACGATGATTTTTGTGTACAAATTATTGATCGTCACATTGAAGCCAGCAAAATAAATATCAAAAATGCACAGGTAATTATTGCCGGAGGCTATGGCGTGGGTTCTCGCGAAAACTTTAAACTGCTTTACGACCTGGCCGATGTGCTTGGTGCACAGGTTGGGGCTTCGCGTGCTGCCGTTGATGCTGGTTTCTCAGAACATGAACGCCAGATTGGGCAGACAGGAGTTACGGTAAGACCTAAACTTTACATTGCCTGCGGTATTTCAGGGGCCGTGCAGCATCGGGCAGGTATGGATCAGTCGGCTCAGATTATTTCGATTAACTCTGACATTAACGCCCCCATCAATCACATTGCCGACTATGCCATTATTGGCAGTATTACCGATGTAATACCCAAGATGATTAAGTATTACAAGGCAAATTCAAAATAGCATTTCATTTGGTTTTAACTTCAATCAAGCAATTACAATGGCTAACTTTTATAACGACAATCCAAATCTTAAGTTTCACCTGAACCATCCTCTAATGGAGAAAATAGTCAGGTTGAAAGAGCGCAACTATACCGAAAAAGAGAAGCACGATTATGCAGCCCTCGACCTGGAAGATGCCCTTGACAGCTATGATAAAGTGCTAGAGATCGTTGGAGAAATTTCCGGTGACATTATTGCCCCCAATGCCGAAAGTGTTGACCACGAAGGTCCGCAGTTGATTGACAATGAGGTTATTTACGCGCGTGGCACCAGCGAAAATTACGATGCTCTGGTAAAATCAGGCATGATTGGCATGTCATTGCCGCGCGAATATGGCGGATTGAATTTCCCAATGGTGCCTTATGTGATGGCTGCCGAAATTGTTTCACGCGCTGATGCCGGCTTTGCCAATATCTGGGGATTGCAGGATTGTGCTGAAACCATTCATGAATTTGGTTCTGAGGAGATTAAGAATGAATTTCTTCCCCGTTTCAATAAGGGTGCTACTGCTGCCATGGACCTCACTGAACCGGATGCCGGTTCCGACCTTCAGGCAGTGCAGTTAAAGGCTACCCTGGATCCCCAAACCGGAAACTGGTACCTGGATGGTGTAAAACGTTTTATCACCAATGGGGATGCCGACATCTCTCTGGTACTTGCCCGTTCAGAGCCCAATACTTCCGATGCCCGCGGTCTGTCACTTTTTGTGTATGACCGTACGCAGAAAGCCGTTAAAATCAGGCGTATAGAAAACAAGCTTGGCATTAAAGGCTCTCCTACCTGCGAATTGGTTTTTAAAAATGCACCGGCAAAGTTGATTGGTGACACCCGTATGGGATTGATTAAATATGTGATGTCACTCATGAACTCTGCACGACTTGGCGTTGGAGCGCAGTCGGTAGGTCTGGCTGAAGCAGCCTGGCGTGAAGCCCTCAAATATGCCCAGGAGCGAGAGCAATTCGGCAAGGCAATTATTAAGTATCCGGCGGTGTATGAGATGATCACCAATATGCAGGTGAAAACAGACGCTATCCGTACCCTGCTTTATGAAACGGCAAGGTTTGTGGATGTCTATAAAGCCTATACTTTTACCGGACAGGAACGCAAACTTGAACCTGCCGAAAGAGAGGAGTTTAAATATTATGTGAAAATGGCCGATGTTTTCACCCCGCTTTTAAAGCTCTTTTCCAGTGAATACTGCAATCAGATTGCGTATGATGCCATTCAGATTCATGGCGGAACGGGCTACATGAAAGATTTTCCGGTAGAGCGCATTTGGCGCGATGCCCGCATCACTACTATTTATGAAGGCACTTCACAGTTGCAAGTAGTGGCTGCCATTCGTGGGGTTGGCAATGGCATTTATCTTAAAGCCATGCAGACTTACCATGAAACGGCTGTAAAGCCCGAATTGCAATACCTGAAATCGGTGCTGGAAAAAATGACTGACCAGTTTGCGAAAACGGTGATTAAAGTAAATGAGTTTGAAGACAATGAATATCTTGACTACCACGCCAGGCGTCTGGTTGAAATGGCAGGAAATGTTATAATGGGGTATCTTTTGTTACTTGATGCCAACCGCAACAGCGATTACACTAAATCTGCCGACATCTTCATCCGCATCGCACGGGCCGAAAATATAGCCAAAGTTGGCTACATCAACCAGAGTCATCCCAAAGACCTGGGCACTTATAAACAAGTGTAACAATTGGGATAATCCTTAATCACTACTTGCAAGGCCGGAAGCTAAACCTTCCGGCCTTTATTTTTGCAATAGCTCAATGTCAACTATACATTTTCGATGATTTTTATTTCTTCTGCCGTTAAATCATAGAGTGGGTAAACCAATAGATTTATCTGATTCTCGAATTCCGTAATGTTGGACAGAGGATTAATCCTTTTTTCGTTCATTATTTTTTCAACCCATGCCGTCAATGCAGCTTTGGTTTCATTACCAATAGTCGGAAGGGGTATTTGTTCAAAATACTGTGGTTTTACTTCAATATATCCACCGCTTCTTATAACGCAAATGCTTTTTAGAAAATACCACACCACCCTGGAATTTAAAATTGCCAGCAACCATTTATCATTTGAGGGCAGAAAAACTGCCGGTGCATTCAGATAGACAGCAGTTTCATCATAGGCAAACTTATTTGAGTTCTGAAGATTTGGGAATATGATTTTGGGTTTCTCGAAAAGATCGTAATAAGCACAGTTGCGTAACTCCCACCAAAAATCTCCCTTGTCATAACGTTTTACAGCTTTTTCTTTATAGTCCTCAAGGTGTTGAAAAATTTCAGGATATACTTCCTGCATTTTTTTAATAGCAGTTGCTTCATCCAGGTTACCAAATTGTCCAACCGTAGATTTACTTTCAAAAACAATTATTTTTTTAACAAATGCAGTTGGCCATGTGGTTTTGTGTAAACAAATCAACAATCAAGCCCGGGTGAATATTGGCAATCTTTCAGACGGGGTGTATATGCTTACCATCATTGACAAAAGCAAACATTCGATAAGCA
>JAVEQP010000014.1:0-47144 GCA_034007585.1 Lentimicrobium sp. | reverse complement strand
GCAACTTTCCGCTGAATCGTTTAAAAGAAGCCACAAAAGTAGAGCGTGAATTGAATCCACAGGTTTCAGCTATTCCTTCAATGCTGTAATTGTTATAATGAGGGTCATTAAATAGCTTTATAACTTTTGAACAGCGGTAGTCATTTAAAAAGGTGTGGAAGTTTTTTCCAAAATGCTCGTTAATCAGTTGCGATAAATACTTTGTGTTGGTGCCTACCATATCAGCAATAGCATCAATCTTTACTTTACTGTCAGTAAATGGTTCATCTTCTTTCATCAATTGAAGCAGCTTCTCAATCAGTTCCTTTCTCAGGTCCTTGCACATACAGGAAGAGTTGTATTTCGCGTCTTTTTCGGAAGTTTCAGTCTTTTTTGGGTAAGAAGTATTGTTTAGCGTTTGTACTATCGGTTCGTTAACGATGGCGTGCTGGCATTCGTAAAGATAATTATCTTCGAAATGCATGCCATAATAAGCCAGTCCAATATTTAATATTAACAAGGTAATTATGAAAAGCGTGCTGCTGAAGTTGCCTCCTGAAATATGTAAAAAACGATGAAAAATCAATAGTGCCATCATAATTATAAAACTTGCAGCAAAGGTTCTGATCCCCAAAAGGTAATCACGCAGGTCCTTGCAGGGTTCCCGGTTTAATTGCCGGAGATGAGTTTTGTTAAGCCTTATAGCTTTTAAAGAATAGATGAGTAGTTGGAAGGCCACCATTGATTTAACAAAAATTTCAATCATCCAGGTGGGTTGACCAGGGATGCCTCTCATTAAGAAAAATCCATAAATCGCATTCAGGTAATGGGGATGATTAGTTGTAATGAGTATCCAAAAAGGGGTAAGAAAAATCACCATCAAAAGGAAAGGCATAAAATGCAACAGATCTTTGGGCTTGAGTTTAAAGTCTTTGATAAATAGTGATTTGAGATGGAGATAGAAGAGCGGAATTAGTGTAAGACTAAAGCAAAATGCCAGCGGATAGAATATAAGAAATGCCGAATCGTGATCAAAGAGTTGTAGATGTATAAAGAAGCTGCTTAATGCAAAGGAAAGCAGGAAGAAACCAAAAATCAACCTGCTGATGTCCTTTCGTTGAAAGTATAAATACAACGTATAAATAAAGAAGCCCAACGACTGATAACTCAGCACTAACCATAATGAATGATTGAGAACTTCCATTTTCATTAATTTTTAAATTAAAACGCTTCCTTCATTTTTCGATCAAATCATGCTGATGCATCATAATTTTAGACTACCCTGTCATGCCTGCTTAAGTTTGAGCAAATATAGCATAAATTCTTGTTTTCAAACAACGATATTGTCTGACTAATTTTTAAGGTGCATAAAATGAGTGGTATGCGTCTTTTGATTTGAGTATTTTAGTACCGAATAGCAGTTTGAACAGGCATTTAGAAATGTTTGATAACAGGGAAATTGGTTAATATTCCTGTTTTGAAACGTCTTTCATTTTTTTGAATACGCTAAGCCCCCTATTTTTGTTATTGAACTCAATTTGATTGGACGTGCAGAATTTAGTAATATTTGCCGTGTAGCTTTGTTAAGAACCTAAATTTAATTTAACCAACAACCAAAATTATGAAGCATTTTTTTAAAGCTTTGACCGTTACTTTGGTGAGTATGTTAATGACATTTGCAGTTGTGCATGATGCCATGGCACAGAAAACCCTTGCTGATGTTAAAAAGAGCCGTGGTCTCACCGATGACGATGTGCTCTCAGCAGTCAAAACCTTTATGCCCCGCGGCGGACGCGATGAGTATTTCGGGTTTATGGGTACCGGCAATTCAGGAACGATGGTCGTTTATGGATTGCCCTCCATGCGTATATATAAATATGTAGGGGTATTCTCTCCCGAGCCATGGCAGGGTTATGGCTTCGATGATGAAAGTACGCTTATGTTAAAGAAAGGTTCACTGGACAACACCCTGTTAAAGTATGGCGACATGCGTTTCCCGGCCCTCAGTGAAACTGATGGAAATTACAATGGCAAATATCTGTTTTATTCAGATGGCGCCAACTCAAGGATAGCCGTACTTGGGCTGGACGACTTTGAAACCAAACAGGTGCTTATGCATCCACTGTTTATCAATGCTTATCCGGGGGTAAGTGTTTCGCAAAATACGGAGTACGTATTTCAAACCAGTGAGTATCCCACCCCCTGGGATCATCGTGAGGCTGATGTAACGACGGAATACGAAACAAAATTCAAATCCGGGATTACGGCATGGAAATTTGAGGATACAGACGATGCAGCGGGTAGTGGCCATCATGTTGGACGGCTCATTAAGGAGAAATCATATACGCTTGAACTCCCTCCTTTTACCCTTGGTTATTTTGATGCCGGTCGCATCAATAGCCATGGTCTGTTGATTGGCCTGGCCACTTATCAGAACAATAATTATATATATGTATATGATTATAGCAAAGCTCAGGGTCTAAAAACCAGCGATGTAAATGCTTTTTCAGTTATACCATTAAAAGAAGGTATAGATGCTGGTGTTTTTGCACTCATTCCCCTGGCTGAAGTTGCCAAAAGCGTAAAAGTTGATCCTTCCGGTAAATACTTTATCACTGCCTCAAACACCGCTATGGTTTTTGATTTTGAAAAAGTGAAAAATGCCCTTGCCAATAAGACTTTTACTGGTAGCAGTGTACTTGGAGTTCCACAGATTGATGCAGCCGCTGTGTTGCATGGTAAAGTTCAACTGGGCAATAATGTGATTGACCTGGCTTTTGATTACCGGCCTAACGTAGTGTATGCCTCGGTAAACGGGGATAAAAAAGTGGTGCGCTGGAATTATGATAATTTAAAGGTGGAGCAAAGTCTTACACTTAGCTTTAAACCGGGACATATAATGACCCCTCAGGGAAATTCGGCCCAACCTCATTCCAATTATCTTACTGTGGTAGATAAGGAAGGTTCCTATCCAAATATGGTAAACATTGGCCCCACCAGGCCGGGTTACCAGCACCTGATTGATATTTCTTCCGACAAAATGCGCGATATTTATACCATGTCTATCCCTCAGGCAAACATTTATGGGTCTGTGAGTGTGTTGCGCACCACCATCAAGCCCATTATTCGCTATGCCCTGGGAACCAACACCCGAACCGGTGAAATATCACGCTTTAAAACCGTGGCCGGCCAGGAGAAAATAGAGCGCAAAGACAACAGGGTGCATATTTTTGGAACACTCATCCGTTCACACATCACTCCTGAAATAGTTGAAGTGGAAGAGGGCGACATTGTTACCTTCCACCTCACCAACCTGGAAAGGGCTGAAGATGAAACTCACGGATTTACCGTTTCCACCTATGGTGTTCACGGAAGTTTTGAGCCCGGTAAAACGGCTTCGCTGACCTTTAAAGCGGATAGATCAGGCGCTTTCCCTTACTACTGTACTGAATTCTGCTCTGCACTTCACCTCGAAATGGAAGGCATTTTAATGGTCAGGCCCAAAGGCTATGTGGCCTCTCCCGAAGATATGGAGAGTCAGCAACTTACTCCGGGTGAACTGGCCGGTTATAAGAAAAACTACGAGGATAAAATTAAGGTAATTGACGAAACCAATGAAGTGATCAACGGGGTGGTTACTTACCTGAAGGAGAACAACTACCAAAAGTATCCCTACGTGGAAGCCTTGGTGGTTGACGCACTTGACCAAATGGATCTTGCCAAATCTTCTAAAACCAAATACGAAAAATACGCTGCTGAAGGAAAATGGAAGGATGCATTTTTATGGGCAGAACAGTACTGGCAGTATCAGGTGAAAACTGCCGACGTAGGCCTCAGGGCTAAAAAGTTGTTGGATGAACAACTCAGCAAGTAATCTGATTTTTAAACGAAGAAAATTTGTGTGATGAAAAAACATAATATAAAAAACAGTCCTGGTCTTCTTCTCATAATTGTGATCGTTGCTGCAATGTCATTTATGACGTCCTGTGGCACTAAAGGAGACAAACAATCAGAAATTACCGGCGCCCCCAGGGGTGAGGAATCCTTTGGCGATGTGGTTAAACGCCGTGGGCTTGATGCCGAGGATGTGCTGGCTGCAGCCAAAACATTTACCCCGGACAATCTTAGTGATGAGTACATCGCGCTGAACTCAGGCGGACAGGCCGGAAACATGATTATTTACGGGGTGCCCTCCATGCGTTTGATGAAATACGTTCCCACCTCAGCGCGCCAGCCGGTAAACGGCTTTGGCTACAGCAAGGAAAGCGAGGAAATATTGCGCTCAGGATACATTGACGGTCAGGTAATTGACTGGGGCGACACCCACCATCCGGGCTTCTCTGAAACCAACGGAGACTATGACGGGAAGTGGGCGGTGGTAAACGATAAAGCCAATCCGCGTGTGTTTGTTATCTCGCTGAAAGACTGGGAATTGAAACAAACGGTCAACAATCCCATCTTCAGAAGTAATCACGGAGGTTGTTTCTTTACGCCCAACTCAGAATATATTGGTGAAGCTTCGCAGTATCCTGCTCCGCTGGATCGTAAGTATTACCCCCTTACAGAGATGAACTTCAGAAAATACTGGCGGGGTGGACTTACCTATTGGAAGTTCAACAATGAAATTGGAAAGATCGACGAGGCAAACTCCTTCACCGTTGAGTTTCCACCCTACACCCAGGACCTGACTGATATGGGTAAAAATGCCAGTTACGGCTGGTCATTTACCAACTCCTTTTGTACCGAAATGTATATTGGGGGTATCGAAAGTGGTCGTCCGCCGTTTGAAGCCGGATGTTCATCGCGCGATGTGGATTATCTGCACATAGTTGATTGGAAAAAGGCTGAAGAACTCATTAAGCAGGGGAAATATAAAATAATAAATGGCCATAAAGTTATTCCTATTGATGTGGCTGTGGAAAACAATATGTTGTTCCTGGTACCGGAGCCCAAATCGCCTCACGGTGTGGATGTTAGTCCTGATGGGAAATACATAGTTGTAGCCGGCAAACTCGATTCCCATGCCTGGGTATATTCCTGGGAGAAGATTACCAAGGCCATTAAAAACAAAGATTTTGAAGGTACTGACGAATTTAATATTCCCATCATTTCACTGGAAACGGCCTTACATGGCAGTGTAGAAGTTGGATTGGGTCCCTTGCACAATCAGTACGATAAAGAGCCAGGTGTTATCTATACCTCCATCTACGTGGATTCGCGGATTACAAAATGGGATTATATCAATCTGAAAGTACTGGATTATGTGTCTTCTCACTATAATGTAGGCCACCTGGTTGCTGCTCATGGCGATGCTGTTAATCCTCATGGCAAATACCTGATTTCGCTGAATAAGCTCTCTATCGATCGATTTAATCCGGTAGGTCCCTTACATCCGCAAAACCACCAGCTTATTGATATTGATGGTGACAAGATGGCGACCATTTACGACTTGCCTCTGCCTATGGGCGAACCCCATTATACCGCACTCATCCAGTACGGCTTATATAATTCTATTGAAACTTACCCGGTAGGAACGAATATCTACAAGATGGAGAAATCCCCTTATGCTACTGAGTCGGGCAAAGAGCGTGTAGAAACCAAAGGCAATAAGGTACATGTGTATGCTACCATCAATAATGGGTTGGTAACACCAGGTAATATCAATGTTAACCAGGGGCAGGAGGTTGAAATTCATATTACCAACCTGGGCCAGACCAATGTTGACCATTTTGTTTATGAAATTGCTGCTTACGATCAGATGTATCGCTGGCGTCCGGGTGAAACGGCTACCCTTGAATTTACTGCTTCCCGTGCAGGTATGTACCCGTTATTGCTAGACAATTACCACAATCCGGAAGCCAGACAATTGCAGGGATACCTCACTGTGAAACACAATGATGCTGCTGAAAATGATCGTTTGTTGGCATATTCAAAGCGGGTACAGACCGACATGCAGATGCAGGCCTTCCAGCCATCGGCCATCGAAATGAAGAACCTCCTCGAAGGTGAAATGGAATTCCTCAACTACGGCTGTAACGCCTGTCACAGATTTGGAGAAGAATTTAACGGTCCCGATTTGCTGATGGTAGATAAACGCCGTACCGATGAGTGGCTCAAATCCTGGATCATGGACCCTGAACGTCACTATAGTCAAGCAGATATTGAAGCCATGCGTCAGCGATACAAACTGGCCATGCCCAATCAGAATGTTTCTGAGGAGGATGCGACAAAAATCATTAAATATCTCAAACTCCGGACAACCCAGTACATGAATGAGCAGAAATAATTAATGATAATTCGGGGGATATTTTATCCCCCGGATTATTTTACCTAAATTTGGCCTTCATTAATCACTTTTATCAATAACTAAAAAAAATAAAAAATGAAAAAAAATTTTATTGCATTGTTTGGAGGATTACTCTTCGCGGGTGCACTCATCAGTTGTGGTGGTGGCGGGGGTGAAGCTAAATCAGAAGCTATGACTGCTGATCTGGCCAATGGAGAGGCTATATATAATAAGGCCTGTATTGCCTGTCATATGACCGGGGTTGCCGGAGCTGCCGCACTTACCGATAAGGCACGGTGGGATGAGAATGCTGCCAAAGGAATGGAAACCTTACTTGCAGATGCCATTAGGGGGTACACCGGCAAATATGGGGTAATGCCCGAAAAGGGAACCTGTATGGATTGCACCGAGCAGGACATGTTTGATGCCATAAGCTTTATGCTGGATAAAGCCGGTGTGGAAGCTGCTAAATAAACTTTACTTACGCATTACAACTGAACATTATGAAATCAAAATTGTACATCATTTTTGCGATAATCGGGATAATTCTTATTGGCCTGACCTATTTTGTGCCGATTTGGGGGGTAGCCCTTCAAAGCATTCAATATCCTAAAGCCATGTATCCCAAAGGGATACGTGTAGATTTCAAATATAATGGTGTATATAATGGTTGCGAAGGGGTTAAAGAGAGGGAAGAACTGGCCACCAATGAAGGTGCCGATTGTTTGAGCGAAATGAATGCCATAAACCACTATATTGGAATGTACCCCATAGTTCAGGGCAGGAACAACCCTGCGACCATGGATCATCCCAGTTTTTATGTGTTCGATACCAAAAAGGATGAAGCTGGAAATGAATTAATTGATCCGGCAACCGGACAGGAGATAAAGATAAATGTTACCCCGGGGGCACTTAAAACCCTTAATTTCATCATGGTAAATTCACCTTATATCTTTGGGATTTTCATTGTTTTGGGGTTAATATTTGCATTTACACCCAAACGATTAAATCTGGTGACCGGTCTGATTCCCGCTCTGGTGCCATTCTACTTCCTCTTTGTATATATGTTTTACCTGTATTGGTATGGTCACAACCTGGGCTTACATGGGGGTGGCGCTTTTGCAGGAATCAAACCATTTATGCCAACCGTTTTCGGGGAAGGTAAAGTAGCTCAGTTTACCACTGAATCCTACCCTTATTTTGGCTTTTTTATTGCCCTGGGTGCTTTTGTCTTCATGTTGCTTTCAATCTTGTTAAAAAGGAAGGCTTTGCGTGTAAAATAACAAATAAAAAAAGCGTCAGGACTTAAATACTCCTGACGCTCAATGTTGACTATGAAAAATTTAAATCTTCTCCTTCTACTGTTTTCGCTACTTCTTATAACAGGAGTCTGGGCACAGGGGGAAGATATGCATTTTGGCACCCTCAAGCCGGTGAATGGATTTGCAGATCGTTCAAAGCCCATACCGCTGCAAAAAGTCATAGACCAGGCGCCTCCCGGGAAATATGTTAAACTGGAACCGGGCTTTTATACCGGGCCTGGGGTAATTAAAAAAGATGCCATCACCCTGGACGGGAATGGTCAGGTTACCATTTCAGGGTTGAACAAAGGTTCCGTTATCTCCATTGAGGCGAATAATGTGAAATTGAAAGGTTTAAACATCATTGAATCCGGAGGATCTCATGATAAAATCGACTGTGGGGTTAAAATAAAAGGGGA
The DNA here is from genome assembly GCA_034007585.1 of Lentimicrobium sp. Lineage (GTDB taxonomy): Bacteria > Bacteroidota > Bacteroidia > Bacteroidales > Lentimicrobiaceae > Lentimicrobium. The sequence goes on along the minus strand of JAVEQP010000014.1, from coordinate 39,159 downwards.
TAATAATGTAGTTGAGAATTGTCTGATTGAGGAGTGTCTGTTTGGAGTAGATATTTTTCAGTCGGAACACAATGTTATTCTAAATAATGAAATTACCTCTTTGTCAAAACGCAACATGGCTCTTAAAGGCGATGCCATACGATTGTGGTATTCAAAGAATAATCTGATTAAAGGAAATTACTGGCATCATGTGCGCGATATGGTGGTATGGTATTCTTCCGAAAATACTTTTGAAGCCAATAAAGGGGTGGGTAATCGTTACAGCATACACTTTATGTACGCCCACAACAATCGCATTAAAGACAATTACTTTTACGAGAATTCAGTGGGCGTTTTCCTTATGTACAGTGAGGAAACGGTGATGACCGGCAACACCATCATGCATTCAAACGGCGTGAGCGGCATGTGTCTGGGTATGAAGGAAACGTCTTCCAATCAAATTTTACACAACCGGTTTATCTATTCTGCCGAGGGAATTCATGTTGATGTTTCTCCGTTTGTGCCATTTAAAATCAATACGGTGATGTATAACGAAATTGCCTTTTGTGGTACGGGAATTTTCTTTCATACCAATCAGGAAGGCAATTTATACAAGCACAATTACTTTCACAATAACCTGGTTCAGGTGGAAGCCGAGGGAAAAACAGCCAACCTCAATCGGTGGCAAAGCAATTACTTTGATGATTATCAGGGTTTTGATAAAGATGGTGACAATGTGGGTGACAATCCCTATACCCTGTATTCATATGTAGAACACTTGTGGTCTTTTGATAAAGATGTGAAATTCTTTTACGGGTCTCCCTTGTTGTTGGTGCTTGATTTTCTGGAACGGCTGGCACCATTCTCACAACCTAAACTTGTTCTTAGGGACAAAAGTCCGATTTTTAAGTGGGAGGATGAGTGGGACCGAAAAATTAAGGAGCGGTTATGAAACGTACGGTAGCGGCATTGGTGCTTTGTTTGCTGCATCTGGCATTTATAGTATTGCCGGAAGTACAGTTGTGGCCCTACCTCAATGCCATTGCCGGTCATCTTCCCCAGAACGAGCTGGCGGTGAGCAGCAGTCATAAATCTCCATTAACCGGTGACATCACTTATCTGAAAGCATTGGTTGAACGTTCAAAAAAAATGGAGGATACCAAAAAACAAAATAAAATCCCGGAAACCTCAGTGAGTCATACGGGCCTGATTTATTTGCCTATTGATGAAATAGACCATTTCCTCTTTTTTCGCGAAAATGCTGTTCGTTTCACAGATATTCAAAAGGCCTTGCCTTGTGGTATCTTTAAGTTGCTTTCTCCTCCTCCAAAATCTACTTTTTGTTAAACCAGCCGGCAAGCCTGTTTATAATTGCTGGTTTGCCGGACGATTTTCTGGTTTGTTTGCGCTTTTATCCGTGCATTTCTATAAAAACAAAAAGTAACCTTATGAAAACCTTGTACATTATCACCAAAATAGTGCTAACGGCTGTTTTGCTGGCTTTAGCAACCCTGGGTTTTGCCCAGATGGACACCCTTGTGCTGGAGGAAATACTCATCACAGCCAAAAGCCCGTTGAATTTGTATAAATCAAGTATCGAAGGAAAGACCATTCAGGTGGAAAACCCTCATGACGGGGGCTCAATGTTTATAAATCAGGCTGGTTTTGGAGTGGAAAAACGAGGAAATTACGGAATGGAACCTGTATTGCGTGGGTTTAAATACAGCCAGCTTACCGTGCTGATTGATGGTGGGATACATAGTACCAATGCCTGTCCAAACCGCATGGACCCCGCAATTTCACAGGTGGCTCCCGAAGAAATAGAAAAAATTGAAGTCATCAAGGGCCCGTTTAGTGTACGGTACGGAACTGCGTTGGGTGGCATCATCAACATAGTAAACCGCAAGCCAGACCGATCAACAGGGGAAAAAGTGGCAGGCAGCATGGAAGCCGGCTATCAGTCAAATGGAGGAAACTTGTATAGTAATGTATTCGTGCAAACTGTATTAAATAAATTTGATTTCTCGCTCAATGCAGGGTATAAAGATTATGGCAATTATAAAAGTGGCTCAGGCCAGGAAATTGCTTCCTCTTTTTCCAGATTTGGTTATGCCACTAAGCTGGGCTATCAGTTTTCGGACAATCGACGTTTGCAACTTACCTGGCGTCAAAGTCTGGCTAAAGATATTCTTTATGCCGGCCTCCCCATGGATGCAGATAAGGACAATAGCAGTATGTTGTCGCTTGATTATGCGGTGAATAGCTTAACCCCTGTGATTAAGTCACTTAAGGTGAAATTGTATGGCAGTTATGTTGACCATGAAATGTCAAATACCCTGCGGCCTGCATACGCAGCGGTTCATGCAGTTTCTCCGGTTACCGCCAGGGTAATGGGTGGTCGCACCGAGCTTGGGCTGCAAACCTTTACGAACAATCTGCTCTACGCCGGTATCGACTTTAAGCACATTGCAAAGGATGGCTATCGTGAACGCCTCGTATATAAGAATACCTGCACCGGGCAGGTATTTGAGGAGCCTAAACAATTTTTTGATAAAACCTGGCAGGATTCCAATCATGATGACCTGGGGCTTTTTCTGGAAAATAAATACGAATTTTCCCCAAACCTTTTCTGGACGCTTGGTCTGAGGGCGGATTACATATATTATGGTATCAATGATCCTGTAATTGGATTTGAAGAACAGTATAACAATAAAATAATACCCGAATCCCGTGTAGATGTATCCGCAACAACATCATTAACCTGGTTCCTGCCCAAAGGTTACAGCTTTTTTGCTGCGGCTGCCCGTTCAACGCGTGCCCCGGAACTTACTGAGCTGTTTATCAATCATCTGAGTGTAGGTATGGATGCTTACGAATACCTCGGAAACCCAAACCTGAAATCGGAGGTAAATTATCAGTTCGATTTGCGGGCTGAGAAACGGATAGACAGATTGACCCTGTTTGTTGATGTTTTTTATGCGTATATCAACGATTACATCACTGCATCTGTGGATACTACTATTCCGAGGATTTATACACCCTGTCAGGAACCAAAGTTTACCAAAGTATTCAAGAATGTGGATGAAGCATTGTTAAGTGGCTTTGAGAGCGGGATTGACTGGCAGATTTCCACCCGACTGAATTATAGTTTGTCAGTTTCGTACACTTATGGTGAAAATTTAAGCTGGGAGGAGCCTCTGTCTGAGATTACCCCGCTTACTGTTCAAACCGCTTTGGTCTATAAAGATAAGAAATTTCATACCGAATTGCATGCCCGCTTTGTGGATGAGCAGGCCAGAGTGTCGAACCGTTTTAATGAATCTAAAACCCCCGGCTTTGGAGTATTTGATTTTTATGCCGATTATACTTTGTGGGGATCGCTCGAAATCATGGTCAGTGTGCGCAATATCTTTGACAAGAACTACGTGGAACACCTAAGCCGGGCATACAAGGCAATGGATATTCAAAGTTTATACTTTGAACCGGGAAGAAGTGTTAACTTTGGCTTGAAATATAGATTTTGATGCCATCGGGATAAGGCATGTTTTATCCTGACTGAAATTAATAAATATGGAGTTTTAATTTCCAACATCATGGACAAAGAGAAAAAAAACATTAAACGTCGCGAATTTTTAAAAGGCAGCCTGGTGGCTACGGGTGCGCTTGCACTGTTTGGGACAGGAGCTTTTATCCTCGATAATAAAGCTGCTGAAACCATACCCAGGGAGGACTTTTTGCGACCGCCTGGCGCAATAGATGAAGCTCATTTTTTATCGGGCTGCATTAAATGTGGACTTTGTGTTCAGATATGTCCGGTTCAAGCCATTAAGCTGTCGGGTGCAGCGGAGGGGCTTGCTTTTGGAACGCCCTATATTGAGCCACGCATGCAACCCTGCGATTTTTCGTGCGATGCCCTTCAATGCGTAGAAACCTGCCCCACCGCAGTATTAAATTTCGAGCCGTTTAAGGCTGCGGGTTTAAGGGCCGTGGAAGCAGCCGCCGCCCAACCCGGAGCCGATTTGGCACAGGTGAATCCTTTTGAAGTTCAAAAGGTAGCCATGAAAGAAGAAGTGAGAATGGGAAGGGCACAGGTAAATAAAAGTACCTGCCTGGCGCATAAAGAGCAAGGTTTCAAAGGAGTATCCAGAGGTCAGGATTTTAAAGGAATCTATCGCTCCCCCAATGAAGACGCATCTTCCGCCAGCCCCTTACGTGAAAGGGAATTTGACCGGGAAATCTGTAATTTATGCATTACCGAATGTCCCATTGGCGAAAAAGCCATTTATCAGAAATTAAGCCGCAGTGGAAAGCTCGTTCCTCACGTCCTGGACGGATGCACCGGTTGCGGGGTGTGCCAGATGGTTTGCCCTACGGAAAATGCCAGTATTGTTGTAGAACCTTATTAAACCACGAACTATGTTGTCAGAATATTTTTCAAACGGAAAAAATAAAGAGCCGCTTCCGCCAAAGCCAGTGGAAGAGATGCCACATACCCGCGCCGGGCTTAGCTTTAAAGCATGGCGTGATGCGCGCAAGGGCAACCATAAAATGAGGAATATCCGCTGGACAGTACTGGTGTTTATGAACCTGCTGTTTGTCGTTTCTTTTACATTTGACCTGGCTATTCTCGAAGGTTCCCTGAGCGGATCGCGCCTGGTGGGCTTTTATTTGATGGACCCTTTTAACAGCTTACAGTTACTGGCCATATCTTCCAGAACCGGTTATATTGCCATGCTTACCATGAATTTCTGGATCGGTATGATTACCATCCTTATATTTTGGTTTATTCTGGGAGGCCGTACCTTTTGTTCATGGATGTGCCCCTATCACATTCTGGCCGAATGGGCCGAAAAGGTGCACAACTATCTGGTAAACAAGAAAAAAATTAAGGAACACAACTACCATGTTGGTCTGCGTTTTGTTTTTATGGTGGGATTTATCCTATTGGCAGTGCTCACGGCTAATCTCGTTTTTGAAAACCTGAATGTGGTGGGTATTATTTCAAAATCCATGATCTATGGACCAAGCTTATTGTTGCTCTGGGTGTTGGCCATTATTTTGTTCGAGGTGTTTGTAAGCAAACGGTTTTGGTGCCGGTATGTATGTCCTATAGGCGCAACATATAGCCTTGTAGGAAAACTCTCACCCGTTGCCATAAAATTTGAACTTGACAAATGTGGCTATTGCCTTGAATGTCATAAGGTTTGCCTGGTTCCGCACGAACTTTGGTTTGTGAGGCGCGGTGCCGCTACCCAGGAAGTCCATTTTGTTGGCTCCGACTGCACCCGATGCGGCTTATGTGTGGATGTATGTCCGGGCAAAGCACTTACCTATTCGGTGAGGGGTGCCTCTGCTATTATGTAACCACTTTTTAAATGAAAACATGACAGAACCTCTGGACAATACGATAATTCGGATTCGTGAGCTGACAAAGACCTTTAAGCAGCAAACAGTTATCAATCAACTGACCGTGGACCTGAATGGGAACGACCGTATTGCATTAATCGGGCAAAACGGAGCCGGGAAAACTACGCTCATACGGTGTATTCTGGGGCAGTATAACTTTGAAGGTGAGCTGGAAGTCATGGGTATGAATCCCCGAAAATCGAGAAAACTGATTTTACAGGAAATAGGATTTGTGCCTCAGACTCCACCGCCCATTAAATTAACTGTGAGTGAACTGGTCAATTTTTCAGAAAAAATCACCCATACCTCTGCAAAAGAGTTTTATAAAATAAGCAATGACCTTGGATTGGACATTACTCAAAACCTGAGCAAACCGTTTCATAAACTCTCAGGAGGCATGAAGCAAAAGCTGCTCATAAGTTTTGCCCTGGGCCGAAAGGTTAAAATATTGTTGCTCGATGAACCTTCGGCAAATCTCGATCCACAGGCACGGATAATTTTATTCGATCATCTTAAAAACTACTCTCCCGAAACCCTTATGGTCTTAAGCAGTCATCGTATGGAAGAAATCGGGGATCTGGTTAACCGGGTAATCGAAATGGATTTGGGGCAAGTAGTATTGGACAAAGAAGTTAATAACACTCAAAATATTTCAAGCCATGAAAAAGCATTTTAATTTACTGCTCATCCTTAGCGGGATGTTGCTGGTTTCTGCCTGTACACGCACGGCGGATCAAACTCCACGCGAGATTAATTTCGATAGGGATATTTGTATCAACTGCCTGATGGGCCTCGCTGATCAAAAGTTTTCGGCCCAGTCCATTAATCTGCGCAACGAAGTATTATGGTACGATGATTTGGGATGTCTGGTTGAATACATGAAGAGTCCCGACTGGGAAACTTATGGAGGCAAAGATGCCGTCTCCTGGATCGGCGATGCTGCCACCGGCGAATGGCTCAGGGTTGAAGATGCCTGGTATGTTTTTGGTGTGGATACGCCCATGGGTTATGGTTATGCTGCCTATAAAGAAAATCGGGAAGGCGCTTTTGATTTTGAAACTACCGTTCAGCGAATCAATGACGGGCTCACCATGAGGGAAGATTTCCTGGAGAAAAAGAAAATGTTACACCATGATATGAACTAATTATTTGTGGTAATTACCTGATACATCCGAACATGAATTTAGAAAAAATAACACACTCCAGCCTTTTTCAGATCATGAATGCAGATATTTATCAAAATCTGCGTTCCAGATGGTTTTGGGTTTATAGTATTTTATTCGGCGGCTTTGTTGCAGTGATGTTTGCGACCGGCATTACCGAATCACAAATCATCGGTTTTGTTGGGCTTAGCAGACTGATGGTCACGTTTATGCAGGTGAGCATGGTTATTCTTCCCATCTATGTGTTAATAACCACGGTAAGGTCGGTGGTGGGCGATCGCGAATCGAATGTAATGGAATATATGCTTTCGTTGCCGGTATCGTTTTCAGGTTACTTCTGGGGGAAGTTTGCCGCCAAATTCCTCGTCACCTATATTCCGGTTTTTATTGCCCTGTTGGGTGCCGCTGTTTGGGGAAGCCTTACCAATCTTGATGTTCCCTGGGATTTGTTCATGTTGTACAGTGCGTTGCTGGCAGCCATGATTTTCTGCTTTCTGGGAATTAGTATGTTTATTTCAGCGGTGGCACATTCTCAGGACCTTGCCATTAGCTCAGCTTTTGTCCTTTGGCTGCTCCTGGTCGCTTTCCTGGATCTAATTCTAATGGGATTACTGTTAAAGCTCAGGCTGGATGCCGGAACGGTGATTGGGATTGGTATGCTTAACCCATTACAGGTGTTCCGTACCGCAGTCCTGGTGCTTTTTGATCCGGATTTAACGGTAATGGGTGCTGCCTCCTATTTTATACTCGACACAGTGAGCCGTGAACTCTTCATCTTGTTTGCCATTGCCTATCCCATTTTACTGGGTGGATTGTTTGGATGGTTAGGCAATTACTTTTTTAAAACAAAGGATATTTTATGATTTCCCGAACGAAACTTATCTCTATCCTTATAATCCTTTTGGGCATAATGCACGGATGCTGCTGGAAGGATCCATCTTCAGTACATGAACGTTTATTCCCCAATCCACCCGATACCAGCAATTTGCCGGAATTACCTTCTTCAACTACTCCTGAGTACCGGAAGCATATCATCCAACAGGAAGCTTTGCTGCCCAATGGTAGTAAACGCAAGGAGGGTATAGAACTTATTCCTCAGGATTATGACGATTTTAGATTTCAAAATCTGGACGATGTGAAATGGATTGAAAAGTCGGTTCAATATGGTGATTTCAGGGGAGTAAGTTTGCGAACTTCAGATGCGAGTGAAAGTAATTTTTCTTATTCCGACTTCAGGCTGGCTGATTTGCGCTGGTCCTCATTCAATAAAACAAACATGACGCACTGCAATTTTTCACAAGCCATATTGTTCAGGACAGCCATGAATGATGCCTTGCTTGATTCCAGTGATTTCAGAGGTTCCAACATGTTTGGAGTTAAAGGTAACCGGTCTTCTTTTCGCTATGCCGATTTTAGCAATGCACTCATGAAAGAATCCGATCTTACCGAAGCGGATTTTTCGAGAAGCACAGCGTTGAATGTGAAATTTATCATCACCGTTTTTGCGGGTTCCCGTTTTGATTCTGCCGATTTCAGCTATTCTGATTTTACGGGAGCCGGACTCGAGACCTGCAGCTTTGAGTATGCCCGTTTGCATAACGTTTCCTTTAGTGGTGCTCACTTGCAGGAAGCCAGTTTTAGGCATGCTGATCTGAAAAATGCAAATTTCTTTGCAGCAGAACTGGTGGATACTGATTTCAACGACGCCATCAATATCCCCGAAGATGTGTTGCCATTTATTGATGAAAATGGTCTGGCTACCGGTGTGGTTTATACTAAAAACAAAAGGCAATGAAAATTCGGCTTTCCTTTAACAGGCTTATAAAACTTCTGACGATGAGTTTGGTTGTCATGGGTTTATTTTCCGGCTTTGCATCCATGGTAAATAAAAAAGGCAAACCAGTTCAGGCAAAAGCTTACCTTATTGACGTTGATAATAGTCAGGTTTTCTGGCGTTTGGATGCGCATTCAGGTGTTATTCCTATTGTTGGGGGAAAGCTGGTTTTTATTGATGATAATTTGGTGGATGCGCATATAAAGGTTCATATGGATAGCCTGCGCAATCTGGATATAGATTATAAGTTGATGAGAACGGTATTGGAAAATACCATCAAATCAAAAGAAGTCTTTCAAACTGAACAATATCCTTATGCTTTCTTTAGATTTTATACTTCTAAAAAGATTGCAAAGGATAGCCTGCTGGTAGCCGGAGATCTTGAAATAAAGGAGATAGAAAACTGCATACAGTTTAAGACCGCAGTAAAGTTTAGCGATGGAAGTGTGGTGGCGAATACCGACACCATAAATGTTGACCGCATAAGGTGGGGCATTACCTCAATGTCGAAAGCATTTGTTACCAGCAATGAAGGATACATTATCAGTGATGTTTTTAAATTGCAGATTAGTTTAACCGCGGTGTTGAAAAGGGAAAATAAATAAAAATGTTTTTCGCCCTGACAGGATAAGCAGCTATTCCTAACGCACGTGGAATTTTTTCCCCTAAAGTGTGGCGATTCTGCAAAAGTAGCTGAAGTGTTCCAGTCAAAGAAAGAAGGGGCGAATTCAGTTATAATAGCTTGAAAGTAAGTAGTTATAAGCATTTCTGTTTTACTATTATTATTTTATCTGGCATCTGGTTTGCATCAGGTTAGATAACTTTAAAATTATTTATTAACCTTAAAAATTTAAAGATATGACAACTAGAGTTTTATCCGCCTCTTCATTGAGCGGAACTAAAGTACGTAACCCTCTTGGCGAAAGCATAGGGGATGTTAAAGATCTGATGGTAGACTGGAAAAACGGGAAAGTGGTATATGCTGTGTTGAGTTTTGGCGGCTTCCTGGGCATAGGCGACAAGCTTTTTGCCATTCCGATAGAAAGTTTCGATTTCAAATCACCTGATGGGGAAGAATTTGCAGTACTGGATATTGACAAAGCCAAGCTTGAAAACGCACCCGGTTTCGACAAAGATAACTGGCCACAAAATGCAGATTATAGTTTTATTGATTCCGTATATTCGCATTATGGTTATGAGCCATATAGTAGTCGTTTCCCGGATACCTTCCGGTAAACATTAATTTAAAAAAGCCAATTAATCCTGCCTGTGGTGGGATTTTTTTATGCTTTTAAGTCAAGATAAGACAATTCTTCAGGAAGGAGAAAGGGTAAACCTCTTGTTTTTTCAATGCAAGGTTAACCAGAAAATCATTTTTAATCGATAATCCGGAATGGAATTTTGATAAATTTAATTCATGGATGCCTGTGGCAGGCTGAAACCTGCATCTGTCAGTGAAATGATTACTTTATTCATTACGTCTGTTTGTAAAAATGCAATGGGCCCTAGAAAATCATATGAATTTACCCAATAGGAGACTCTTAAATTTATCCTGCTGGTGCTAAATTGCTCCAATAAAGCAAAGGGCTTCAGGTCATCCTGATGCTCAATCCTTTTTTCCGCATCCAGTGTTTTCATAATCAATTTAACTGCATCTGAAATATTGGTGGCATAATCCAGCCCTACCACAAAATCGTAGCGTAACAGGCCATCGCGAGTATAATTTGAGAGTGGGTTCTTGACCAGCAATGCATTTGGCATAAACACATCCCTGCCGTCGAAGGTGCGCAGATGGGTAGTGCGTAAGTTTATTGAGTTCACTCTTCCTTTAACGCCTGCTACTTCAATAACATCACCAATACTGAAACCCCGGCTGAATGCTAGAAAAAAGCCCGCAATAAAATTTTCACCAATATCTTTGAAGGCAAAGCCAAGAATAATGGCTGAAACGCCCGCTCCTGCCAGAATGCCACTGGCTGCACCTCCCAAACCTAGTTGATTTAAAAAGAGGGCACTTCCAAAAATAATCATGGTAGCCATTACCACCCGGCCAATAAAGCTGGTAAGCAACGGGTCGTGAGTTCCCTTGTCCAACCTTCTTTTTATTAATGAACGCAAGCCGAAGCCCAGCAGCGTAAAAAGTGCCAGAAAAATCAAACCTATAAAAATTGAGGGTGATTTTTGGAGAATGTCGTTCCAAAAGTCAGTAAAAGCCTGAGTAAGTGTAGTGGAAATATTTGAAGAATATACCTGTAGAAGCATGATATTATCTCTTATTACTTTTATTTATTTAAACAACACTCACCAAAATATGTTCCTAATGATATTATTTTATTGCGTTTTGTGGCATTATTCGTATCTTGTACCACCATTTGGGAAGGGGTAGAGCAGGGTGATTTTTACAGTCTTCAAGGGAATAATTTCAGGATTTCTGATGAGTTTATGAAAAGATTCGGCACTTTTAGCGGGGTATTTACCCCATCCATTCTCACCATACTCGGGGTAATCATGTACCTGCGCTTTCCCACCATTCTGGGACAGGCTGGTTTAGTTTATACCCTGGGTATCATTGTGGTGGCTCATATTATTTCGGTAACCACCAGTCTGAGCCTGGCATCCCTGGCTACTGATAAAACCGTAAAAACCGGAGGTACCTATTTTATGATATCGCGTAGCCTTGGACTGCCGATAGGTGGCACACTTGGCATTGCACTCTATATAGGCCTTTCTTTTAGTGTGAGTTTGTATATCCTTGGTTTTTCAGAGAGCTTTCTCTCCGTTTTTAACATTGAACCTACTTTAAATAATATCCGTCTGGCCGGTGGTACTTTCCTCACACTGATAACCATAGTTACTTTCATAAGTACTAAATTGGTATTGCGTACCCAGTTTTTCATTATGGGAGCCATGGTGCTGTCCCTGCTTTCCATTTTCTTTGGTCAACACGAGTTTGCCCCTTCTCACATCAACATGACTCCTATTGCCAATGCAGCTCCCTTTATGTTGCTGTTTGGAATATTTTTCCCGGCAGTAACCGGATTTGAGGCTGGGGTAGCCATGTCGGGCGATTTAAAAGATGCCAAAAAATCCCTGCCACTCGGTGCTATTTCTGCAGTGGCTGTCGGGTTTGTAATTTATGTAATTCTTGCCTTTTTTTATGCTTATACGGTTGATGCGAACATGTTGGCCAATGACAGCGAAATACTGTTAAAAATATCGCTGGTTCCTGCATTGGTAGTCGCCGGAATCTGGGGAGCAACCCTTTCATCGGCATTTGGAAGTATTTTGGGCGCTCCGCGAATTTTGCAGGCCATTGCAATGGATAAAATGGGGCACCCTTTATTTGCGAAGGGGACCAAAAAAAACAATGAACCCCACAATGCCCTGATACTGACATTTGTTCTGGCCATGGGAGGTGTTCTTATTGGTGAACTCGATGTTATAGCCCGTGTGGTTTCCATGTTTTTTATTACCACTTATGCATTTCTTAATTTGGCTTCTGCTATTGAGAAATGGTCGAGTACCGATTTCAGGCCGGCCTTTAAGGTGCCGGGTGTCGTAAGTATTACAGGCGCTCTGGCAGCTTTTATTGTAATGATTTTGCTCGATTTTCTGGCTTTTGCTGGTGCCGTCGTGGTAATGGCAGGCCTCTTCTTTTATCTTAAGCGCAAACAACTGGCATTGGAAACAGGCGACGCCTGGGGGAGCTTTTGGACTAACCTGGCTAAACATTCTCTGTTAAAACTCAGTCGCGAAAAAGTGGAAAAACGCAACTGGCGACCCAATATCATTCTGTTTAGCGGTGGTAAACAGGTAAGACCCCATCTGCTCGATCTTGGATTGTCACTCACCGGTAAATTGGGTGCCTTAACTGATTTTGAACTTATTATACCTGGCTACAAGCCACGTCTGCCCAAAGTGAATGAAAAAGAGGACACTGCGGGTAAAAAACCTGCTTATTTTGAGCGTAAGTTTAAATCTGACAATTTGTTTGAAGGCATACGTGATGTCACCAGCATCTATGGATTTAGCGGATTTGAGCCCAATATGATAATGATGGGTATGAGCCGGGATAAGAAAAACGCTGTCTTGCTTCCCAAAATTATTAACCATCTTAAAAAACAGAATTTGAGTGCTGCCATACTTCACTATGGTGAAAAGGCTTTTGGCAAAAAAGCATGTATAGATGTTTGGTGGGATGGCACCGGCCGCCACCTTGATTTTGCGCTTTCTATGGCCCGATTCCTAACCCATGATGTGGCATGGCAGGATGCTGATATTCGTGTGCTCACGGTTAATTTCGATACCACTCTCAATGAGCGGCTTTACAAAGACATCAATCTGCTGCTCAGCGAAAAGCGCATTAATGCTGAAGTTCTAGTGCTGGGCGATAATGCCATATTGCGTAATAAATGGGAAGTGCTGAGCACGGCATCCACAGTCGCCGATCTGGTGCTTATGGGCCTTCCGTCAGAGGCGGGTAATGAAAACTGGGTTCTCGCAGCACATATGGAAAAGTTAAAGGGTTTCACTACCAGTATTCTCCTGTTATATGCTTCCGAGGAGTTTGATGAAACCACCTTAATCATAAAACAAAGTGCAGCAAAGGTAACTGATGCGGATCAGCACCCGGCCCTTGCCGCGCTGAAACCAATCCCACTGGCCGAAAACTCCCTGCTTAAAGCTCGTTTACTTCAACTGGAAACTGACCTGAGGAATATTACAGATACTTTTTTGAATCAGGTCATCAATGCTGCAGTCAATAGGCAACTTGAATTGTCCACTCAATACACCGACTATGTGGAGGGGAATATCCGAAATTTGTCCAAAGCACTCGAAAAAGTTACCGATATTAAAAAGCAGGAAACCGTTGATGGCTTCCACCAGTCATTCCTGAATTTCTGTACAGAGTTTTATGAAAAGGAAGCTCCCAAAACCAAGACGGCAATCCATAAAATATTGTCCTCCGGAATTGATGAGTACTTTGCTAAAAGTGAACACTTGCTTTCCATTGCGCCTGAACATTTTATTATAAGTGTTACAGATTCGCGCAAGAATAAGGAAACCAAGTTCAATCTGCCTTATGCCAAATTGTTGAAACATCTGGTAAATCAAAGGTTATCTCCCAATTTGTTGCAGCAGCTCTATGCCTTCAACCACCATACTTTGAAAAATAAGGCGCAGTTTAAAAAGAGTATGCTTAGGGTTGATGCCTGGTTTGTAAACCGGCGTAAAAAGCAAATCATTGAAGAAGAGTATCAGTTATTAGACCAACAACTACGCAACGATGTGAAGGTTTTGCTCGATTTACATCATCAGCATATGATCGCAGCCCAGAATAAATTGTATGGATTTATTCGTGAGGAAGTGTTGGCTTTGGCTGAAATGCTGTCGAAGCGGGATGTAAAATGGCAAATCAGGCTGATGCTGCGGAAGAATAAAGAGGGGGAAGAAGAAAACATCCGGCAGTTTCCTGGCATTTGGAATGAGCGAACTTCTATACTAAATAACGGAATTTATCTGGATGCACAAGTGCTCTCTATGAATATGAGAATGCGGTCGGCACTTGCGCGCTTTGTAGAGCGGGCGCAGATCACTATTCAAAACAATATTGTAAAACCCGCAGAAATACTCCTTGAAAATATACAACTGGGTCCCCATCAGACCGCAGAATGGAAGGAAGTACAATTAAGCGATAGGCTTTCGTTGTTAAACTTATTTCAGGAAACATATGGGCGGATGCAGGAGTTTGCTCAGCGTTTAAGTAATAAAATGCAACTTTCCTATATTGTGGCCGGGGAACCGGGGTCCCAAAGTCCAAATCAATATGAGGAAAAAGAGGTAGAGCCGGCGCGTATTGCGGCTTACTACCTTGAAACCCGTATAAATGAGCCACTTACTGCCCGCATTGTCGCGATAGAAGATGAACTCAGACAAAGTATTGTGGATATGCGTGAGGCCAATAGTTTATTGTGGTTCAGGCTGGAAAACTGGCAAAAGGATACCGATATCGTCCATTCTGAGTGGGAGATGAAAAATTTTCTGGAGAAATTAACCGCTCAGTTAGAAGGTTGGCATAAGCTCGCCCTGCAACGTTCCGAAGAACTGCAGCAGGAAGTGCTCTCGGTTACCTCTACTGCAGTATCGCCTTTATATTCACATGTCATCATTCAGTCTGAAGAAAAAATATTGAGTCTGATGCGTGCGCAAAAAGGCAGACGCTTTGGCGTGAAACTGAATAAGCGTTTCAGCAAATGGAAGAGCAAGGTAAATATGCTGATAGTTAATTTGCTTTATAGCTCAAGTGACGGACTTTTGCTGGCCCGTAAATATCTTCGTAAGGAGGAACAGGCTACCACCGGCATACAGCAAATTATGGATGTAGTTGACAAACAGCGGCCAAACCGGAAAACCATAACCAGGATCCCTGCTTTTTACCGTACATTGTTTAGCAGTAAATCGCTGATTAATGAAGATTTTCTGGTACCCATGGCGGAGGAAATGACTGTTTTCCAAAATGCCCTTAAACGGCACCGCGAAGGTTTGGGTGGTGCATTAATGGTTACCGGGGTTTATGGTTCTGGTAAATCTACCCTCATTCGCTTTGCAACCAAAAGATATTTCAAAAAAGACAGAATATTTACCATTACACCAACCATAGGTGATGTTACCCTCGAAAACTGGAGAGGGGCGCTGCAGCAAAGCCTGGGTGGTGGGATCAATAATGATGATATCTTTGAAGTGCTGCCCATTGACAGCGTAGTAATAATAGATGATCTTGAACTTTGGTGGGAGCGCTTAAACGAAGGTTATCAGATAATAGATGAAATATTTCGACTGGTCTCTAAATTCGGTGGTAAGGTTATGTTTGTACTTGGATGCAACCAGTTCGCTTTTAAGCAAATGGGCAGTACCATTCCATTCCACAATCACCTCATCGCCAGGATTGAATGCAAGCCTTTCGATACCAAAAAGATTCAGCAACTCATTATGCTGCGCCACAAATCAAGCGGGTTTAGTTTTAACTATAAAAACGCTTCTGAACAGGGCCTTCTTCCCATTCGTATGGCCAGCTTATTTCATTCATTGTTTCGGTACAGTCAGGGCATACCACGTGTTGCTATGAGTCTCTGGCTCAATAGTATTCAACGCAACCAGCAACAAACCCTTTATCTTACTAAACCAGAATTGCCCGATACAGAAATATTCAGGCAACTGGATAAAGACTGGCTAATCATAATTTCACTTTTTGCACAGCATAAACTGATGAGTATTGGCAAACTCTCAAGGGTAATGAGGCAGGAAGAGAAAGTAACTGAAGATTGGATTTTGTTACTTCAGAATGCGGGACTATTGGTGGCGGCGGAACATGGCAGATATCGCCTTACACCTGCCATTGAGCCGTTACTGATAGATGTTTGCTCGGAATTTGGTTTGATTTAATTTAATAACCTCCGTTATGTATATAAGATTATTTCTTGTTGCCTTACTGATATTCATATTCTTTAGAGGTGCATCTGTATTTTTCAGACTGGCTCCGCTGCAGCGTAATGTCAGGCTGTATGGTAGCAATCTGCTGCCGGTTGCAGAGCTACTCTCCTGGATGGCTTGGCTTATCTGGTCGGTAAGTAAGCTTTACAATGAATACAAGATATCTGCCCTGCTTACCATCGGCGTTATTACCATTGTTCTTGTAATCCCGATGTGGTATTTGCTGAGGGATTTTCTGTATGGAATTGTGCTTAAGCTTCAGGGAAGGGTAGATAAGGGCACAGCCATTGAAACAGGCAACCTTAAAGGCGTAGTGTTGAAATCCGGATACCTTAATTTTACAATGAAAACCCGTGATGGTAATATCGCTGATATCCCATACAGCAAAGTAATGCTTAAGGTTATGCAACGGCAGGATACCAATGTAAACTTACAATTGCGACAGTTGAGCATGGATCTGCCTGTTGAAATTGGCGAAGATGAGCTTCGTGAGAAGCTTTTTACAGCGCTGAGAAATGCACCCTGGGTTGCCGCTTCTACCTTGCCAGTAATAAAATCTATAGTAAAGCACCATCACTTTATAAGGGCAGAAGTCGGCGTTCACGTGCTCGCCAAATCACATCTTTGTAAGATAAAGGACTATGTGTTTGCTGAAATGGGTGTTAATCCTCATCCGGATTTGAACAGGTGATTTTATGCTTAAAGCGATCTCCTCCTTTATTAAAACCAGACTGCTGCGGCCCTCCCTCGTTATTGCAGGCATTATGCTGCTAATGCTTATGGTTAATGCTAATATTTATTGGGGTAAAGAACGCTGGAGAAATGTGCTTCAGGCCGATGCCAAAGGCTATTACGCATATCTGCCGGCAATATTCATTTATCAGGACATTAATTTCTCTTTTTTTGATCATATTGAAAAGGAGAAATATTACAAGGATTATCTCTTTTACGATTACCGGGCTTATGTCAATGGTGTTCACCTTAGTAAATATTATATGGGCACGGCTGTGATACAGCTTCCGTTTTTCCTGGGTGCTCACCTCCTGAGCAAGGCCACCGGTAATGATGCCGATGGCTACTCAAAATATTATATGTTGGCGGTGGGCCTTGCAGCACTTTTCTCCCTTTTTATAGGATTGTTATTCTTAAATCGAACGCTCCGAACCTATGATATTTCCGCTTCAATACGAATGATTGTATTGTTAACTGTTGTTTTTGGCACCAATCTGTTCTATTATTCGGTGAGTGAAGTGGGCATGTCACATGTTCACTCATTCGGAATCATATCATTGTTTGTTTATTTTAGCCGGCGGTACTTCCTGTCGTTTAACACCGGCTATCTAATTGCCATGGCAGCCGCGCTTGGCCTCATTATTCTGATCCGGCCTGTTAACGGGTTGATTGTTTTGATACTTCCCTTTATTTCGGGGAGCGGCAAGCGTTTCTTAGCAGGCATCAATATAATGTTTAAACATTATGGTGTGCTGTTGTTATCCCTGCTGATATTTTTTGTGATTATTTCCCTTCAATTGGTTTATTACAAACTGGCGACCGGCAGTTTTTTTATATACACTTATATCGGTGAGGGCATTCATCTGGACCGGCCTCATATTTTTAACATATTGTTTAGCTTCAAAAAAGGACTGTTTTTATATACTCCCATTTATTTGTTGGCATTCAGCGGTTGTTTTTACCTCTGGAAGCAGCATCGGTTTATGTTTTGGAACTGGCTGATCTTTTTCTTCATCATCACCTATATATTTTCCTCCTGGAGCAACTGGTGGTATGGAGGTAGCTTCTCATCGAGAGTGTATGTAGAATACCTTCCGCTTTTTATGATTATGCTTGCTTTTGGGCTTTCGCATGCAGGAAGACATATATATAAAGGAATGCTTGCTTTAATCGTATTGCTTATCGTGGTTTGCCAGATTCAGACCTTTCAATACAGGTATAATCAAATTCATTGGTCGGATATGGACCGCCAAAAATACTTTGAGGTATTTCTGAGAATCGATAAATTGATTTGAATTTCCTGCCGGAACCCGACATGTCGGTTACATCTCCAGCAAAGAAGTAAGTGGGTCTATCCCGGCATAGAACATGGTTTCCGGAGCTTCAAGCAGCTCTTTAACCTTTACCAGAAAGCTCACCGATTCTTTCCCGTCAATTACCCGGTGATCGTAAGAAAGCGCTACATACATCATGGGGGCGATCACTACCTGTCCTTTAACGGCAATGGGCCTTTCCACTATATTGTGCATTCCCAGTATGGCACTTTGAGGTGGGTTTATAATCGGGGTTGACATCATTGAACCAAAAACCCCACCGTTGGTAATGGTAAAGGTACCACCGGTCATTTCCTCAAGGGTAATTTTATTGTCGCGTGCTTTAATGGCCAGATTTCTGATTTCATGTTCTATCTGGGCCAGGCTTAAGCTTTCAGCATTCCGGACCACGGGTACTACCAGCCCTTTTGGGGCGCTCACGGCAATACCGATGTCTGCATAGTTATAGAATATTAGTTCTTCTCCGTCAATCTGGGCGTTCACCTGTGGAAACTGTTCCAGGGCAATGGTTATGGCTTTTGTGAAAAAGGACATAAAACCCAGTGAAATACCGTGCTTTTCCTTAAACTTATCGTTGTATTTCTTCCTTATTTCCATAATTCGGCTCATATTCACCTCGTTAAAGGTGGTGAGCATGGCTGTTTCATTTCTTACGGAAACCAGGCGTTTGGCCAGTTTTATGCGCAGGGCACTCATCTTTTTCCTATCCTCTTTACGACCGCCTTTATCTAAAGATTTGGGCAATTGAGGACGTGAAGCTGCAGATTTCAGCGCATTGCTCACTTCCTCAACTTCAGCCTTACCAATACGCAACCGACTGATATAGTCAATGATGTCCTGCTCTTTAAGCGCCTTTTCATCCATCATTCGCCGGGCAAGCGGTGATACATGAAGTTTTACCTCCTTTTGGGCTTTACCTGAGGTTGAAACCACTTCATCCGGTGTTGCTGCCTCTTTTTCCGGTGCTGCTTTGGTGTCAGGCTTTACTTCCTCTGTTTTTTTCTCTGGTGCAGCTTCTTGTTTTGCAGCTTTTGTTTTGGGTCCGGTCTCTTCCGTATTAATCTGAGCGATCACCGAACCAACATCCACTGTTTCTCCGGCTTCTGTTTTCTGATGTATAACTCCGGCAGCCGAGGCATTGATGGTGAGGGTTGCCTTGTCGGAATCAATCTCGGCAATCTCAGCATCTTTTTCAACATATTCGCCATCGTTTACCAACCAGGAAGCAAGTTGTACTTCGGTTATAGATTCGCCGGGGCTGGGCACCTTAATATCAATCATAGCCATAATAACTTCTTTTAATTGTCAGCCACCAACGACCATTCATTGGGAGCACATACCATTTTACAAATGACATTTGCATTCGGGCAGGTACATTCGCCAAATGCCTTTTCAACGATTTTTCGCTGTCTCACAGCATGCAGGTTACTCGATCCGGTTGCAGGGCTGCCGCTTTCGGGGCGGGCAACAAGCAATAGTTCCGTAATTTTAAAGTTTCGTAAAAAGTAGGACCAGGCACCCATATTGGCTGGCTCTTCCTGTGCCCAAACGTAGCGTTGAGCATTGGGATAACGCTCCACGATTTGGGTTAGTTGCTTGTGGGGGAAAGGATAGAGTTGCTCAATACGTATAATCGCCTCGTTTGATTTGCGGGTCTCTCTTTCCTCAATTAGATCGTAATAAAGCTTTCCGGACGTAAAAATGACGCGCGAAACTTTTGCTGCATCTACCTGATGGTCATCTATTACCTCCATAAATCTCCCCTTGCTCAATTCCTTAAGCGATGAAACCGCCCGCGGATGTCGCAGCAAGCTCTTTGGAGTGAACACTATCAATGGTTTACGGAAAGGTCGTTTAAGCTGACGCCGTAACAGATGGAAAAAGTTGGCCGGTGTAGTCGTGTTTATTACCTGCATATTGTTTTCAGCACACATGGACAGAAAACGTTCCATACGTCCGCTCGAATGTTCAGGCCCTTGCCCTTCATAGCCGTGAGGCAGAAAGATGACCAGATCACTCATTACCTTCCATTTGTCCTCGGCGCTGCTCAGGTATTGGTCTACGACTATCTGGGCTCCATTAAAAAAATCTCCGAACTGAGCCTCCCAAATGGTCAGCGTATTTGGAGAAGCCAGGGAGTAGCCATATTCAAATCCCAGTACACCATACTCGGAAAGGGGGGAGTTGTAAACATCAAATGGAGCCTGATTGTCGCTCAGGTGCTGAAGTGGAGTGTACTTTTCTCCTGAGTCTTCCACTGTAAGTACGGCATGGCGGTGCGAGAAAGTGCCGCGCTGCGAGTCCTGTCCCGACAGCCTGACGGGTATGCCTTCATTCAGCAGTGAACCGTAGGCCAGTAGTTCTGCCATCCCCCAGTCAAGCATTCCTTTGGGCTCAAGCATTGCCTTGCGGTCATTCATCAGCCGCAACAGCTTACGGTTAAACAGGGTGTCTTCCGGCAAACTGGTTATACTTTCACCAATTTTCTGAAGTGTTTTAATATCCACTCCCGTTTCGGGTGATTGATCAAAATCTTCATTAACCGCTATGCGGATGTTGCTCCATGTGGGTCCCAGAAATGGGGTTACTTTCAGCTTTTTACTCTTGTTTGATAGCTCCAGGTGTTCCTCAAAGTTCCGGTAAACTTCCTGTTCAATCGCATCGGCTTCTTCCTGGGTTATTATGTCCTGAGCAATGAGTTTATCCACATATATCTTCCTTACATCTTCATGATCCTCAATGGCCTGATATAGCAATGGCTGGGTAAATCTGGGTTCATCACCCTCATTGTGTCCATACCGGCGATAGCCCAATAAGTCGATAAAAACATCTTTATCAAATTTTTCACGGTATTCCATGGCCAGTTCAATGGTATAAACCACCGCTTCAGCATCATCGGCATTTACATGAAAAATGGGACTTTGAATAACCTTGGCCACATCGGTACAGTAAGTACTGCTTCTGGCTTCCAGATAGTTGGTAGTAAAGCCTACCTGATTGTTTACCACCAAATGGATGGTTCCCCCAACCCGGTAACCTTCCAGTTCCGACATTTGAATGAGTTCATATACTACCCCTTGCCCTGCAATGGAAGCATCTCCATGTATGATTATCGGCACGGTTTTATCTGTGTCACCATTGTATTTTTGATCAATTTTAGCCCGGGTAATGCCGGTGACTATCGGTCCGACTGCTTCGAGGTGGGAAGGGTTGGGTGCAAGGGTTAAATTTACCGTCTTTCCATTCAGGGTCGGACGTTCCAGTGTAGCCCCCAAATGATATTTTACATCTCCCAATACCTGTTCATCATCAAACTCTTTATTGGTAAATTCATTAAAAATATCCTTGTAGGGTTTACCCATAATGTTGGCCAGAACACTCAGCCGTCCACGGTGAGGCATACCAATTAAAAATTCGCTGGCTCCAAGCTCTGCTCCCCGTTCAATTACTGCATCCAGGGCCGGAATCAGTGATTCACCTCCCTGAAGTGAAAATCTCTTTTGCCCGGGAAAGCGGCGGTGAAGGAATTTTTCGAAAAACACTGCTTCACTGAGCTTTTGTAAAATGGTGAGTTTAATGCTTTTGCTGAATTTGGGCGTATTGCGTCTGGATTCCATGCGATGCTGCAACCATTTATAGATGGTGGCATTGCGAATGTAAGCGTATTCAACGCCTACCGATTGACAATAAGTCTGATTGAGGTGATCGAGAATTTTTTGAAGCGTGGCTTTCCCGATTCCTATTTCATTACCGGCATGAAATTCTTTTTTCAAATCATCGGCTGAAAGACCGAAATTTTCAATATCCAGTGTTGGACTATATTTACGGCGGGTGCGCACCGGATTGGTTAAGGTAAATAGATGACCCCGCTCACGGTAAGCATTAATCAGGTTGATCACTTTAAATTCATTGGGCACCACCATTTCAGCAGAGGCGCCATTGGCATAATTTTTTCGGGCGAATTCAAACCCATCAAAAAAACGCTTCCATTCAGGATCAACGGATTCAGCATCCGAAAGGTATTGTTGATATAGCTGATCCGTGTAGGCAGGGTCAGCGTTCGATAAATAAGAAAATTTATCCATTTTATAAGGACATTTGTACGTTAAATACAAAAATAATCAAAAAACCGATAAAGCAGCTGTTTTCCCCTATCAAACAACCAACAGAAAAGAATGTTTCCCGATTAGCCGTAACTAAACATAAACTTTGAAAATTGCCAATCA
Source organism: Lentimicrobium sp. (assembly GCA_034007585.1). Classification (GTDB taxonomy): domain Bacteria; phylum Bacteroidota; class Bacteroidia; order Bacteroidales; family Lentimicrobiaceae; genus Lentimicrobium. The sequence continues at coordinate 16,994 of JAVEQP010000014.1, read as the reverse complement.
GTTCAGATGAATGTATGGTTCAATAGCGCTTTAGCTGTGTGCTGACATTTCAAAAAAAAAAGTCCGCCGGGTGAGGCAGACTTTATAATGCAGTTTAAAGTGATGCTACTGCTTATGCAGGGTGAATTGCTTCAACCGGGCATACATCTGCGCATGATCCGCAGTCGGTGCAAACATCAGGATCAATTTTGTAAATATCACCCTCAGAGATTGCTTCAACCGGACATTCATCAATACAGGTGCCACAAGCTGTGCAGTCATCAGAAATTACGTAGGCCATGATTGTAAGAGTTTAATTGTGAATGAAATGGAACTTTGTTCCGCTGCAAAAGTAATACAATTTCATCGAATAAGCAGCTATGATTGCTATTTTTTATTGTGTCTAAATTAGCCATGGGTTAATTATAATATAAACCATCAGACAGTCAGATAATTAATGGGGATTTTGGGGTGGATACTTTTACTGGTAAGTATGAAAATAATTTTTATCTTAATTGAGAAGTCTATAGCAGATAAAAGCTATACCTTTGCTGCAAAATAGCAAAACCAATTCTAATATAATCATGGTAAAATCGAATAGTAATGTCATTCAGCGCGAGTCAGTAGTGGTCAAATTTGTGGGTGACTCGGGGGATGGGATGCAGCTTTCGGGTACATTGTTCTCTGATACTGCTGCTATGGCCGGCCTTGACCTGGCTACTTTCCCGGATTATCCGGCCGAAATCCGTGCTCCACACAACACCATTGCGGGAGTCTCTGGCTTCCAGGTACATGTGGGAACCCGAAAAATTGAAACCACCGGTGACCAGTGCGATGTGCTGGTAGCAATGAACCCGGCTTCTGTTAAGTCGAATTTGAAATGGGCAAAACCTGGGGCAACCCTCATTGTTGACGAGAATGCCTTTGATGCTGCAGCCCTTAAGAAATCAGGCTATGCGGAAAATCCACTCGATACCGATGCACTTTCAGGATATAATGTCGTAAAGGCACCCATAACCCAACTTACCCGCGAAGCGGTTGCCGGCATCGGTATAGATGGGAAGACAGCTGACAGGAGCAAAAATATGTTTGCCCTGGGCATGATCTACCACTTATTTGGCTGGGAACTCGAGACGTCAAATAAATTTTTTGAAAAGAAGTTTAAATCTAAACCACTGGTGGTTGAGGCCAATAAACTGGTGCTTCAGGCCGGATTTAATTATGCAGAAACAGTTGAAGCCCTCTCTTCGGTATATCAACTGACCCGTGCAAAGATGGAGCCAGGGCTTTATCGCAACATCACGGGCAATATCGCAACTGCCTGGGGCTTTCTGGCAGCATCTGAACGTTCCGGACGCCCCCTCTTTCTGGGCTCGTATCCCATAACACCAGCCACAGATATTTTAATTGAACTGGCCAAGCACAAATCGTTGGGAGCCAAAGTTTTTCAGGCTGAAGACGAAATTGCCGGCATTTGCTCCGCCATTGGCGCAAGCTACACCGGTAGCCTGGCCCTGACTTCAACCTCCGGCCCGGGGCTCTCACTCAAGAGCGAAGCCATCGGACTGGCAGTAATTACAGAACTGCCGCTGGTAATTGTGAATGTACAACGCGGTGGCCCCAGCACGGGATTACCGACCAAATCGGAACAAAGTGACCTTTATCAGGCCTTGTTCGGGCGTAACGGAGAGTGTCCGGCCATTGTTATGGCTGCTTCTACTTCGGGCAATTGTTTCTACTATGCCTATATGGCCGCTAAACTGGCTATGGAGCACATGACGCCGGTTATTTTGCTTACCGATGGTTATCTGGGCAATGGCTCACAACTCTTTAGAATCCCAAAGGTTGCCGATATGCCGGCCATCAATCCTCCCATAGCTCCGCCCAACGATCCCGACTACAAACCTTATCGTCGTAATCCGGTAACCCTGGCACGTAAATGGGCACTCCCCGGCACCGAAGGCCTGAGACACCGTATTGGCGGACTGGAGAAGGAAGACGTTTATGGAAATGTTTCTTCCGACCCCATCAACCACCAGAAAATGGTTGACCTGCGTGATGCCAAAGTGCAGAAAGTAGCTGAGTTTATCCCAAAACAGGAAGTGGAAGGCGATGAGGAAGGCGATATGTTGGTAGTAACCTGGGGTGGCACCCACGGGCCTGCTCAGGAAGCAGTGGAACAGGCGAGGGCTGAAGGCAAAAAGGTAAGCCATGCACATTTCCACTACATTATGCCACTGCCGTTAAATACTGCAGAAATATTCAGTAAGTTCAAAACCATTTTGGTATGTGAACTCAATAGTGGTCAGTTTGTCAGTTATCTGAAAATGACCCATTATGGGCCTAACTACAGGCAGTTCAATAAGGTGCAGGGTCTGCCGTTTACTGTGGCTGAACTCAAAAAAACTATTCATCAAATGTTGGAGGAGAAATAAAATGATCAATCCACGTAATTATACTGTAGAACGTTCATCTGTTGAACTGAGCAAGGAAGATTTTGTAAGTGATCAGATGGTGAAATGGTGTCCGGGCTGTGGTGCCCACGCCATTCTTTCATCTGTGGCGAATGTTTTCCCCAAGCTGGGCTACCGCAAAGAGAACATTATGATGGTTTCCGGCATCGGATGCTCCAGCCGCTTTCCCTATTATGTGAATACTTATGGTATCCATGGTATTCATGGCAGGGCAGCAGCCATTTCATCGGGTGTTAAAATTGCCAACCCTCACCTGAGTGTTTGGATGACAACCGGCGATGGCGATTCACTGGCCATTGGAGGGAATCACTTTATTCATATTATCCGTCGAAATATTGATATCAATATTTTGTTGTTTAATAATCAGATATACGGCCTTACCAAAGGACAGTATTCACCAACCACACCCATGGGAAGTGTTACCAAAACTTCACCCATGGGTACCATTGAGCATCCCTTTAATCCGGGTGAACTGGTGATGGGTGCCCAGGGAACTTTTTTTGCAAGAGTGGTAGATACCAATCCCAGGCTGATGACCGAAGTGATGTTTGAAGCTGCCAGACACGATGGTACTTCAATCATTGAGATATTGCAAAACTGTGTAATTTTTGCCGATAAAACCCATGAAGCCATTACTGGAAAGGACGTGCGGGATGACCGGCAGATTATTTTGCGAAATGGATTCCCTATGATTTTTGGCAAAGAAAAAAACAAGGGTATCCGGCTGAATGGCACTCGTCTGGAAGTGGTTACCATTGGTGAAAATGGAATTACTGAAACGGATATTATGGTGCATGATATGTATGAGCGTGATCCCGGTATTCACCTGATGCTTGCTAAAATGTCCTATCCTAATTTCCCGGTGGCAATGGGTGTGATTCGATCGGCCAACTATCCTACTTACGACGATCTTATTATGGAGCAAATTGCCTTCGCGAAGGAAAATTCAAAGATTAAAAATGTAGATGATCTGTTAAACAGCGGTGAAACCTGGGAAATTAAATAAAACTGTTGATTTGTTGATTTGTTGAGTTATTGAGTCGTATAGAGTAGGTAACCTAACAGGTTTTCTTCCAACCTGTTAGGTTTTTTTCGGGGTAGGGCGATCGGTATTGTTGATTTGATGATTTGTTGATTTGACGATTCGACGATTTGTGGATTTGTGGATTTGAAGATTCGACGATTTGTGATAGTAGATAACCTAACAGGTTTTCTTCCAACCTGTTAGGTTTTTTTCGGGGTAGGGCGATCGGTATTGATGATTTGTTGTTTTGTTGCATGTCCACCAGTCCGCTTCAGACGGATGGAGCGGAAATCGTTGAGAGGCGAAAGTGACCTGACCGGTTTTAGGTGCCTGAGCGATGGTTGAAGAGCTCTTTGTCGAACCATGTCGAAGGCAACCTGATAGGTCTTTGGGAAAGGAATGAGTGGATTTGTTGTCCTTTGAGTGCCTCAGGGTGAAATTTGTTGAGGTGAGTTGCGCCAAATTCCACATGTCTCCATGCCTGCCCGCCTTAGGCGGGCTGGTCCTCGTGTCTCCGTGTCTCCGTGTCCCCATGTCCTGAATTAACGTAGGCGTTGATGTCAGACGGATCAGTCTTTGTAAAGTACATCATGGTCTTCCGGATGGCGCTTGAACATCATGACCACAAAGGGACATACCGGCTTAATCTTCAATTTTCTATCCCGGGCATGCCTGATTAATTCTTCGAACAATTTCCGGCCATAGCCCTGCCCTTTTATCGAATCATCAACCTCAGTACTGTCAGCTTCTATGTAATTTTCATGAATTTTCCATTGAAGTTCTGCGACCTTGTGATCAAATTTTCCCATATAAAGTGAGCCCCTTCCAGGTGTTTCATCAAGTTTTATATCCATTTTTTTTGTTTTTTTATATATTGCTGTTGTTCAAATACAAACACTTACAAATGAACTTTTGTTTGGATTACTCTAAATACAAGTTGCCAAACCGAAACATTTATACGAAACTTGTCTTTATGTGTAGCAAATCCCCGGTTTGAGTAAAGCGTTACATTACATATATGATTACCCGGAATAATGTGTTATGAGACTAATGTATTGGTAAACACGTGTGTATCCTTTTTAACCCGGCAAATTATATAAAGTTCGTATTATCCGTGCGCACTTTTCGAAAGCTTTAAAGTACGGAATTGTGATGGTATAGATTTTGAACAAGGGATCCGTACACTAAAATCGTTCAAAATATGCATTCACATAAAAAGTTTTATAAACGAAAGGGTTTTATTATCCTATTGGCATTGGTGGTGGTACTTATTGCTTTCAGATTGTATTTGCCTACTCTGGTAAAAAATTACGTGAACAAAGTCCTGTCGGATATTCCGGGATATTATGGTCATGTAGATGATATTGATCTGGCCATTTACCGTGGAGCTTATGTTATCAATGGGCTTTACCTGAATAAAGTTAAAGCAGAGACACAGATTCCCTTCCTGAATTTTCCCAAAACAGATATTTCAGTGCAATGGAATGCGCTGTTTAAAGGTAAGATTGTGAGTGAGATATATATGCATGGTCCTGAAATTAACTATGTTATGGAAGATCAGCAGGGCATCGGAGATACTACCAACCCTGATGCCGGTGACTGGACGGAAGCGCTTGATGATCTGGTTCCCATTAATATAAACCATTTGGAAATAACCAATGGTACGCTGGCTTTTAAAGAAGTTACTGTTCAGCCGCCCATCGATTTGAGCATAAGTAATTTTAATTTAATCGCTGAAAATTTGCGTATGGTTAAAGGGAAGGAACGTACTTTACCTTCGTCCATTACTGCCAATGGAACTTCTATCGGGGGTGGTCAACTTTCCATCAAAGGCAGGGCAAATCTGATTAAAGAAATTCCTGACGTGGATTTATCGCTCGCGCTGGAAACGGTTGATGTCACTTCACTAAATGCATTTACGCAGGAATATGCCAAAATTGACTTCAAAAAGGGCGAATTCAACTTCTTTAGCGAAGTAGCCATTGCAGACGGATACCTCAAAGGTTACCTTAAACCGCTTATTAGCGATGCTGAACTTATTGAACCCGAAGAACCTTTCCTCTCCAGGGTTTGGGAAGGATTTGTTGGATTTTTTGGATTTGTACTTAAAAACCAGCGTACCGATACTCTGGCTTCCAAGGTCCCATTGGAAGGAGATTTAAACGACCCTAATACAGAAATATGGCCGGCAATAAAAGCAATCTTCCGCAATGCCTGGATAGAAGCATTCAATCGCACCGTTGATAATGAAATAGATTATAAAGATGCGTTTGTGAAAAGGAAAAAGAAGAAGGAGTAGCAGATTCAGATCTCGCTCGATTGAGTTAAAAAAAAACAACCATCTCCCCCCGGGATGATGGTTGTTTTTACAGGAAACAGGTAATGTTAAGTTAGTAACAGGCAAAGACTGCATTATTTTTTCAGTCATAACTTTTGCCATTTAACAAATCAGAGATATGCGTAGTAAGGTTTAGATCATGTTTCCCATTCTCGTTTTAATTCATAGTTGCCAGTACACTGTGACTGGATTATTGCCATTTTCTTCACTGAATGAAAGTTGCTACAAAGTTAAAGAGTTTTAAAGGGAAAGTCAAGTTTTTTTAATTAATTATTTTAGCAGTAAATAAAGTTTACAAATCTAAAAATATAAATAATGTAAGGTAAAGTAAGTCAGTAGTATAGCAAATTGTATCAGGTAGCTGAAAATTACAAAAATTTACTATGTGTAATTTTAAAGTTTAATATTCTATTGTGCTAAAGTATAATGAGCAAAAAAAAGAGAGAAATTAACTTATAATCCATAAAATAAGACTCCCGATAAACAATTAAATTTGATATCGGGAGTCCGCTAGATCAAGATTGATTCTTCCGCAGACCGTATTTATCAATTTTTGCATTCAGCGTGGGACGGGTAATTTCAAGTATGCGCGAGGCTTCAAGTTTGTTCCATTTTAATCTGTCGAGCACCTTTTTAATGTGTACCTTTTCCACATCGGCAATAGAGCAGAGTTCATGATCTTCGGCAGGCGTATGGCGGGTGGCCAGAACAATGTTATCTCTTTCAAGCACATCGCCACGGGTCATTATCATAGCTTGCATCAGTGTGTTTTCCAGTTCACGTACATTTCCGGGCCACTCATGTCCAGCCAGTAATTCAGAGACTCCTTCGCCAATTTTATGTACTTTTTTATTCAGTTTTTTATTGAGCTTCTGCATCAGATGTGCTATGAGCAGAGGGAAGTCATCTTTGCGGCTTCTCAATGCTGGAAGGGCAATCGTAAAAACCTTTAAACGATAATACAATTCTTCCCTGAATTTTCCGGCTTTTACCATCTCTTCTAAATCTTTGTTGGTAGCAGCAACAACCCGGGCATTTAAAGGAACAGGACGATCGCATCCGGGTTTTTCAAATTCCATTTCCTGCAGCACCCTTAGCAACCGTGTTTGCATACCATCGCTGAGTTCTGAAATGTCATCCAGGAAAATGGTTCCCTGACTGGCCTGTTCCAGCTTGCCTACCTTATCGGTAGTAGCTCCCTGAAAAGCTCCCTTGCAATATCCAAACATCTCCTGCTCAAAGAACGCTTCATTCAATGAAGAGCAATTCACTATCACCATAGGGAAATCCCTGGTGATGCCACTATAATGAATGAGTCTGGCTATCAATTCCTTACCAGTTCCGGTTTCTCCGGTTATCAGTATGTTTACTTTATTTAATGAAATGCGCCCAATATTTTTGAATATCTCCCGCATAGCAGGTGTTCTGCCAACCAACAAATTGTCTTCAATGCTTTTCCGGATGTCTGGTGAGATTTCCTGAGCCAGGCTGCGACTTTGATGAGATACTTCCAGACCATTGCGTATGATGGATAAAAGCTCGTGCATCTGAATGGGTTTTTCAATAAAATCATAGGCTCCTACCTGTATGGATTTTATTGTCAGCGCCACATCACCATGGGCAGTAAGTAAAATAACGGGTAAACCCGGATGGGATTGTTGAAGTTCAGTAACCACATCCAGTCCCGAAATACCTGGCATCTGAAAATCGGTGATGACCAGATCAGGCTCCTCTTTATTTACCATTTCAAGGCCGGTTTCACCATCCGCAGCAAGCAAAACCTCATAACCTGCTTTGGATAAACTGTTGGAAAGGAGAGTGCGAATGATAGAGTCATCATCAATGGCTAAAATCTTATTCATGGCATAATGGTTTAAAAGGTTGGTGTATATATTCTTTTTTCCCGGGAGAGGTGGCCAAAGTTAAGTAAATTATTTTAACAGGTAAATTTACAATAAATTAATATAAATATACAAATATACGTGCATTTTTTTAAAAAAAAAGTGCAAGTTGGCCGATAATTATTTAAAAAGTACCCATTTGGATATATTGACAGTTGTTTCAATCAGTTTATAGGAATTTGTCAGGGTGGGTGGAAACTATCTTTATATAGACACCTAAATCTGAAAATTAAATAAACAAAGGCCTGTCAGTTTTACAACCTTCAAATTAACCATGCCCAAAAAGGGAAAATCAGCCCACATTTTGTAGAATGTTATTTCATATGAAGCTGGCTTTCGTATGATTTATATTGTTACTTTTGCCCGAAATTTGCTAATCTTAGAACTTTAGGGGTGCGGATATATTTAAACGGGCGCAAAATCAGCAATAAAAAAGATATTCAGAACAAAACTGACATAAAAGTTGTCTGATTTTGTCCTGTTGGATCAATGAAGATTTTTTGGAACGCTTTTTGATTATTCTTAATCCGTCTTTAATATAATTGAAGATAAACAACGCAAGAAACTTAACCACTCAATAATCATTTTTTAAAAAGAAAACCTATGAAAAAGTTGAATTTCCTATTGATGGCATTGCTTATGTCAACTGCCACATTATTTGTGACCTCTTGTTCTGATGACGATGATCCGATTGACCCGGGGCCATCATTGACACTTAAAGGCGGCGCAGATTATACCTCTGATACTAAAATTATCAATGTGGACGAAACCATTAAAATTGGGGTTATTGGTAATAAAAGTAGTGTTTCCGGAAATAAACTCACCCGGTTTAAAGTTGAATTTATCACCAACAACCTTCCACAAACTATTTTTGATACTACTCTAAATTCAGATTCTTTCAATTGGGATCGCACCTTATCCTTTGATGGTGTTGGGGAAGGTAATCTTTCTTTTCAATTAACGGATAAAGGGGCAATGACCACAACCAAGGCTTTTACTATCACCATTGAAGATCCGGGATCACAAATCAACAAGTTTATGGATGTTGAATTCGGTTCATGGAATGATGCTGCAGGCTCTTTCTTCTCCTCTTCAGAAGGATTACTTTACACTGTAGGTCAAACTAAGGGTACTCCTGCCAATCAGGTAAAGATTGATTTCGTATTTTTTAAAGGAGTGCAGAATGGTAACGCCATTGCTTCTCCTGATAATGCTGATCTGCAGACTATAACCACGCTTCAGGTAGCAGGCTGGACAACCCAAAACCAAACCCGCTTTAACACTACCAATATTTCAGTTTCACAATTTGATGCTATCGGTGATTCATATAACTTTCCTAACTTTAATTTGTCCGGCACCAAGGATATCATCAACCAACTGATTGACACCGGTGAAAACGGCCGGGTATTCCTTTTTAAAACCAAGGACAATAAGCTTGGACTGATAAAGATAGATGACCTTTATAGCCGTGGTGATCACGCCAAGGTGGACATCATTGTTCAGAAGTAATCACTGATTAATCAAACTTTTCAAAGAGGCCATTCATTCGAATGGCCTCTTTGCTTTTTCTTATCCGGATGAAATGTTTAAATTTGCGGGAAATTCATCAATATTAATACGCTTAAGTATGGTTTTGCCGGCTTCCCGTTTACGGATACTTTTTCTTGTTAACCCCATTTCCGGGGTAAATCAGGAACGTAAATCGGTACTGATTGACCGTATTCCTCAGGTAATCAACCGGGATCGCTTTGAATGGGAAATCCATGAAAGTGCTTCGGCTGAAGATTTGTATGAAACCAGCAAAAAAGCGGTAGCCGACGGGGTGAATATAGTAGTTGCTGTTGGAGGCGATGGTACCGTAAACCGGGTAGCCAAAGCGGTTACCGGGAGTGAGACCATACTGGGTCTCATTCCGGCCGGTTCGGGCAACGGACTGGCTCACCATCTTAATATTTCTCTGGATCTTAACCGTAGTCTGGAACTTATCAATCATATAAAAGTAAAGAAGATTGATACCGTTAATATCAACGATGAATTCTTTGTTTCCATTGCAGGTATCGGCTTTGATGCCCTGGTGGCCCGTAAATTTGCCAATGCCGGTCAACGTGGTTTTTTATCCTATTTTCGCATCATCACTGCGGAATACCCTGATTATCGTCCCCGACATTATAGTTTGGAGATTGATGGAAAAATGGTGGAACGGGAAGCTTTGTTTGTGAGCTTTGCCAATACCGACCAATTTGGCTACAATACGGTTATTGCACCACAGGCCAGTATAGATGACGGATTAATTGATGTGTGTATTGTTAAAAAAGTGCCCTACTATTATGCCCCACAGGTATTTGGTTTGTTACTGAGAAAGAAAATTGATCATTCAGAGTATGTGGAAATTATAAAAGCACGTGAAATCAGGCTTACCCGTAACAATAACCGAATCGTTAATGTGGATGGTGAACCTATGGAATTGGAAAAGGAGTTGTTTATCAGGGTAAATCCCCGTTCATTGAACATTATTGCACCGTGAGAAAAAAAGTGAATCATGCTAAAGCACACTGATAAAAGCAACAAGCACGAAAGTGTTGTTTATTCGACCAACCCCGATTTTAAATATGCCCAAAATGAGGAGGTAGAGCCGAAAACACTTCCGCCACAGCAGCAAGACCTTAGGATTATGCTTGACCGCAAAATGAAAGGTGGGAAGAAAGCTACCCTTATTACCGGTTTCGTTGGCTCCTCTGCCGATTTGTCAGCGATGGCCAAACAGTTGAAAAATCTATGTGCTGCCGGGGGTTCTTCAAGTGAAGGAGAAATTCTGGTACAGGGCGATTTCAGGCAGAAAATTATGGAATTTCTGCAAAACAAAGGGTATAAAGTGAAACTTTCGGGTGGGTGATTTCCCTGGTTAATTAAACCAAAAGCCACGCAAGGGCGCAAAGACGCAGAGTTATTTGTATCCCTTTATAAGATTAAGATACTTCTACTTGCATACTCCAATGGTTGAAAAAATACTTCAGTACTTTCGTCAGAACCCCTGGTTTTTTTATGCCTTTAGTATTGCCATGCTTTTTCCGGCTCTGTTATGGCACCTGGGTTTTCTGGCCATCAACTTTCCCACCGATGAGCCAACACGCGCCATCGTTGCCCTGGAGATGATTATCAGCAACAATTACATCACCCCGACCATCAACGGGGAGTTTTATTACAACAAGCCGCCACTCTACAACTGGATTATTGCCGCTTTTTATAAAGTAACGGGCAATTACTCTGAATTCACCCTCCGTCTGCCCATGGTGATTTCGCTTTTGCTTTTCGGACTGACCATTTTTCAGTTTGTGCGCCGGGAGTTGGGCAATAAGCAGGGATTTATTGTGGCCATGCTTTTTATTACCTCCGGTCGCATTTTATTCTGGGATTCTTTCCTGGGATTGATTGACATTACTTTTTCGTGGCTGGTTTACAGCTCATTTATGCTAATTTATCTTTTCCATAAGCGAAAGCAGTATCTGGCTTTGTTTCTTGTATCCTATTTGCTTACCGCCATCACTTTCATGATGAAGGGATTGCCGTCACTGGTTTTTCAGGGCATTACCCTGTTGGCCTTTTTTAGTTATAACGGGGAGTTCAAAAAGCTTTTTAACTGGAGGCATTTTGCCGGAATTGGTCTTTTTTTGTTGATTGTGGGAAGCTATTACCTGGTGTATATTCGTTACAATTCGCTTGAAAGTGTGTTTTCCACCTTGTTCAGTGAGTCGGAAAAGCGCACCATCATTAACTATGGCTGGCAAAGGTTCGTCACCCACCTGTTTACCTTCCCCATAGAAATGTTTTACCATTTCTTTCCCTGGTCGGTATTGTGGATTTTCTTTTTCCGCCGTGATTTCAGAAAAACCCTACGTGATCATCCTTTTTTGCGATTTAACTTTATCGTATTCATTTTCAACATTATCATTTATTGGACTTCGCCTGAATCTTATCCGCGCTATATTTTCATGCTCTTCCCGCCCCTCTTTACCATTTTGGTTTATATGTTTTACATTGACAAGGAAAAGAGCGGCCGATACAGCCGAATTGTAGAAAGTTTTCTGCTTGGTTTCATTATTTTGGGTGCAGTAGCGGCTATACCGATGCCTATCCTCAAACAGACCGGATTTGTGGATTACGCCTGGATAAAGGCTTTCGTTATGCTGGTTGTTATGGCCTTACTTGGATGGTTTTATTTTCATTTGAGGGAACAACGGCTGATTATTTTTGCGGCAGCCATGCTGATGGTACGTGTTGGTTTCGATTGGTTTATTATACCTCCGCGTTATGATGATTTTCAGGTACATAAGGTGGGCGCTCTTAAGGCTGCAGAAGTTACCGGCGATAAACCATTGCATATTTTTAAGGATTCCGAAACCGAGCATGCCACTTCTTTTTACGTTACGCTCGGTAAGATGGAATTACTAAAACATCAGTATGAAGGGTTCAATTCCTCAGATTTTTATTATCTTGACCCGCGGCTGTTGCCGGATACTGCATATATTTCGGTACACGATTTTAATCTTTACCGGCATGATCAACCATTGAAGATTGTCAAACTAAAAGAGTCCGCCGTGCGCGATCTCAACAAACATTAAAGCTTATGATTTTAATTCAAGTTGGAACATTTTTAAAAAACTGGATGACCCGCAACGGCTTTTCCCTTCATCAGGCCGGCATTGTGCGGGATATTACTGACTTTATCATAGCTGTATTGATAATAGTTGTGGTATATTATGTGCTGAAGTACCTCATATTGGGCATTATCCGTAAAATTGTCAGGCGTTCCAACACCACCTGGGACGATGCCTTATACAACAACAAGGTTTTTAATAAGGCCCTGCTGCTTGTTCCCGGTCTTATGCTGGCAGTCACTATACCCCTCACCCTCAGTGAATTTCCAGTTTGGATGGATCGCTTGCTGCTATTCACTCAGATATATATTGTGGCAGTCATCATTTCGCTTTTAAATGCCTTCCTTAACTCCATTTATGATATTTACCAGGGATTTGAGGTGTCTAAATCAAAACCCATCAAGGGCTATCTTCAGGTTTTTAAAATTGTATTGTTCATTATTGGGGGCATTTTCGTTGTCTCGATGCTCATTGGCCGTTCACCGGTATATCTACTCGGTGGTTTGGGTGCATTTTCGGCCGTTCTCCTGTTGATTTTCAGAGACCCAATTTTGGGGCTGGTTGGTGGAATACAAATGTCGGTCAATGACATGGTGCGGCCCGGCGACTGGATTGTAATGGAGAAATCGGGTGCCGATGGAATGGTAACTGATATTTCGCTTACCACCGTAAAAGTACAAAACTGGGACAAAACCATCACCACCATTCCGACTTATTCACTGGTATCTGAAAGCTTTGTCAACTGGCGGGGCATGGAAGAATCAGGGGGCCGACGCATCAAGCGTTCCATAAATATTGACATGAATAGCGTGAAATTTGCTTCGCCCGAACAGTTGGAGAAACTAAAGAAAATTCATCTGGTTACTCAGTATCTGAATGATAAAGAGAAAGAATTGGCCTTATACAACGAAACCAACAAAATTGATGATGAAGTGCTGGTGAATGGCCGCCGGCAAACCAATCTGGGTGTTTTTCGCGCCTATATATCTGCCTATCTAAAAAGCAATCCCAATATAAGTCAGGAGATGACCTTCCTTGTGCGTCAGTTACAGCCTGGCGCAAGTGGTATCCCCATTGAGATTTACGTTTTCAGTAAGGTGCAGGCCTGGGCCCTGTATGAGGGTATTCAGTCTGATATTTTCGATCATTTGCTGGCTACCGTTCCTGAGTTCGGACTTCAGGTGTTCCAGAATCCTTCGGGTGCAGACTTTAGGAAACTGGGCGAACGATTGTCTGAGCAGGAACAATAAGTTTCGACTTTTTTGATCGCAACCACTCATAAATGGTGGTATTCAGCAACAGCATGAACAGTCCGTAAACGGCATCCTCTATTGGGATGGTGCCCAACCTTATGGCCAGGTTTTTCGAGTCGTCATACCAAACCACCGGATCAGCCGTAAACATACCGGTGAGTGCGCCATTTACCAGAAAAAACGGTATCAGCGTAGCAAAGTACATCATGTAAAATCTTCCCAGGTATCTTGATTTGAAAACAAACAGATGCAGGGTGAGAAAAATGGCGGTGGATACAAAGGTAATAAAGGTGTACCAGCGTTCGGGATTAAAGGCTGCCACGATTAGCAGCAATACAATGAGCAGGATCGTAAAAGGCCTGGCATAAGGCGCAAGATAATCTTTACGGATGAGGTATTCGAATGAATGGTAGGTAAACATACAGGCATAGGGGATGGCTATGAAAAAAAGCCATTCCTCAATCGGTAAATTAAACAGATAAATCCCCTGTAAATGATCGGGATTGAATCCCCAAACACCCATAGATGTTTTTGCTGCATCCCAGGGGATGAAAATCAGCATGGTGCCCAAAATGGCCGGGAAAAGATACTTCCAGTTTTGGTAAAATTTCAGGCGCTTATCAAAGGTAACTATAAGAGGCACTGAAATGGCCAGGATATTTATCCATAAATAGTACGACATATATCAGCCTTTTTGCGCATTTTTTGCACGTTTTTTAGAAAATTCTTCTACATAATATTTAAAAGGTGCCACCAAAAAGCCATAATTATAGTGGGCATGAGGGTTGTGATGCTCCAGATGGGCTTTTACCGTAGCTCTGAGGTAGCGGTTCGAGAAATTTTTCAGTATTGGAACACGTTGGTGCACATACACATCATGAAACATAAAATAAGCGAATCCGTAAAGGAAAATCCCGATCCCGATACTCAGTAAATAACTGTTTGGGTTCATCACACCAAAATAGATAAGCAGTATGCTCGGCACGGCAAAAATCACCGCAAATACATCATTCCACTCTAATTTACGTCCATCGCGGATGTGGTGGTCTTTGTGCAGTATCCACAGAAACCCATGCATTACATATTTGTGGGTAAACCATGCCATAAACTCCATAAAAAGGAATGCGGCCAATACCAATAAAATATCAATAATTACTTGCATCGTTTATTGTGTTAAAGTTTAACGGTTTTTCAATTTTTGGTTGGTTTTAATGGGTGCTTTTCAAAATATTCTCTCACCCGGTCGAAGGCTATCCTGAACCAGATGGTGAAATTATCTGGTTTGTCTTTAATCTCTTTGGCCAGTATTTTCATGTCGGCATAGTGGTAATCCTCCACCTCTTCGCGGTTGATTACCGGCAGGGTGTCAGAAAATCCGATAAACACATGGTCTATTTCGTGCTCAGTCAGTTCATTGGTAAATTTGGCTTTATAAAGAAAGTTGAACACCTCTTCGAAGTCGCAATCAAAGCCCATTTCCTCTACCATGCGACGATGGGCTGCATCGGAGGTGGTTTCGCCGGGGCGCGGATGACTACAGCAGGTGTTGGTCCATAAGCCGGGCGTGTGATATTTGCTAAATGCTCGTTGCTGTATGAGCAATTCTCCCTTAGTGTTAAAAATAAACACCGAAAAGGCCCGGTGAAGCTTCGCCTCAACGTGAGCCTGCATCTTTTCCATTTTTCCAACTTCCTGATCATTCTCATCCACTAGTATTACAAAATCTTCCATTTAGATGTTGTTATTATTTACTTAAAATTTGTTTTAAAATTGTTTTTTCAGCCGGGGATAAGTTTCCTGAGTCCATCATGAAACTTGCTATATATCCGGACATCTCTTTATTTGATGGTGTACTTGCAAAGAGGGCAATGTTTTTCAAAATGAGATTTTTGTCTTCCTGAAGATTATTGTCATAGCCTAAAAATGAAGGCGCTTTGGTTTGTGTTGCAAAACGCAGAAACCTAATCTCTATGTGATTTGGCGATTGCTTTACCGATTCATCAAGCAGGTTTTTCCCTTTGCGAAAATACTTTATTTTTTCTAACGGATTACTTAAGCACTCCGGAGCAGCCGCAAGTGAGGCACCCCAATAGGCTCTGAGCAATGCGTCAGAAGGTTGCGAATTGTCGAACTGCCTGCTCAGCTTCAAGGCGTTACATTTATCAACTTTCATTCCCAGGTAACTACTGCGTGCCTGTGAAAGATTAACTTGTGCTGTGGCCATTGGTAAAGAGGCAATGAACATCATTAAAAAAAATACGAACCTTCTCATTGTTACAGCAGGTTAAACTGATGCCTCAGAAAAGAGGTAAACAGCAATTTGTATTTGGTTCGGTTGGGAATTCTGATGCGTTCCATCATAATTTGTGCAGAATTGGCTCTTTTGATTTTTAGGAAGAGTTTGTAAAAATAAACATAAGCCATATACACTCCGAAGCGTGCTCCTTTGGGTAGTTTTCTTATACCCTCGAGACCATCGGCAAAGTCCAGCGCAATGTCAGCTTCAATTTTTTTCTTGGTGTCTTCGGTAAAATAAGTTAGGTCAACTCCGGGAAAATACGACCGCCCTAAATCTTTAAAATCAGCTTTTAAATCACGCAGGAAGTTAATTTTTTGGAATGCCGAGCCCAGCCGCATAGCCGATGATCTCAATTGCCGGTATTTTTCTTCATCACCTTCGCAAAAGACGCGCAGACACATTAATCCTACCACTTCAGCAGAACCCAGGATGTATTCTTCAAAAGCAGGCTGATCATAATCAATCTCCTTTAGATCCATCTCCATGCTATGGAGAAACCGATCGATGAGTTCATGTTCAATTTTATTGGTATTTACTGCCCATTGGAAATTGTTGAGAATGGGGTTCAGGCTTATGCCTTCCTCTATGGCCAGATAAGTGTCATTTTTGAATCGTTCAAGCAGCTTTGCTTTGTCGAAGCCATGAAATGAATCTACTATTTCATCGGCAAAACGAACAAAACCATAAATGGCATAGATTGGGTCATGGAATTTTTTGCTGAAAAAACGAATGCCCAATGAAAAGGAAGTAGAGTAAGTAATGGTGGCTATCTTACTCGACTTGCGGGAGATCATATCGAACAGTTCTTTCATATTTTAGTTCTTACGAGTTAAATTAATGATTTCATTTGCAGCAATTTGTCCCGAAATAATGGCTGGTGGCATGCCTGGCCCCGGAACGGTCAACTGACCGGCGTAAAACAGGTTTTTTAATTTCGGGTTTCTAACTTTTGGTTTTAAAAAAGCCGTTTGCATTAAGGTGTTGGCCAGACCATAAGCATTCCCTTTGTAGGCATGGTAATCCTGCTCAAAGTCACGGTGGGCATAACTGCGTTCAAATACCAGATGTTGG
>JAVEQP010000110.1:0-10449 GCA_034007585.1 Lentimicrobium sp. | reverse complement strand
GATAGTGTTGAAGCTCCCGATTCAGTCCGATTCTTCTTTTCTCAATAAATGGTTTTACCTTACAATAAGTATCGGAATTTTTAATTTATGACGCACTGCATCTATTGTTGTCCCAAACACCAGATCCTTAAATCCTTTATGGCCGTGTTCGCCCATAACCAGCAGATCGATGTCAAGGCTGCTTATGATTTTTGCTATTTCTACAGAGGCAGTTCCGTATCCAATCTGAATATTAGCTTCGTGCCCAAGCGCAATCAGTTTTTGCTGATACTTTACCAGGCTTTCATAATCCAGTTGCGACTCATAATCCATGGTGTTTTTGCCTGAGTACCTTGCCCCTGCGCTTTCCACCACATGAATAAAAGTGTAAGTGGCCGATTTTCCTCCCTGATTCAGGGCACTTCGTATAATTTGCTGATCCTGACCTGAGAAGTCAACGGCCATAGCAATATGATGGTAAGTGAGTGCCTGTAAATCATCCAGATCCATGGCCACCCCATGTGGCAATTGCTTTCTGCTTTTGGTTTTAGATGGCAAAAAGGGATGAATAAATACATAGATGAGTAGGGCAAGACAGGCGAGTGCAAGGGGAATTACCAGGGAGTAGATTAAGATTTTATCTTTTCCACCCGCTTCAATCCACCCGCTTATTTCATCCAATACCAGCTTTATATTCAGATATACAATAATAGCAGCGCTAATCCATGCCAGAACTTTTATCCAGGTTTTGATGGTGAATTCTTTCATTAACTTCTTATCCGAATTAAAATGAATAAGTGGAATTACAGCAAATCCCAATTGCAGGCTTAAAACTACCTGACTTAATACCAATAAACTTCCCAAGGCCTGATCTCCAAAGTAAATGATGGTGAACATGGCGGGTATTATGGCCAACAGACGCGTAATCAGCCTTCTGAGCCAGGGTCGTATTCTCAGGTTCAGGTGGCCTTCCATCACAATTTGTCCGGCCAGGGTACCTGTAATGGTGGAACTTTGTCCGGCAGCAATCAGGGCGATAGCAAAAAAAGTAGGAGCTGTTTTGCCGAATAAATTCTCCAGCAATCTGGATGCATCCTGAATTTCGGCAATATGATAATACCCGTTTACATAAAAGGCTGCGGCTGCCAGTACTAAGATGGCTGCATTCACAAAAAAGGCAAGATTGAGGGCAATGGCGGTATCGAAAAAGTTCATCCTTAGGGCATTTTTCATCCCTGCGCTTGATTTGTCAAATTTCCGGGTCTGCACCAGCGAGGAATGCAGATAGAGGTTGTGGGGCATAACCGTTGCACCTATGATGCCGATGGCTATATACAGCGCGTTTCCATTGAGTTTCGAAGGCACCAAACCTTTAAGCACATCACCATAAACCGGTGAAACAATAAACATCTCGATTAAAAAAGAGACTCCGATGATAAATACCAGCGCTACAATAAATACTTCCATAGTTCGCATCCCTTGCTTCAGCAGAAAAAGTAACAATATAGTATCCAGAGCGGTGAGGCTTATGCCCCAGATTAAGGGAAGTCCGAAAAGTAGGTTTAGTCCTATAGCCATACCTACTATCTCTGCCAGGTCGCAGGCGGCAATGGCAATTTCCGCCAGAATATAGAGTGGAATATTTGCCCAGGAGGGGTAGGCATTTTTTGAGGCCTGAGCCAAATCTTCACCCCTGACGATACCCAGACGCGCACTCAGCGACTGCAAGAGCACCGCGATAAGGTTTGACATAAGCAGCACCCAGATTAGCTTATACCCGAATTGTGCTCCTCCTGCAATATCAGTTGCCCAGTTTCCAGGGTCCATATAACCTACACTTACCAGATACGCCGGCCCCAGAAAGGCAAGTATCTTTCGCCAACCCTTTTTATTTGTTCCAACTGTTGAATGTACTTCGCTTAAGGATTCAGATCTCATTAGCTATCTGTCAGTATTGGCTTAGTTTATAATAAAGTTATTGTTTCTGTTTAAACAGCTAAGCGAGGGATTTTGTTGGACATTTTGAACAGCTATGTTTTATTGGTTTCTTATAAATTCAATGGATTGTTAAATTTAAGAATTCTTTAACAAAAATTTGTGAAAACATTAACATTCTGAAATGTAATTGGTTATAAGAAATAAAATTAAATTTACGCGATTTTATTTTTGTAAAATCAAATAACTCAAAACTTTCAGTTTACAGCCGGGGTTTTTGAGACTGAACAGTTTCGTTAATAACCTATAAACCATTTTTTATCATGAGAAAGGTCTTCAAAATTATTTTCTACGGTGTTATTGTAGTGATATTGTTATTAATACTAGTACTCACATATGTAAAAACAATGTTACCCTCTGTTGGCGATCCGCAAGATCTAAAGGTAGAAATGAGTCAGGAGAACATCGAACGCGGAAGCTATCTTGCCAATCATGTTATGGTATGTATGGACTGTCATTCAACCAGAGACTGGAGTTTATTTGCTGGACCTCCTGTTCCGGGAACAGAGGGAAAAGGCGGTGAAGTATTCGACCAGACGCTTGGATTCCCGGGAAAATATGTAGCAAATAATATTACGCCTTTTAATTTAGGCACCTGGACAGATGGTGAAATTTTCAGAGCAATCACCACAGGTGTGGCAAAAGACGGTAGGGCATTGTTTACAGTAATGCCTTATCATAATTTTGGAGCGTCGGACCAAAAAGATATTGAAGCTGTAATTGCCTATATCAGAACCTTAAAACCCATTGAGAATGAGACTGAAAAATCAAGTTCGGACTTCCCGATGAATTTTATTATCAATACGATGCCGAAAAAAGCGGAATTTACAACAATTCCATCTAAAACAGATGTCATCCGATATGGAAAATATATGGTCACGGCCTCCGGCTGCGCGGATTGTCATACAAACCAGGTAAAAGGAAAGGTGGTAGGAGAATCTTTTGCAGGAGGATTTGAATTTAAATTTCCAGATGGATCTGTACTTCATTCAGCCAATATAACGCCTGACAATGAAACAGGGATTGGTGAATGGACAAAAGAAGAATTTGTAAAACGCTTTAAAATGTATGGTGACAGTTCATATATGCCTGAACATGTAAAGCCCGGAGCATACCAAACATTAATGCCCTGGATTATGTATTCGAGTATGACAACAGAAGATTTAAGCGCTATATATGAATATTTGCACAGCCTGAAACCTGTTGAAAATGAAATTGTTAGGTTTACACCTGCAAAATAGCCGGCAAAAAGCAGAGCAGCACTGCTGAATTAGAAACTATGTTACCTGGTTCAGGTACGCTTCCAGTTTTTCCAGCACTTCCGGAAAATTCCTTCTGCCAAAGCCAATCCGCAGGTATTTGCCCGGATATTCGAACATCTCGCCGGGAACGGTCATAATGCCGGTTTCTTCCACCAGGCGATTGCTAAAATCAAGGGCAGATTTTTCTATATTCATTTTCGCAAAAGCTACGGAACCTGCCGTGGGTGTGATAAAGGTGAGTAACTCTTTATGGCGCAAGGCAAAGACTGAAAATAACTCAATATTGGTTCTTATTTTTTCAAGATTTGGTTGAATGAAATTTTCAGGGTGGTTTAGGGCAATCATTGCCAGGATTTCTGCCGGCGCACTGCTGCAAATACTGAGGTAATCTTTAAATGCAACCACTTTTTGAAGGAATTCCCTGTTTTGTGCAACCAGCCAGCCTATGCGTAAACCGGCCAAACCAAAGGATTTAGAAGTGCCCCACAGGCTGATGCCTTTTTTGTAAATGTCGCTAATGGGTGGAAGCTCAGGTATTTCTCTAACCATCAATTTGCGGTACATTTCATCGGAAAAAATCCAGGCATCTTGCTTTTTTGCAATATCAACAATATTATCCAGTTGATTTCGGTTAAGATAAGCTCCGGTAGGATTATGGGGGAAATTCAAAATAATGAGTCTGGTGTTGGGTTGTACCAGGCTTTCCAGGGTGGCAGTATCAAATTCCCACGTTAGAGGATCTGGTTGCCAATATGAAATTTCACAATTTAACGACTTGACCACCTCTGACAACGACTGATAACAGGGTGAAACCACCACGACGTGATCCTCCGGCTTAAGCAACACATTCATGGTGATAAAATTGAGTTCTCCGGGGGAGGACACTACTACATTTTCAATGTTTTCGAGGTTGTAATATTGCAGTATAGCTTCCCGCAATAGCGGATGTCCTTCACTTTCGGTATAACCCAGGGTCAGCTTTTCCCATAACTCTAGCTCTTTCGCTGATGCTTGATCTAACACATATTTCATTTCGTAGCCATCGCAATCGGAACTAGAGAGCAGGTACTTTGCCGTAAATTCATGCCGGGCAAAGTAGCGTTCGAGTTTAAAGTCATTAATTTTCATGGGAATAATTTTTTAGCAAGCGGTGCATTTTATCAGAATAAAGTACAAATATACCTATTCGGCAACCGAATGCAATTGCCCTTGAGAAATTTAATTCACGCATGTATTAAGAGGAGAGGGTACGACGCTTTACCTGTATGTTGCTGCCTGGCTAATTGCCGCGGTAGGTAGAATATCCAAAAGGCGAAAGCGTAATGGGCACATGATAATGATTGTTGTCTTTTATCTCAAATACAACCACGATAAAAGGATAAAAGCTTTCCAGTTGGTTGGCTTCAAAGTACGGCTTTACCTGGTAGGTTAACTGATATATTCCGGCGTTAACAGAGTCTGGTTTTTGCTCCAGAAAGTCTTTTACCCGGCCGTTTTGGTCGGTTTTTCTTTCATCCACAAAAATCCAATGACCGGTCTCATTCATTTTTTCAAGTTTAATGTTCACGTCGACGGCAGGCAAGCCTTTGGAAATGTCAAGGATGTGGCTGGATAACTGAAAAGTATTGTCCTGGGCCGGTAAAAGGGCGGGGATAAATAAAATGAGGAAAGAAAAAAGGATACTTATTTTCATGGATTCAAGGAGTTTAGGGAAGTTTACAATTTTTAAGGTATTTCGTAAATCAGCAAATGTTAAGATTGTCTGTATAAACTTAATCAGGGAGTTTTTGTTTTTGTAAATAAAACATTGTCTGATTTTTCAGGCTGGCATTTGCTCAATGGTTTAAGTCTGCTGAGGATTAAACCTGAACCTTGTCCGCTCTCTATATCTTTTCCGCGAAAGCGAGAATATGACCATCCGGATCGGCGAAATAGCAAACCCTGTCGCCCCAATTTCTATCGGAAACCGGGCTGATCAATTTTGCTCCACTTTCCAGTGCGTTTTCATATTCAAGTTGAATATCTTCAACATAAAAATAGAGTTCACATCGGGGAACACCCAAACCGGAAGCCGGATGCGGAGTACTGACTCCTAATATTTTGGCAATTCCCTCGTTGGGCATCAGTCCGATTTTAAAGCTTTCGGACAGGTTAAATTCCGTCATGCCGGGAACATCCAGATCAGGCGACCTGCGGAATATTTTTTGATAAAAACCACTGCTCTCCTTCTGATTATTTACATACAGTATGGTCTCTGTTGCTTTTATGTGCTTCATAGCAGGTATTGATTTCATGGTTTCACAGCCTTCGGAGTTGTTTGTGCCTCTTTTTTTATGCCCTTTACCACCACAAATCCGCCTTTCCCAAAGCCTTTCACTGGTTTTTCAATTTTTTTTGATGTCGGGTTCATCAGGGTTTGAACACACGTGCTCACTTCAAAATTACTCCGGGTCAGCAATGCATTAATTTCGGGCACCGAGAAAAAATTGGCGGTCCCGTAAAACTTGCTATCCTCTTTATCTGCAATCAACTGTTGGCCCAAAGTACTTTGTTTATCAATGAAAGCAATAATTACTTCACCACCGGTTTTAATAATCCGCCAGGCTTCTTTCATGGCCTTTTCGGGATGTTCAATAAAGCAGATAGAGGTTATAAAAAGGGCAAAATCGAAACTTTGGTCCGGATAGGGCAATCGCTCTGCATAAGCATTTTCAACGGTCAGGTTGCGTTTTCGCGCAATATCCAGCATATTCTCCGAAGGGTCAATCCCAGATTTTATACCAAGCGCCCGGGCAAAAATCCCACTGCCTATGCCAATTTCAATTCCATTCTTGCTTTTGGGCAATAACTGCTGCAAGGCAAGCACCTCAGATTGAAAAGTTAGTGGATTTTCTTTAAACCATTCTTCATATTCAAGGGTATATAGGTCAAAGGGATTGTTTTTCATATCAAAAGGTGATGATTTTGTCGCTATCGGTCACCCACATAGCCAGTTCGCCCATGGTTGATTTATTTGCTCCTTCAAAATAAGGATGATTTTTATAGATACCACAGCGAGCCATGCAAGTTCCACACACCTTAACCTCTGCACCTTTGGCAATAAGTCCCTTTAACATCTGCGACAAATCCTGATCATAATTGGCCGGGGGTTTGCAGGCATCCCTCGCCATGTCAACCGAATCATTCATGAGGAAAATTCTGACCTCTTCGCCATTTTTACGCAGGGTTTCGGCAAGTCTCAGCCCATTCCAGGTTACATCGGTATTGTCGTAGGGTTCACGGTTAAGAATGATGAGTATCTTCATATCGGGTTTTCATTAATGGTTTAAAATAGATCATAGTAAATATCTGGTGCTAAATTATAAACTTTTTCTGTATGTACTGACTTGTAAGGCATCTGAATAGCGGTTCAATTCACTTTCTTCAGGCGATTACCAATACATACAGCTTATGGTTACACCGCAAAATGATTGACTCTTAAGTATTTCATATTAATACAAAAATCCCTTTACCAGGGCAAAGGGATTTTCTTTAACCCGATAATTACACTTGTCATCGGGCTTCGGACGGTTGATGTTAATTTTTAACGCATTTTTTGTGGACTTTTCACTACATTTCGTTTTGAAAATTCAAACTTCAATGCTTTAGCGTCAGTAGGTTGAGCCTTTGAGGACGGGATTTGAAAAGTCATTATCTGTCGGTCATCGACATCTTCATCCGCAGGAACAAAGTGTCCAACATATGGATTGCTGCCACTATTGACTGCAATAACGGCGCCCTTGTATATAGCAGTAACACTGAAGTTGGTGTTTTCTGAGATATCACAGTTAGACCAAAGGTCCACCAATACCGTGTAGGTGCCACCTTCAACAATGGCTTCTGAGCCATAGGTAATGTTCTCGTTGTTGATATTATCTATTTCACAGCCTGCATTGGAGTCAACATCAAGTGTCCCCCCGTTATCTGACTGATCCATGCCGTAATAGATTTCTGTTCCATTGGGTTCAATTAGATGTAAGTCAACATCGTTGGCTTTATCCCAGGAGCAACTCACCTGCAAGGTGCCGGTGCCTGCTGTAATTTTAGTTACGGTAATGGTTTCATGTTCACTCACCAGGCCGTTTTTGTCGCGCAGGGCGATAACAATAATAAATGATTCTTTCGCTAAATTCTGACTAAAGAACAACACCATCAGATGCGTCTTATTGGTTGATTTCATGGTTGATGCCGGAACAGTATAAAACCCTCCCACATCTTTAACTCCTACCAGAATTTCTTTTATGTCATCGGAGGTTTCAATGGAAACAGGATTACTGCCTCCATCCAGAATGTAAGAATTTCCGTTCACGTTATCAATTGAAGGTGCATTGCCCGAAGGTGACTCAGCCGGAAAGGCAGCATTTTGATAAGTACCCTCAGATACGGTAAAGTAGGATTTTGCGAGGATGTTTTCAGATGGGTTTTCCGAATCATCGTCTTTGTCCTTTTTGCAGGCAGTAAAAACTACCGTAGCTGAAATTCCCAAGAAGGCCAGCAGAATCATAATTCTTTTTGTTTTCATAAAGCTTTGGTTTAGGTTTGATTAAGTGAAGGCTTTTGTTCTTTACTGTTTAGACATGGTAACGATGAAAATATTTATTTAGAATTACAATGTTGATTTTTAGTTTATGTTAATAAAATGAATTTGTAATCTTAAAAATGAAAACTTATTTTTTATTTTAATTTACGGCTCAATGCATTTTCTTAAACTGCTGAGACCATCAAATGAGGTGTAATCCCAAACAGCATTGGTTAATGTTTCTTGATTTAATGGCAATGAAGTTATTTGAAATTAAAATTTAATCCCAGCGTCAGCATCGTTTTATCTTGTCTGAAGTCAGTGTTTGATAAATTTAAACTGTATCCAATTTGTAGCTGAAGCTTTAATTTTTCCATTCCGCCCCGGAGTGTAAGGGCCGGTTCAAGCAGGAAGTTGGATTTGTTATTTTCGAGATAATCTATTTGGTTTTCTCCATCGAAAATCAGATCACCTTCAATGTTATTGTACATAAGATTGACTAAACGGGTGGAGACAGCAGCAGAGAAGTATTTGCTCTTGTAACCAAAGCCTGGCTGAATGCCAAATCTGAAAATATTGGCAGAAACATCACCTTGTGAGGATGGATTGGCGCCAGAAGTGGAGGGAAAATGGTTTTCAACACCTCCAAAACCAATAAGGCCGTAGGTTTCGAAAACAAAATCGTTTGCCACGGGTGTATAATACCCACCGCCGAATTCGATGAACTTACCTGAACCGCCATCTCCGTTATCTAAATCAGAAGGAATAAAAAGTCCGCCATTCACTTGTATGGCAAAGGCATCGGTTACGCCATAAGCCCCCTGAAATTCAACCTGATTGCCATTTCCTGAGAGGGTAAGATTGGTTTCTCCTTTTTCTGAAATTAAAGGAACATTCTGAGTGTTGGGCGAATAAAACTTAGGATTGCAACCCATGAGGAGCGCACTCAACATAAAAATAAAAATGGTTGTGTATTTCATAGTTTTGAGTATTATGTTTATGAATTGATTTAATATCCGACAAAAACCGAAAGAGATAAATTACATAATAACCATTTTCCCGATAGTGTCTTTTTTGATAAAAATCTAAACAGCGGTATAGTCTGAATTGTTTTGTCAGCGCGAATTACAGAAGATGATACATGTTGATTTGTAATATAGATAATTGAAATCATTGTTGTCCGGAACTTGTTCCGAATATCATTCTAAATAATTGATATTGTTGCTCTTTGGTAAAAGTTGTAGTACCGCACCTTACTTTTTCAGGTGAGCCACCAAAGGACTAAATTACAAAAGAATACAAATCTAATTTATTCATTTTGTGTAACCTGGAGTCTTCGTGCGCGCCTTAGGAGGGCTGGCTCAGTGCATCGCTTAGTGGCAAGAAGATTTCCGATTTTTACCGGACAATAGTAAATTGAAATATAAATTTTTTGTTATTTTTTCAACAGTAGAATATCATTAAAATGTAATGTTAAATGAGCCAGGCCTGATGTATGAAAACGCAGCAGGACCCGGGGTTGATAATTATTTCGAACTTAATTCAGGGATGGGGCGATATAGCCTTCTGTTGGTTTCAGTCTGCAAAGGCTGACAAAAAACCCCTGTCTCGTTTTTCCCGGAGGTAGTCGCTGTGACTTCCTCTGTGTGAACTGTCGGACAGGGATTTTATCAGGCCGGAACCTATTGTTATGCAGCTATTCTATACGACTCATTACATTTTCAGTAATTCTGTCACACCGGCTAAATCCAAATTCAAAGACGTTTTTATCAATGGTTAATTCATACAGTTTTTCTTTCAGCATCTCTTTTGACCGGTGCAGGCGTACTTTTACATTGGAAAGGGTTAAATCTAAAGCTTCGGAAATTTCATTTAAACTCATTTCTTCCACTTCTTTCATAACATACACTATCCGGTATTTTGCATCCAGTTGATCTATGGCATTTTCCAAAAACTGTTTTGCCTCATTGCGTATCATGTTATCTTGTGGATTTAATTGTTTGTTATCAGGAATTTCCAGGACCCTGCTACTCTTAAAGCCATTTAACAACTCATTTAAATTATAAAGCTTTCCTTTTTGTTTCTTCCGGGCCAGCGATTCATTTATTCCTATGCGGATGAGCCAGGTAGAAAAGGAAGACTCTAATTTAAATTGATATAATTTGGTAAAAGCCTTAACGTAGCTGTCCTGCATGATATCTTCAATCTCAGTTTCATCTTTAATATAACTTCTGATTACCCGATATAACTTTTGGTTATTTCTTCTGACCAAAATTTCATAGAGCTCTTTTTCACCACCGATTATGCGTTTGATGATTTCGCTCTCTTCAATTTTGTGATTGTTGAAATCATTGATTTTTATTGCTTCCATTTTTTCTCTTTTTAATATTAGATTAAGAAGCCAGGGGAAAGGTTACAAAATTTTTCATCTTTTTTTAAGTTCACCATTAAACGTGGGTGACAAGTTCATAGATAAATAGAGCCTGCTGAAAAACTCACAACCTTTTTATATTTCGGTCTCGTCCAGAAAGATGAGACCTTCCAAAACTATCCAACATACATTTTTTACAGAACCTCAGAGGGGTTCCCCTATTTAAATATTGCAAATTTCACCATATGAAATTAAATTATCCAACACCACCTATCTGTTTTTAG
>JAVEQP010000013.1:23599-49544 GCA_034007585.1 Lentimicrobium sp. | reverse complement strand
CGACGTCACCTTTCTGATCAATGAGCGGGAAAGGGTTGGTTTAGTTGGCCGCAACGGCGCCGGTAAAACCACGCTTCTTCGTATTATAAGCAATGAACAGGAACCCGAAAGTGGGACAGTGTCCAGGCCAAACAACATGAGTATAGGTTACCTGAGGCAGGAAATGCGCACCACAGGAGCCGGAACCGTATTTGAGGAAACCATCAAGGCTTTTGAAGAAGCACTAGAACTAAAGCACCGCATTGCCGGGTACAATGATCAGCTTTCGCACCGCACCGATTTTCACGAAGTTTCCTATCTGCAAATGATTGACCGCTTGCATGAGGCCAACGAGCGCTTTGCATTGCTGGGTGGCAACGAAATGGAAGGCGATGCCGAAAAAGTACTGCTTGGCCTTGGCTTTATGCCTCAGGATTTTGGCAGAAAGCTGGCAGAATTCAGCGGTGGCTGGCGTATGCGCGTGGAGCTGGCCCGGCTGCTGCTTAAAAAGCCAGACCTTCTTCTGCTTGATGAGCCTACTAACCACCTGGACATTGAGAGTATTCAGTGGCTGGAAGAATACCTGATTCAGTCTAAAGGCGCGGTAATCGTTGTTTCTCATGACCGGGCTTTCCTTGATAATGTAACGACGCGTACCATTGAAATTTCTATGGGTCGCATCTATGATTATAAAACATCCTACAGCGAATACGTTGTGCAGCGGGAAGCCTTGCGCGAACAGCAAATGGCGGCATACAGTAATCAGCAAAAGCAGTTGGCCGATATCGAAAAATTTATTGAGCGGTTTCGATATAAGGCTACCAAATCGAAGCAGGTTCAGTCCCGGGTTAAAATGCTCGACAAAATTGATCGGGTACAGATAGATGATATTGATAAAAGCAGCATTCACTTTCGGTTTCCCGATGCGCCGCCTTCAGGTAAAATTGTGGTTGAAGCTGTTAATCTGGGCAAGTATTACGGCAGTCACCTGGTTTTTAGCGAGGTGGATTTTGCCATTGAGCGCAACAATTTTGTGGCTTTTGTCGGCAAAAACGGGGAAGGGAAAACCACCCTGGCCAAAATTCTGGCCGAAGGGCTGGAGCATCAGGGGGAATGTAAGCTTGGACACAACGTTAAAATCGGGTATTATGCTCAGAATCAGGCTGACCTGCTGGATCCTGAGCGTACGGTTTTTCAAACCATTGATGATGTAGCAGTAGGCGACATCCGGCCAAAGGTGCGCAACATCCTCGGCAGTTTTCTGTTTGGGGGTGAAGACATTGACAAGAAGGTGAAAGTACTTTCGGGAGGTGAAAAATCGCGGCTGGCACTGGCCAAACTGCTGCTTTCGCCAGTTAACCTGCTTATCCTTGACGAGCCAACCAACCACCTCGACATGATGTCGAAAGACATCCTCAAAAATGCCCTGCTGATGTTTGATGGCACCCTCATTGTGGTTTCACACGACCGCGATTTTTTGCAGGGACTCACCGATAAGCTGTTCGAGTTTACCGGAGGGCAGGTAAAGCAACATCTGGGTGATATTTATGATTTTCTCGAAAAACGAAAAGTGCAATCCCTGGATGAACTGGGAAGTGCAGGCAGAAATCAATCCTTAAACAGCGGATTGGCTGTACCTGTTTCGGACAATAAGCTTTCCTACGAAAAACGCAAGCAGTTTGAAAAAGAGGGAAGAAAAATCCGCACGCGCATCGAGAAATCTGAAGCGGAAATTCAACGGTTGGAAAAGGAGCTGGCTAACCGGGATCATATGCTTTCACATCCCGATAAATTCAGCACCGAATTAGCTGAACCTGATTTTTTCGGGCATTATGAGGCCCTTAAAAAGCAAATAGAAAGGGAGATGCAACAATGGGAAACCCTACACGGGGAACTGGAATCTTTTGAAGCTGAAAAAGATGATCTTTTCGGAGAAGATTAATCAGTATTTACGTATCAGTATTTTTTTTGCCAGATCGAGCAACGGAGCTTTCTGATCTTCAGCTACAGAAATGGCAGTAAGCAATTCCAGGGCATGTTGGTTATATTGCATAATCAATGCCTCCGTATCATTCTGAACACCATACTTTCGGAACAATCCGAGCACTTCTTCCACCTTTAATTTATAATCCTCCGGTGTCCGGTTAAACCAATCTTTTAAACGCAACTTATCGTTGTCATCAGCCTGCTCAAAAGTTTTCAGGTAGAGGTAGGTCTTTTTATTTGCTACAATATCGCCACCGGTTTGCTTGCCAAAAATTTCGGTTTCTCCAAAAGCATCAAGCAAATCATCCTGAAGCTGAAAGGCCATTCCCAGGTTTTCTCCACATTCATAAATCTTCTCGCAATCATCAGGAGAAGCATCAGCAGAAAGTGCTCCGATTTTAAGGCTGGCGGCCAGTAGAACTGCGGTTTTAAGCCGGATCATGTTGAGATAGGCAGGAATGGTGATGCTGTTGGATCGCTCAAAATCAATATCATATTGCTGGCCTTCGCAAACTTCTATGGCGGTGGCTGTAAATACTTCCATCAGTTTGGGAAGTAACCTGGGTTCGCATTGTGAAAGCCGGCCATAAGCGATGGCAAACATGGTATCGCCGGATAAAATGGCGGTATTCAGGTTCCATTTCTGGTAAATGGTCTCTTTCCCTCTTCTTAACGGTGCCTGATCAATCACATCGTCGTGCAGCAGAGTAAAATTGTGAAATATCTCAATGGCAATGGCGGCGGGCATCACCGCTTCGGCTTTACCTCCAAACATTTCATTGGCCAATAAGGTAAGCAAAGGCCTCACCCGCTTGCCGCCCTGATCCAGAGCATAAACAATGGGTTGATATAAGCCGGCAGGTTCACCCAAAACGGGTAATTCTGAAAGCGCACGGTTAATCTTTTCCTGAAATATTTCTATAGAAGTCATAATAGACTGAGCTAAAAATTAGAATTAATCAATATGCAATAAATATTCACCGTATCCACTCTTTAGCAGGGGATGGGCCAATGCATGCAACTGTATTTTATCAATAAATTTCATGCGATAAGCCACTTCCTCAATACAACCAACTTTAAGCCCCTGTCGGTTTTCAATTACCTGAACAAATTGTGAAGCTTCCATTAATGATGAAAAAGTTCCGGTATCGAGCCAGGCAGTACCCCTGCTCATTACCTTTACTTTAAGTTTTCCTTTTGCAAGGTAATGCCGGTTTACGTCAGTGATTTCATATTCACCCCGGGCACTTGGTTTAATGTTGCGCGCCACTTCCACCACGCTGTTGTCATAAAAGTAAAGGCCCGGTACCGCATAATTTGATTTCGGGGATGCTGGCTTTTCCTCGATGGAAATTGCTGTATTCGACGGGTCAAATTCAACCACTCCATAACGCTGGGGATCAGCTACATGATAGGCAAATACAATACCACCATCAGGCTTCCTGCAGTCGTTCAACAGATTTTGTAATCCGGAACTGTAAAAGATGTTATCTCCCAAAACCAAAGCTGCATCATCGTTGCCGATAAAAGGCGCTCCAATCACAAAAGCCTGTGCGAGTCCGTTGGGGACTTCCTGCACTGCATATTCGAACCGGCAACCCAGTGAGCGTCCATCTCCCAATAACATTTCAAAATTCGGCAGGTCGTGAGGTGTGGATATAATAAGTATCTCATTGATACCGGCCATCATCAGCACGGATAAGGGATAGTAAATCATGGGCTTGTCAAACACCGGCATAAGTTGTTTACTTACGGCAAGGGTGAGCGGGTGTAGCCGTGTACCGGAACCCCCGGCAAGAATAATTCCTTTCATTTCAACTTTTTGATTTTAGTTCTTTGTCAAAAATATCACTATCGGTATCACTGTCATCGTCTTCATCAAACAGCTCAATTAAAGGTTCATCAAATTTTCGGGTAGTAAGCCAGCGATCAAGCGAAAGCAATAATGAAGGCAGGAGCAATAAGTTGGAGAACAAGGCCATCAGCAAGGTGAATGAAACCAAAAAACCTACCGATTTGGTGCCTCCAAAAGTGGAAAGTGTAAAAATGGCGAAACCGAAAAACAATACAATGGAAGAGTAGATCATGCTAAAGCCGGTTTCGCGCAAAGCAGAATATACCGCCTTCTGTATGTCCCAGTTGTTGTGTCGCAGAGCCAATCGGTAACGCGACAGGAAGTGGATGGCATTGTCAACAGAAATACCGAGGGCAATGCTGAAGATGAGTATGGTTGACGGTTTAATAGAGATGAAAAGGAAGCCCATAAGGGCAGCGGTCATCAACTGCGGAAGCAAATTGGGTATCAGAGATACGATCACCATTTTAATTGACGAAAAGAGCAGGCCAAGCAATATACCGATCAGCACCAGGGCCAGCAAAAGACTGGTGGCCAGATTGTGGACAAGAAAATCAGTGCCTTTAAGAAAAACGATGCTCGTTCCCGTAATATCCACCTTGTATTTATCGGCCGGAAACAGTGTGTCAATGGCCGGGCGCAGTTCGTCTTTGATGCGCTGTATTTCGTGGGTACCTATGTTGGCCATCTGCACACTGATGCGGGTCTTACTCAAACTGGTATCTACAAATGAATTGATAATGGTTCGCTTCTCACTCTTAAAAGAAGGAAGGTAACCCAAAATAAAATTGCGCTCCTGATTGTTGGGTAAACTATACATTTTGGGATCGCCATTATAAAAAGCCTGTTTGGAGGCTTTCACCAGCTCAGCTACCGATAAAGGCTTAGAAAACTCAGGGAACTTTGCCAGCGTATCCTGCAAGTCGCTGATCTTCTGTATGGTTGACATCCGCATTACACCCCTTGGTTTTCGGGTATCGATGGTAATTTCGAACGGTAAAATGCCCCTGAATTCATTCTGAAAAAACAGCATGTCCGTGTAAATGGGATGATTGTGGGGGATATCATCTACCACATTACCGGTGGTTTTTAGCCTGGTAATGCCAACCACAGCAAATAACAAAAGGCCCAGAGCTCCAATATAGATGGCTTTTCGGTGGTTTTCAACCAGATTAACAATGCCCAGAATAATAGAAGTAGTATTTTTATTGTCCAGGTGTTTCAGATGCCGCATTTTGGGTGGTTCCAGGTAACTGTATAGGATGGGCACCAGGAAAATACTGAGTACAAAAACACCCATGATGTTGAGGGCCGCAACAATGCCGAATTCAACCAGGAGCTTGTTGCCGGTAATAATAAATGCCGCAAATCCGACGGCTGTGGTCAGGTTGGTAAGGAAAGTTGCATTGCCTGTGCGAATAACCACCCGGGCCAGAGCCTTCACTTTATTTCCATGCTCCCGGTACTCATAATGGTATTTGTTGAGCAGGAAAATACAATTTTCCACCCCAATAATTACCAGCAATGGGGGTATCATACCGGTAAGTATGGTTATTTCAAAATTAAAAATTCCCAGCGTTCCTATGACCCATATCACACTTATGGCGACAATGAGCATCGGGAAAAGTACCGCTTTAAATGATCTGAAGAAAATAAACAGTGCCAGAGAAGCGATAAGCATGGAAAGTACCATAAACAGCAGCAATTCGTGCTGTACCATTTTCATGGTTTTGGTCCTGATAAAGGGCATGCCTGAAAAATGGACTTTAACCTGGTGCTTTTCGCTGAATTTTGCCACCTCCTGTTCAATATCAGTGATAATACCAATGCGTCCCTTGCTATTGAGCCGCTCATTATCGAGTGTGAGCATCATTAAGGTGGCATTGGTTTTCTGGTTGATGATGAGTCCGTTGTAGAAGGGCTGGTCAAAAATCAATTGTTTTATGCTGTCGAGTTCGTTCTGAGTGGCGGGTTTAGATAAGAACAGAGGCTGAAAGTCAAATTTACGGATAGAATCATTTTTCACCAGCGTAAAGAGCCGACCAATGGAGAGCACTTCCTGAACACCATCTACTTCCTTAAGATTGTTGGTAAGGTCATACCAGTCATTGAATTCATCCAGTTCGAACAATTTCGGGTCACGGATACCAATAAAAACCACGGCTCCATCCTGTCCAAAAGTCTCTTTAAATTGATTGTAAATTATGATGGTTGAGTCCGAATCGGGCAACATCTGGGCCATTTCGTATGAAAGATGCACCTTGCTGGCCATAAAAGCCATAAAAAGGGTAATAATTGAAATGGCGATAAGGTTGCCCAGACGGTTGCGTAGGATAAAACGAACTAAAAAATTCCACATACTGGTAGCAATCAACAGAATGAATCAAATGATTATCAAAGTTGTAGGACACCTTTGATAGAAAAAATAAAGGCTCAAAAATACGATATTTTCGTCGATATCAAGCCATATTCTTATCAAAAAGCCCAAATAGCATTAAACTATGGAAATAGGTTCGCTTACTTGACTTACTTTTGTAAAATAATGCTAACTTTTTAGTTTCCGGCAAAAATAACCTGGCTTGAAATCTCATATCACTGATTCTCAATGCATAAAAGCTTGTGACTTTTTTACTGATTATTAAGAAACATTTTATTGTGATTATCTGTCAGTAGGTTCATTGAAAGCTTGTTTAGGAAGTATTAAAAAAGACAACACAATCAATTATCATGAAAAGGCAAGTTTTATTTATTGATACTACACATCCTTATTTATCTGAAGCACTTACCTCTCAAGGGTTTGAATGCAGTCATTATTCTGGAACAAGCCGGGCTGACATTCTGGAAATGCTTCCCCGGTTTGATGGATTGGTTATCCGCAGTAAGATAAAACTTGACCGCGAGGCCCTTGATTGTGCAGTTAAAACAGAATTTATCGCCCGGGTTGGTGCCGGCATGGAAAATATTGATCATGCTTATGCCAAAAACAAAGGTATTGTTTGTCTGAATGCACCTGAAGGTAATCGTGATGCTGTGGGGGAACATGCGGTGGGAATGTTGCTTTCCCTGCTGAATCATCTTTGTCGCGTGAATACAGAAGTCCGCAATGGAACCTGGATTCGCGAAGGCAACCGGGGTACTGAAATTGGTGGTAAAACCATTGCCATCATCGGTTTCGGGAACACCGGAAAGGCTTTCGCCGAAAAACTGAGCGGATTCAGGGCCAATGTAATCGCTTTCGATAAATATAAAACCGGCTTTAGCGGATTGTTCGTAAAAGAAGTACAGATGGATGAAGTATTCAGGGAGGCCGATGTACTGAGCCTGCATGTGCCTTTAACTGATGAAACCCGACAATTAATCGACAAGGATTTTCTTAATAAATTCCAAAAACCCATTTACCTGATCAATACGGCCCGTGGACAATGCCTAAATACTTCCGTCCTGATGGATGCCATTGATTCCGAAAAGGTTTTAGGCGCCGCACTGGATGTGCTGGAATATGAAAAGTTATCCTTCGAGAACCTTGATGCGGTAAACCTGCCTGAACCTTTCAAACGGCTGATTGCCAGTGAAAAAGTTATCCTTTCGCCACACATTGCGGGCTGGACACATGAATCGAATTACAAAATGGCCAAAATTCTTGCGGATAAGATTCAAGGGTTATATGGAGGTGATCTGTGATCTGTGATCTGTGATCTGTAATCTGTGTTCTGTGATTCAATCCGCAATCTGCAATCCGAAATCCACAATTCCTACTCCACCGGTTTAATCTCTGGGTCATGCCAACTGGCATACAGGGTGTAACTTTTCGAGATGCGGTTTACCTGTCCTTCGAGCAGGATGGTGTCTATACTTTTAATCTTCTTTGCAGGAATTCCGGCATAAACACTGCCCGATTCTATATGTGTGCCTTGTGAAACTACCGCTCCGGCCGCTATAATGGAGTTGCTCTCCACCACCACATTATCCATAATAATGGAACCCATGCCAACAAGTACATTATCATGAATGGTACATCCATGCACAATGGCGTTGTGGGCAATAGATACATTGTTGCCAATATTTACCGGCGATTTTTGATAGGTACAATGGATTATCGCCCCATCCTGAACATTTACATTATTGCCTATCCTGATATAATGCACATCGCCCCGGATAACCGCGTTAAACCAAACGCTGCAATTGTCGCCCATTTCCACTTCGCCAACTACAGTTGCATTTTCAGCAAAGAAACAATTCTTGCCAAATTTGGGAGCTATGCCTTTTACCGCTCTTATCAATGCCATATTTATTTTCCTTTTTCTGATTTATAATCAAAACCTGCAAATCAACGCTTTGTTCACACGGTATCGTATTTCCGGGGATAGTCAATGGTGTGATGCAAACCACGGCTTTCTTTGCGTTCAGTGGCCATGCTGATGATGAGCCCTGCCACGGAAATCATATTGCGCAATTCGCATATTTTTTCAGTGAGCACCGATTTTTCATAAAGGTCTTCCGTTTCGGCCTGTAAGATGGTAAGTCGGTCGTAAGCGCGTTTCAGCCTGAGGTTAGAGCGCACTATGCCTACATAATTCGACATAATGGCCTGTAGCTCTTTAAGAGATTGGGTAATGAGAATCATCTCTTCATTGAATACCGTTCCGGAGGCGTTCCAATCCGGGACATCCTTGCGGTAGGTAATTTTCTTTTGTTCTTCGATGGCATTATTGGCTGAACGGTGCGAAAAAACCAGTGATTCGAGCAGGGAGTTTGAAGCCAGACGGTTTGCCCCGTGCAGACCGGTAGATGCACATTCGCCTGAAGCGTAGAGGTAAGCGATGGTAGTTCTTCCGTATTCATCCACCTTGATGCCGCCACAGGTATAATGGGCTGCCGGAACCACGGGAATCATGTCGTGGGTAATGTCAATGCCTATGCTCAGGCATTTGGCGTAGATCGCCGGGAAGTGGTTCAGAATTTCATCCTTATCCAGGTGCCGGGCATCCAGGCAAACAAAGTCATCTCCGCTTATTTTCAGCTCATTGTCGATGGCCCGGGCTACGATGTCACGTGGAGCCAGCGATAGGCGGGAATCATATTTTTGCATGAATTCCTTGCCTTTGCTCGTTTTAAGCACGGCTCCGGAACCCCTGAGGGCTTCCGTAATCAGGAAAGAGGGTTTTTCAATCGGGTTGTAAAGTGAAGTTGGATGGAACTGAATAAATTCCATCTTTTCGATGCTGCCTTTAGCGCGCTGCACCATAGCTATTCCATCACCAGTAGCTACCGGCGGATTCGTGGTGGTGGCATAAACATTGCCTGCCCCACCAGTAGCAAGCATGGTGGTTTTGGCCAGAATGGTGGTGATTATATGATTTTCTTTATTTAATACATATGCTCCGAAACAGCTAACCTGTTCACCAATTATGGCCGCTTCCTGACCCACATGGTGCTGGGTTATCAGGTCAATGGCAAAATGATTCTCAAGGATTTCGATGTTTTTGTTACTCTTAACCTGCTCCAACAGAATGTTTTCTATTTCCGCTCCGGTCTGATCCTTGTGATGTAGTACCCTGAATTCTGAATGTCCGCCTTCACGTGCCAGGTCATATTGTCCGCTCTTGTTTTTGTCAAAGGCTACGCCAAGTTCAATCAGCTCTTTAATCCTTTCAGTTGATTCGCGGATGGTAATCTCCACGATTTTGCGGTCACTCAGGTTATCTCCGGCGGCCATAGTGTCTTCAATGTGTTTTTCAAAGGTGTCGGGAGTGTACATTACGGCTGCAATGCCACCCTGGGCATAGCGGGTAGCTCCTTCCAATGCTTCTTTTTTGGTTACAATACAAACCTTACCAAAGGGGGCTACTTTAAGAGCGTAGGTCAATCCGGCAATGCCGGTGCCAATTACCAGAAAATCAACTTTTTTGCGCATGATGCCGCTGTTTTGAGCCTGCAAAATTACAATTTAAAGGGGGTATTTTGGATTTTAGCGCAAAATCTTATTTTCAACGGCTAAACTCTGGAACGGGAAAAAGGACACCCACCTGAAGTAGAACAGCCTTTTTAAGGTAAAATACAGGAAGGCTTAGTTGTAGGCAATGTTTATATTGTCCTTTTCCTTATAATTCCCCGGTTACCTGGCCTGGCAGCAAAAGGGATAAGTAGCATTTTTTTCGTCCTATGCATTGTAAGTAATTGCCTTCCCTTTATAGAGGAAAGTCATTTTTACTTTGAGGTCCCGTTTGAAAGTGTTTTCTCGAACTGCCCGTCAGATGTTTGCTTAAATCCGAGGTTATTCAGGTATTTTGAATGCAACGGGCTATGAGTGGATGAAACTACTTTTAAATAGCGTGCTCCGGCAAGTTTACCATGCAATTGATTGTAAATAAAATGACCGTTTTTAAAATCGCGGTAAGCTGGGATCACATAATCCAGACTTACCTTAAGCGTTCCGGACTTGATTTCGCTGGCAATAAATACCCCCGCTACACTCATGTCGCGCAATATAAAATAAATCATATCCTGTGCATCCTGTTTATAAGCGTAGCCCGGAAAGAAGCGCTGAATGTCTTTATTGTGGAAGTTTAAGAAACGCTGCAGGTAAACATTGTCAGGTTTAGCAGTCAATATTTCGAAATCTTCTTTTTTCGAATAAAACGAATACAGATAATAAAGGTCAACAATTACGATAATTCCATTGAGAAAGGAGACCGGATAGGCTTTTATCAGAAACCCATAGACGGCGAATGCTAAGGCGCCTGTCAGGTTTATCCACCTGAATTTCAGGATTGAATTCATGGCCATTGACAAAGCGATGATGGCTGAGGCAAGGTATCCAAACCATTCTAAAAGCTGGGCTGTTTCCATATTCATTCGTGTTTAAGCTATGATCACACAAAAATAGAACTAAAATTCAATTTCGCTCTACCAATTTTGTCACAACTTCCGACACACAAATCACTAAAATCCTTAATTTTACTGCATGTTAACCAAAACGAGGGGCATCGTATTCCGCACCACCCGCTATGCCGACAACAGTGCTATAGTAAAGATATATACCGAAAGTTCGGGCCTGATGTCGTTTATGGTTAAAGGGCTGTACAGCAAACGCTCTAAGCTCAGGCCGGCGCTATTTGGTCACCTTTCGCTATTAAACATTGAAGCCGAAGTGCGTGAAGGCAAAAACCTGCATTTTCTTCGGGAAGTGGCTCCTTATGACAACACGCTGTATGCAGGTACTGAAATGACGCGTGCCACGGTGCTGATGTTTATGAATGAGTTGCTTTATAAAACCATACGTGAGGAAGAAGCCAATCCTGCCCTCTTTAATTTCTTGATGGAAACCTTGCATTGGTTGCATACGCCAGCCATACCTATGCAAAGCTTTCATCTGCTGTTTATGATGCAATTGATGCAATTTCTCGGATTTCAACCTGCTTTTAATGCCACCTCTGCGCATAAGTATTTTGACCTGGAAGCCGGACTTTTCCTGAGTAGTGAACCTGCCCATCAATATTTTATTTCAGGAGCTCCGGCCCAGGCATTTGAAAAAATCAGCAGCATGAAATTCGGTGATTTGCCCGGCTTCTCCCTTCAGCGAGAGGTGAGGGATGACCTTTTGATCAGTCTGATAGATTATTATAAACTTCATCTTCCCGAAATGGGAGAGCTGAAATCGCTTAGGGTATTAAAGGAGGTGTTGAGATAATTTACCCTGAAACCACAAAAGATGTTGCGTCCGCATCGTAATTTTATTAAACCTATCGTACGATACGGTTTCGGAAAAGTTGGAAATAAGGACTTCGCCACACCATTTCAATCTGATTCCGATTGGTTTTAATGTAATTCTCTAGCGCCGGGTCGGGCAATTCAGAATATAAAAGATAATAATCCGGCTTTAGTATTTGCATCTGCCTGTAAATTTCGGTGGGTGTGCTTTCCGGTTGTCCCGAAAAGGCATGCCGATGACTATATCTTGCCAATGCCCGCGGTTTAATAAATGCCACACTTACTTCAGCAGGTGTAAGGTTTTCAGTTTTTTCAAAAGCCTGCATCACCACACTTGTATAGGGGCCTTCCTGAATGGTATCAATGCTTTGCTGGATGCGGATAAGTTCAGGGAAATATACCACCAGCATCAATAACGCAAAACCAGATGAAAAATATTTGCCCGCTCTTCCCGGTTGATAAGCCATAACGGCAACAACAATGTACCACATTATTACAGGAGCCAGGGGCAATAGAAATCGGAACCCAGAATTGTGATAGGGATACACGAGCAACAATCCAACATAAATCAACGTGACCCATTCCATCAGGCCGGGTTTCCGGATAAGTGAAAGGAGCAATCCGGTGATAAAGAAAGTGACTGCAGCCGCACCGGCAATAAATCCAAACCAGTACACCAGAGAAGAAGTTTCAATGAAAAACTTGCGCAGCACTTCGGAGTAGGTGAAGATATTCATCGCCATAGTATCCATCAATCCTTTCAGGCTGAAAGTGTTGAGGTAGCTGCTTTCTCCTCCGCTACCCCGCATAAAGCCCACATAAAAGATGAGGTAAACCAGCAATCCGGCACAAAGGGCATACGCCGGATGCAGGGCCTGTCTGTAAAAATCAAGGCGGGTTTGTCTGTTCCACAAGGCGAATACCGCTTTTTGCAAAATCAGCGCAAGCAGCGCGATAAGTAGCGCGAATCCTGCAGTTTTGAAGGCAGTTGC
This sequence comes from Lentimicrobium sp., assembly GCA_034007585.1. GTDB lineage: Bacteria > Bacteroidota > Bacteroidia > Bacteroidales > Lentimicrobiaceae > Lentimicrobium. Next base: position 37,022 of record JAVEQP010000013.1, on the reverse strand, counting down.
CAGTCCGGCTGCAACACCTGCTGCAATCCAGGAGGCCAGTTTGAGGTTGTTCTTTGAAACAGTAAAAAATAAAAAAAGCAATAATAGTAATGCGAACGGAACATCTGCCATAATTTCGGATTTCAATCCTATTACATAAGGATTGTAGAAAATTACCAGGCTTAAGGCAAGGGCGGGAACAAAGCCGGCAAGCCTTTTAAGAAACAGCACCGACAGTACCGCAGTGATAATTAGCAAACAAGAAATCAAAATGTTATAAGGTAATACCTCATTCCCATAACGGGACACCAGTGGTGCAATCATTAAAGGGAAGCCGGGCGGATACGCTTTCGGCCCCAGGCTGGGATAAGCATCATTATAAATATATCCCGTTTGCGCCATGGGTATCCCCTTCGAAATATTCTCCGCCTGGGCAAGATATTGGGCAAAATCATCGCCCCAGTCGTGATCGCTGCGGATATTGATAAAAAGCAGGGGCAGGAAAATAACCAATGCAAGCGCTATGGCAAACCAGCGGTGATTTAAAACACGTGAAATTATTGCTTCGGGCATTGCGGCTGGATTTTTTATAAATGATGGCAACAAAGATAAGGAAATGGGTTGATTTGTTGCCTGTCCGCCCGCCTTAGGCGGACGGGATTTGTTGAGGAGTGATCAGTAATCAGTGATCAGTGATCAGTAATCAGTAATCAGTTATCAGTGATCAACGATCGATGTTTACTGCACAATGTTATTGAACACTCATTACTGTTCACTCACCTCTCATCACTCGTGTGTCGTCTGCTTTCAGTGATCAGTGATTAGTTTTGTTGATTTGTTGCCCTTCGATTGGTTCGACAAGAGCTCACCAACCAGCTCACCAACCATGCCTCAGGGTAAAATTTGTTGATTTGTTGACGTCCTAACAAGTTTTCTTCCAACCTGTTAGGTCTTTGAGGAGTAGGGAAGTTTAAATGTTGATTTGTTGCCTGTCCGTCCGCCTAAGGCGGAAAGTGATTTGCGGTTTAAAGCTTAAATCTGCAATCCGCAATCCGCAATCCAGATTCTTCCCAGGTCCCCCCGTTGGTCACTGAGCTTGTCGAAGTGCCCCGTGTCTCCTGGCCAGTCTGCCTTATGCTGGCCTTTTTTATAGTATGGTCTCGTTCCGATCCCGAATTCCGCGCGTATGGGACAGAATCAGAACTACCCGATCTCCGAAATGATGTTCTTTGCCCTTAGCCTTCGTTCTTCGCATTTCGCTTTTTACCATATCTTTGCAAAAATTTTACTATAATGCATCAGGAATTCAGCGAACAGGAAATAATACGTCGGGAATCACTTAAAGAACTGGAAAAGCTTGGCATAGCTGCCTATCCGGCAGAAGCTTATGAGGTTACTGCAAATGCTGCCGACATTCTTAATAAATTTACTGAAGGCTCAAACCTTTATCAGGATATTAGTATAGCCGGTCGCATTATGACCCGTCGTATTATGGGAGCAGCTTCTTTTGTTGACCTTCAGGATTCAACGGGTCGCATACAATTGTACATCAAACGCGATGATATCTGTCCTGGAGAGGACAAAACGATGTACAATACCGTTTTTAAACGGCTGCTTGATATTGGTGATATCATCGGCATTACCGGCTATGTCTTTATCACCCAGATGGGCGAAACTTCTATTCATGTTAAATCGCTGAAATTGTTGAGTAAAGCACTTAGGGTCTTGCCGGTAGTCAAGGAAAAAGAGGATCAGGTGTTTGATGCTTTCAGTGATCCTGAAGCCCGTTACCGTCAGCGTTATGTTGATCTGATTGTTAACCCTGAGGTACGTGATATTTTTGTTAAGCGTACGCAGATTATGAATAATATGCGTGAGTTTTTTAATTCCAGGGGCTACCTTGAGGTAGAAACGCCTATTTTACAACCCATTCCGGGTGGCGCCGCTGCCCGGCCTTTTATTACCCACCACAATGCGCTTGATATGCCGCTCTATCTGCGGGTAGCCAATGAGCTTTATCTTAAAAAGCTGATTGTTGGCGGTTTCGATGGCGTATATGAATTTGCAAAAGACTTTCGCAACGAAGGCATGGACCGGACTCATAACCCTGAATTCACCGTAATGGAGATCTATGTAGCCTACAAGGATTACTTCTGGATGATGAATTTTGTAGAAGAAATGATAGAGCGGGTTGCCATGGCATTGCACCATAAAACGAATCTTAAGGTTGGAGATAAAAACATTGATTTCAAACGTCCTTTCCGCCGCCTTACCATGACCGATGCCATACGTGAATTTGTCGGTGTGGACATTGCAGGAAGGAATGAAGATGAGTTGCGCGAAATATGCCGGCAGCAGGGTGTGGAAACCGATCCAAGTATGGGTAAAGGCAAGTTAATTGATGCCCTTTTTGGGGAAAAGTGTGAGGATCATCTCATTCAGCCGACTTTTATTTATGATTATCCCATCGAAATGTCGCCGCTGTGCAAGCGTCATCGCAGCAATCCTGAACTGACCGAACGTTTTGAGCTTTTTGTAAATGGCAAGGAGTTGTGTAATGCCTATTCAGAATTAAACGATCCCATTGATCAGCTGAATCGCTTTCAGGAACAACTTAAGCTTTCGCAGAAGGGTGATGACGAAGCCATGTTCATTGATATGGATTTTGTGCGTGCGCTGGAATATGGTATGCCTACTTGCTCGGGAATGGGTATTGGTATCGATCGCCTTACCATGTTTATGACCAATCAGTCCTCCATTCAGGACGTGCTTTTCTTCCCGCAAATGCGGCCTGAAAAAAAAGCTACCCCCGCAGGTGATACCGACGAAGCATTCATACAGCTTGGTGTTCCCGAAGCCTGGGTGCCCGCCCTGCGTAAATATGGTTTCAAGACCATAGCCGAACTCAAAGCCTCCAATCCTAATAAGCTTCTTAACGATCTGGGTGGCCTGCGCAAAAAGCTCAAACTTGATATCCCCGCCCTGAAGTTGGAAGATATTCAGGCCTGGACCGGGGTTTAAACCGAAACTCAACTTCTTCTTTTTGAAATCCTGGCTGTATTTGCAATAACCGGTCAGGGCTTTCCCTTTAGTTTATGGCTTGCCTGTTTAACACTGGAATATTAGGGTTGCTTAAAAATAGTTGTATAACAATTTGTTTATTTCTGCAAAATGTTGTATTTTTAAGCAATCCAAAAACCACTGCGCTATGAAAGATGTACCTTTTATTGAACGATTTGGCGGGTTGAAGAAGGATGATACCGTCACCTGTCTTGAGGACCCTGCTTTTATGCCCAACGCTTGCCTGCTTGAAGCGGTGGCGCCATTCTGCGGCTATTACAATGAAGTACCCGGAGCCATTAAACCACTCTATTTTTTTATAGTACTCGATGATTTTCATCCCCATGAAGAGGTTATCAGGGCAACCCTTACTGTTGAAAAAGAATTGGGCTATCACATTGATGCAGTATCGGGCACAATCAGCATCTTTGATCATCACTGCCACATCATCCGAATTCGCAATCTCAGGCAATACAAAGATATCGTAAAGATTCAACAGCTTTATGCCGGACACGGGTTGAAATTTAAAAAACAGATTAAAAAAGCTGTAGATGAGAAGGCGGTAGTTAACCTGCAAAAGTTTTTTTATCTTGAACCCATTGAGGATGGGATGTTTTTTGATCATATTCAGCCGCATCATGGCTATTTTCCCATCCCCAAAAGTATGGATTTTGATGTGTTTTGCTCGCTGACCCGTGAAGTTAAGTTTGACACCAGTCTGTTGTTTTTTGATGCCGCCCTGGCCTGGTATGTAGAGGATGGCAAAATCATAGAAATGATAAGAATTTACCGCGAATATCTGACAACAGAGAAATTGGCAGCTATCCGTGACCGGTATCTTATGCTGATTAAACAAAAACATATACCGGAGGTGTAATTTGATTTTACTACCGGGTCATCATCAGATCCATCGGGGGGACTTAAATTAAGTTAGGGGCCATTTCTGTGGGAAACAATACCTATGCCTGCTGAAACCTGAATTCGTTCTCACCGGGATAGTATTGTCTATATCCATGCCTGCATATTCAAAAATACAACCTACCTAATTATACGTATTGACTTTGCGTTTAAATTGCTATATCTTTGACTTTAAAACCATAAAACTTTTAAAGATGAAAAAAACTTACACATTTTTTATCATTTTCATGATAATAGCAGTTGCCTCTATGGCACAGAATCAGGCCCTTTTTTACAATTTTGAAGGCAATTTTGCTGAGCAATCGGGTAATGGCCCCGAACTAACCGTGCTGGGTGAAGCCGGAAGTTTTGAAAATGATGTGCTGAATGAATTGAGCGGAAATACAAAAATGGTTTATTTTTTCGCCAAAAATAACGGGGTACAGTTTAATAACATTGCTGCCAACAATTTTATTGGCGAGGATTACTCCATTGAAATTTATTTTAAATTCGATGAACTAACCAGTTGGAAACGGGTAATTGACTGGAAGAACCGTAAAACTGATCGAGGGGCTTATATCTATTCAGGTCAACTTAATTTTTACAACATTCTGTATAGTGGTGAAGCTCCCGTGGAAGCAGGAGAGTATACCTATTATGTACTAACGCGGACCGCATCAACAGGCAAGGTGCTTATTTATACCGATGCCGATGTAAAGATTGATTTTATTGATAACAATGATGATGCATTGGTAGATGCTGACGGGGTAATTAATTTTTTTTATGACGATTTAATGGTGCAAAATGAAGCATCAGCGGGGGCTGTTGCGATGATAAAGTTGTACGATTATCCGCTTTCGCAGGAAGAAATTACGGAAAAATGGGACGATCTGGGCGGCCAAATCTATGGCATCAGCAAGTTGAATGAGCAGGTGTATGCCAATGTATACCCCAATCCGGCATCTTCCACTGCCAGGCTCGATTTGTCAAACTTTAGATCGGAACAGGCAGTAAAAGTGGAAATTTTCAATATGCAGGGTCGGCTTGTAAATGTTCAGCAACTGCAGGCAGGCAACAATCAGATAGGCACCGGTTTCCTGCTGCCTGGTTTGTATCTGCTGCATATAAGACAAGAGCATATTTTTTCCACCATTCGTTTGCTCATCAACTAATCTGTTTAATCGGAACAGTCCCGGGTTTGTACAATTGTCAGGATTATCTGCCGTAGTCATTCTTTACTCATTATCCGTTTTATTCCCGAAAGGCCAGTTAATGAGCCTTCCGGTTAAATTGAACAACTCCTTACTGTGGAAAGGCTTGGCAATGAAATCTATGCATCCGGCCGCCATACAGGCCTCCCGGTCTTCAAGACTGCTATATGCCGTTACTGCAGCAATTTTGATGTCCGATTTAAGCTGTATCATTTTTCTTATGGTGTCGTATCCTCCCAAACCTGGTAATTTTATGTCCATTAAAACCAGATCTATGCCAGGGTGTTGCTTTACTTGTTCAATAGCATGAAATCCATTCTCGGAAATCAACAGGCGGCAGGAATACTTACTCAGTAACCTTTTAATAAACAAGAGGTTTATTTCTTCGTCCTCTACCAGTAAAATCAATGGATTCTTGATTGATTGCACAACAGACCCGGGTTTGAGTTTGTCACGACGACTTGTTAATCGCTTTACCGGAACTTTTACTAAAAGGGTAGTGCCATCCTGAGTATTTGAAGAAACCACGACTTTACCCCTGAGTAAATCAGCTATACCTTTTACAATGGAAAGGCCTATACCGCCGCTACTTTTAATCCGGGGTAAAAAGGCATTTTGTTGCATAAACGGTTCAAACAACATAGGCATAAATACCTGATCGATGCCTTGTCCGGTATCACTGATTTCAATGATCAGTTCATCCCCGGGTAAGCTACAGCAAATGGTAACCGCACCTTTATTGGTAAATTTAATGGCGTTGTCGGTAATTTCCTCTATAATTCTTTTCAATAAAGCCTTATCTGCAATTATCAGCGACTCGCTTTTATCGATGTTATCTTTTAGAATAAGAATGATCTCTTTATTTGCAGCTATTTGATAATAGGCCTGATGAATTTCATTTAACCATTCGTGCAGATTAAAAACCACTTCGTTTTTTTGCATATTTCCCGACATCAGCATAGAGATTTCCATGATGTTGTCAATAGTTTTAGTGAGGCGGTTGATGCTATCATCCAAAAAGCGCATGAATTCCCTCTTTTCACCTTCAGTATATTCGCCAGAACTTAACAGCTGGGCGAAGCCGAAAATACCATTGAGGGGGGTGCGTATCTCATGCGAAATGTTTTGCATAAACGTGGTTTTAAGGCGGTTACTGGCTTCCGCCTTTTCCTTGGCCCGCAACAATTCATTTTTCGAATCAATGATCTCGGTGATATCGGTAATAGTCCCGATGAAGCCTTTTACCTCATTATCCACCATTTCGGGCACTGCCTGCCCCTGCACCCACATCACCGAACCATTGGGTCGCACAAAACGATATTCTGAAATCACAGAGGATGCACTTTTAACGGCAGCGTCCCATTCCCTGAGGCGCTCAGCCCGGTCATCAGGATGAATGGCCTGGAGATATTTCCCCTTAATGCCTTCCTCATAGGATAAACCCGTGAGTGCGCACCATTCCGGATTTACAAAAGTGGTAGCCCCTTCGCGGTTGGTACGGAAAATACCTACGGGGGCCATGCGTGTGAGTACTTCAAACAGTTGCCGGCTTTCGTGTAGGGCCATTTCCGCGACCTTGCGCAGGGTGATGTCATTAAATATGGCCACCATCTGTCCGGGTTCAGTTTGAAAAGCCCTCACTTCAAAAGCTCCGCTAATATTACTGTCTTTGTAAGTTACCTTTTCACTGTGCCATACCCGGTTATGGCTGGCTGCCTTACGGTAACGGTCGATCAGTTCCATGTCTTTATTATTTGGGAAAGCTTCTTCAAGCTTTTTCCCAATCAGCAGGTTGTGGTCGATGTTCAGAATTTGACCGGCAGCCGGATTGAAATTAGTAAATATCAGGTTATTATTTTTATCTAAAGTATAAAAATGCATACCAAAAGGTGCATTGTCAATTAGTTTTTGGTTAAGGGTATCACTGGCATAACGGGCCTGCTGTTCCAGCATAAAACCGGTAATATCTTGTCCACTGGTACGTAAACCCTGTATAGTCCCATTTTTATCGCGTATCGCCGTCCAGGTAACTGATAGCCAACGCTCCTCTCCCTGATTCAGGTATTTGAAAATTATCCCTTTACTCTTGTTTCCATTTAGCGCTTTGCGATATGCAGTCTTTACCTTGGTTCGGAAAGGTTTGGCCAGTATCTTGAACATTAATTCGGGATCACTCTGAAATTGCTCGGGAGTATAACCGGTAAAATTATAGACAGCCGGGTTGGTCCATTTTACATTTCCTTCCTTATCCAGCCACATTTCCCAATTGGCCGTATAATTTGCTATGGTCCGGAATTCCTTTTCGCTCTCTTTCAATGCCATTTCTGCCTTTTTATAACTTGAAATGTCATTGGAAATACTTAAAATCCCTTTTCGTCCATTGGGTAAAGTAATGGCCGATTCACTGAGAAGGGTATAAAAAAAAGAACCATCCTTCCGGCGGCTGGTTACTTCCTGATTTAGCGTTATTCCCGTAAGTATCTTTTCAATATTAGTAGAAATATTGGAATGATTTTCAGGCAATGCCAGCAGGCTGATGTGTTGATTAAGTAATTGTTTTCTGGTATATTGGCTAGAAATGCTCACTGCCTTGTTAGCATCAACAATTGTCCCCCTTTCATCCAATAAAATGATGCCGGAAGGAGAAGTTTCGAAAAGAGTTTTATACCATTCTCCGGCAAGCTGCCCCTGTGGCAATTGAGTTTCAGTCACCCTTTCCGGTTCAGGCAATGCAGTCCACATATAATGGGCCTTCGGCAGGTTAAGATGACTTATATCCTGACGGGTAACCATAAACCAACCCGACAATAAACCACTGTATATTTTATTCCCTGCTTCAGAGAATTCTCCTGAAAAATCAGTCCATGGAAAAACTGGATTGTCCTCGTTTAAGGGTTGAGTATAAAAGGAGCGTAACGCTGGATTGGCATAACACATTCGGTTTGCAGCATCCGTAATGCATACCAGTTCAGTAAAGACATCAAAAATAGCAAACGCGAGTTTAGGATCAGATATTTTTTTCATCGATTTCTCCATGTCGGTAATGTAACATTTTTATGCTACAAAATGACTTGATTAAGAAATTTGACCTGTGTGTTTGCCTGCTAAAATACATAAAATTTCAGAACATCAAACCCAAACATTTATTTTCCTGCATTTTGAAATTACCAGGATGGGTTCTTTTAACAAATCTGGCTATTGTTAAGCATTACGGCTGCTGACATTAGGTGACAAAGTCATTGAATGTCTTCATTCCATTCTGATTAAAGGATAATTGTTAAATTATTGATTAGATGAGTGCCTTTTTGGAGAATAATGCTCACTAAAACCTGTGATAGCAGATTTCATCTTACACCTTTGCATGCTCATTAAAGCGTGTGGTATGTTTCGGTCAGTTATTAATCAGGTCAAGTAGGTTTTTTATCCTAAAAGTATATCTACAACCAGGGGCTACAACATGGCTGCTTTTGGCCGGGACCTGGGAGCCGGAATTATTGTAGGCATAGTAGCTTTACCCTTGGCGATTGGCTTTGCCATTGCATCAGGAGTGAATCCTGAGCGAGGATTAATTACTGCAGTAATTGCAGGATTTTTGATTTCAGTGCTTGGGGGAAGCCGGTTTCAGATAGGAGGTACTACCGGTGCTTTTATTGTTATTGTTTATGGTCGAAAAGCAAATTAAAACCAGACCGGAAATTCTCATTATCCGCTTAAGGCGTGTGCCATTCATGGATTCTACGGCCTTGAACAACCTGCGCAGTTTTGTAAAAAGGACTTTAAATGACGGCGTAAAGGTAATATTGTCAGATCTTGTAGAATCGGTATACAATAGTTTGATTAAAAGCAATATTCATCTGGTTGTAGGCCCCGAAAATATTTGCGCTGATGTGCATGCAGCTCTGGTAAGAGCCAATAATCTTTTATCCGCGGAATAAATATTTACGCAGATTTTCGGGTGGTAATTTTTAACCTGCGTTTCCGCCTGAACGGTTAATGATGGTCTTTAAAGTATATCTGCGCTCGTCAGACGGGCAAGGCTGTAAGTCTGCAATCCGAAATCTTTCCGATTTCTTACCAGGCTTTTAGGTCTTAATCCGCCTATTGAAATACAGTGCTTTGTGTAAGCTGGGGCCACTTCGACGGGTTCGACAAAAGCTCACCAACCAGGACGCAGTGCATCGCTTTATGCCTGTCCGCCTTAGCCTTAGGCGGACTGGTTTTAAGGGCATTTATTTTTATCTTTTTAGACTGGGCTCATTTATTTTAACTAAACAATAACCTATTTCAGATTGTTGAAACTGATATAAATCAGTGTTTTATTTAAATGCTGAATTGAACCTAAAGATTCTAACCTTAAAAAGCTGATAATCATGGCAATAAAAAAAGTGTGGATAGAAGATGGCTGTACTTCCTGCGGTCTCTGTGAGAGTATTTGTCCGGATGTTTTTGTAGTTGAAGATATTGCAGTCGTAAAGGAAGGCGTAAACTTCGAAGATTTTGAAGATGAGATAAAGGATGCAGCAGATAGCTGTCCGGTTGAAGTGATTAAATTTTCGGAATAATCCAATAATTAGAGTTATTGTTATTTTAATTTTGGCGAAAACATCGGGTTATTTTTTATCCCTTAGATTGCTATTGCCTGTATTTAGCTGAAAAAATGAAAAAAATTCTTGTTTTTGTCTCCAGCCTTGATGGAAAAACCACCAAATGGGATAATCCTTTCGTGAGGTCCTGGTCATCCAAAGCCGATCAGTCCTATTTTACCCAATTATGGAAAGAAAGTGGGCTTATTGTGGTAGGAAGCGGCACTTACGATGCCGATCCCCTTAAACCCACTGATAGGCACCGGATTGTTGTAATGACACGGAATGTATCCAGCTATCAGACCAAAGCAATTGCAGGGCAAATTGAATTTTCAGATGAAACCCCTACCCAACTGGTTCAACGATATGAACTACAAAATGAGCCTCGAATGCTAATTGCAGGCGGATCACGTCTGGCCACTTCTTTTTTTAAGGATGGACTAATCGATGAATTGTGGTTGACCATTGAACCCAGGATTTTTGGACAGGGAAATAGCTTTGTAATTGCAGAAAAACTTGATATTCATCTTAAGTTATTAAGTTGTGAAAAATTAAGTGATGAGGGTACCCTCTTAACGAAATATGCAGTCTTAAAACTGCTTAAATAAAATGGAAGTGTGATGGACCATGAACCTGATAGACCGATACCGGAATCGGACAATATTTCTCCACCTTTCTTTTCTGTGATAATACCTGCTTATAACAGGTCGCACTTAATCAAAAGGGCTTTGAACTCATTGGTTGCGCAAACTGAATCGGACTGGGAAGCCATTGTCATTGATGATGGAAGTACAGATGATACCTATTCAGAAATGCTCCCCTTTCTGCAGTCCGGCAAAAGGATAAATTACCGAAAAATCAACCACAGTGGAGAATCCACAGCCAAAAATGAAGGTATAACATTATGCTCTGGCCGGTTTATTACCTTTCTGGACTCTGATGATGAGTATGACCCGGGTCATCTTAAATCCAGGAAATTGATATTAACCAAACATCCCGCAATTAATTTTTTACATGGTGGCGCCACCATTCTTGGAAATCAATATGTACCTGACAGGTTTAATCCGGATAAGTTGATTCACCTGTCGGAATGTGTGATTGGAGGCACTTTTTTTATAGAAAGACATCTGCTGCGGTCATTAGATGGATTTAGACAAATACTATTGGGCCCTGATGCTGACTTATTTGAACGCGCAATACGAGCAGGTGTTAAGATGATGAAAACTACCCTGCCGACTTATATTTACCATCGTGAAAGCATAGATTCAATAACGAACACCTATGCGTCAGATACCAGGTGATACAGAAGTATTTGGCAGATTCCTCTAAAAAACAAAAGCTGACCAGAGGGCCAGCTTTTGTTTAATAAATATAAAACGGTTTAGTTTAAGCCACGTTTTTCGAGCAACGGATTAAGTGAGGGTTCCTGTCCACGGAACTTTATGTACTGAACCATTCCCTCATCATCACCGTTTTCGGCCAGACAATATTGGCGGAAACGGGCAGCAATCTCGGGATTGAAAATATCACCGGATTGTTTAAAATAATCAAAGGCATCGCTATCAAGCACTGCAGCCCACAGATAGACATAATAACCGGCAGCATAACCACCGTTAAAAATGTGTGAAAAATAGGTGGTACGGTAGCGTGGCAGAATTTCGGGAATAAGCCCGATTTTGTCCATGGCTTGTTTCTCAAATTCATTTACATTATCAATATTAACGGGATCAGCCTGCTCATGCCAGTCAAGATCAAGAATAGAAGCAGCGATGTATTCAGTGGTTTCGAAACCCTGATTGAATTTACTGCTGTTGGTGATTTTTGCGATGAGTGAATCGGGCATTACTTCACCGGTTTGGTAGTGGTGGGCATACATTTTTAAAACTTCTGGCTCACCTGCCCAGTTTTCCATTACCTGAGAGGGCAATTCAACGAAGTCACGGGGCACATTTCCGGCGGTACGGGTGTATTTGCCAGTGGTAAATAATCCGTGCAGGCCATGACCGAATTCATGGAAAAGCGTGGTGGTTTCGTCCCAGCTAAGTAACGAAGGTGTGTCGCCGGCAGGAGGGGTAAAATTGGTTACAATAGAAACAATGGGATCTACCTTTTTGCCATTTTCCCAACCGGCAGTTTCAAATCCGGTGCACCAGGCTCCACCGCTTTTACTTGAGCGGGGGAAGTAATCGAGGTATAAAATACCCAGATGTGATCCATCCCCTTCTTTTACTTCAAAAGTTTCAACGTCTTTCTGGTAAACGGGAAGATCGGTGCGTTTTTCAAAGGTAATGCCATATAATTTATTAGCCACAGCGAACATCCCATCACGAACATTCTCCAGTTTCAGATAAGGCTTAATTTGAGTTTCATCCAGGTCAAATTTTTGTTTGCGTAATTTCTCTGCATAATACCACCAATCCCAGGATTGCAATTTGAAATCAGCGCCTTCACGATTGGCAAGTTGTTGCATTTCGCCCAAATCCTTTTTAGCAACCGCCATGGCGGGTTTCAACAGATCATTCAGAAATTTGTCAGCATTTTCAGTTGTTTTGGCCATATTTTCGTCAATCACATAAGCGGCAAAATTGTCAAATCCGAGAAGCCTGGCTTTCTGAGCCCTCAGCTTCACCATTTCGGCAACAATTTTCTTGTTATCATTCGTATTGCCATTGTCACCGCGCATATAATAACCACGATAAATTTTTTCGCGGAGGTCGCGGTTGTCAGCATATTGCAGGAAGGGAATCAAACTTGGCTTGGATAAGGTAAATACCCACTTGCCATCATCACCTGTTGATTTTGCGGTTTCTGCAGCTGCAGCTTTCACGGCTTCGGGCAATCCGGCCAGATCCGCTTCGTTGTCAACCACCAATTTAAAGTTTTTAGCTACTTCAGCCAGTTGATTTTCACCAAATTGCACCTGCAGCGTAGCCAGTCGTTCGTTGAGGTCCTTTAGTTGCTGTTGCTCGCTTGCTTCCAGGTTGGCTCCCCGGCGCTCAAAGTCGCGGTAATATTTTTCTACTACCCTGATCTGTTGCTCATCCAGGTTACTTTCATTACGTTTCTCATATACCTCTTTAATGCGTGCAAACAATTTAGGATTCATGGAGATTTCATCCTGATGTTTCGACATCATGGGGGTAATGTTGCGGGCAATTTCCTGAAGTTCATCACTGGTGTTGGCTTCATTCAGGTTAAAAAACACATTGCTTACCCGGGTAAGCGTTTTTCCGGATTTGTCGTAAGCAAGTATCGTATTTTCAAAGGTAGGAGTCGCTTCATTGGCGGTAATAGCGGCTACTTCAGCATTTTGTTCCTCCATGCCTTTGTTGAAGGCAGGCATATAATCGGAAGTTTCAATTTTATCGAAGGGAGGAACATGGAATGGAGTATCATACTCCGTTAAAAATGGATTTTCCTGGTTCATAGTCTTGTCGCTTTGTTTACATCCTAAAGCAAGGACTACTGCTGAAGCGCACAGCAGCATAATGATTTTTCTCATGGAAGTGATGTTGTGTTAATTGTTTGTTAATCTGTGCAAATGTATATGTTATCAACACAATAACCATCCATTTATTGTAATTAATTTTATAGTTGTCTCAGGTTTCTCGATTGTTTCATGCCGCATTCCGTCCGCCTCAGGCGGACGGAAGCTTCAGATATCTTATTTTATATGTAAGTACTTTTACCCTC
>JAVEQP010000013.1:0-23499 GCA_034007585.1 Lentimicrobium sp. | reverse complement strand
CTGTTTGCAGGGGGAGTCAGAGGGGGTAAAATTCTATGGAGATTATGCCTAAAGGATGGTGAAATGAAAGAAGATAAAACAACTCAATGAATCAACAACTCAACGAATCAACCCAGCACTCTATACTAACCGACTTCCTATGCATCATAAATAAATGTTCTCAGCGCTATTTTTCCCACCAGTTTGGTGGCCATTACATCAATAGATGCTGCAATCAGGCCGCCGGCAATGGGTACAGCTTTACTTAGATTTACTACTCCCTTTCTGCCACTTTTGGTTGCCAGTACAATTCCGGTTTTTTTACTGATGCTTTTCAGGGTGTCTTCTGATATGTTTGAAATGAGTTTGGAAGTAATGCGCGTGCCGGCCGCAATTCCAGCTTCCTTTATCACATCTTTGGCAAGATTTCCGGCAAGGCAAACAAAGATCAGCGATTTAACTTTTTGGTCGCGCAGATCATAGCCACCAATAATAGCAATGGCGGCAATCATTCTGATTTGGATAAACATTACGCTGGCCAGGTTAAGAGGGATGGTTAGAGGCATACTGATTGCACCTCCCAGTCCGGTTATGAAACCACTTGAACCAGCTTTTAAATTCTGCCAGCGTATAAGCGCTTTAGCTGCGGATAACCTGGAATCGGATTTAGAAATGTAGTGAGCGGCCATGGCTGAAGCAGTATCAAGACCGGCTATACCCGAAGTAACTTTTTCATAAACCCAGTCTAGAGTCTGCATCAATAGATAGTCGGTTGTTTTGGCGGTTTGCATGATGATTGATTTTAATTGTTTAAAATAGTCTGCTATTTATCGAAGCTAATATAAGCAATAATTTTGCCAGAACTGATTGGAGGCAGGTTTATTGGTTTGTTGTTGCTCTCACAGGTAGATTTCCCGGATCGCTGATTATAAGAAGGAAGCAAATGCTATCGACCTGGAGGCCAGATAGATGAATCTGGCCATTGGTCAGCCAATAACAGAGTAGTACTATTTTTAATTTCCCTTTTCGGAATTAAGGAGTTACCATTCTGGCTTTTTGTTGTAGTGTATGGGTGAAAAGTAGGAAAGTCATTCCAATCATAAAGAATACTCCAATAGCCAGCACGGAGTAACGCATACTGCCGGTCAAGGCCTCAATGATACCAAAGCTGAAAGTGCCGGCCACCGTGGCGAGCTTTTCCATTACATCGAAAAAGCTAAAATAACTGGTGTGGTCGGTGGTGGTTTCGGGCAGCATTTTGCTGTAGGTAGAACGGGCCAATGCCTGTGTCCCGCCCATGACGAGTCCGATGAAAAATGCAGCAATCATAAATTGCAACGCATTGATGACAAAATAGGCCCCAATGCATATAAAAATCCACACTCCCACCGAAAGCATCAGGGCTTTCAGATTTCCCCATCGGGCAGAAAGCCGTGCAAACAGCCAGGCGCCGCCCATTCCCACCAGTTGAATGATGAGGATGGTAGGAATAAGCACTTCATCTTTAAGTCCAAGCTCCTTTTCCCCATACGTGGCTGCCATAAACATAACGGTAAGCAATCCCATCATTACAAAGAAAAAACCGATGAGGTATGCTGACAACGGCTTTGATTTCCGTACCTGATGAAATACCCTGTCCAGCTCACGGTAACCCTCGAAAAATATATTGGTCTCTTTGTCTTTCCTGCGTTTGCGAAAGGTGTATCGGGGAAGCCGGTTAAAGGTGATGAGCGAAAATCCTATCCACCAAAGAAATACGGTAACAAATGAAATCCGGGCCGGCAGAAATGGGTCTGAAATACCAAACCAACCTGGTTGCAGAATCATCATCAGGTTAAATAGCAACAGCACCACTCCGCCCAGATAACCCATGGAATAACCCCGTGCACTGATTTTATCCTGATCTTCAGGCTCACTGATTACCGGCAAAAATGAATTGTAATAAACAATGCTTCCTCCATACCCAATGGTACCCATGGCAAAAGCTATAATGCCAAACTCAATGTTGCCGGGATTGAAAAAATAAAGTGCCCCGCAGGAAAGGGCGCCCAGCCAGGTGAAAAACTGCATAAACGTTTTTCGCCTGCCGGTATAATCGGCCAGAGAGGAAAGCAGGGGGGTAATCAGTGCTACCAGGAAATAGGCAGCAGCTATTGCCCAGGAATAAAGCACAGTGTTAATAACCTCAAGTCCGAAAAAATGAACGATAAAGTCATCTCCATGACGGGTAACCTGATTGTAGTAGATGGGGAAAATGGTGGAGGCAATGGTTAACTGGTAAACCGAATTGGCCCAGTCGTACATTACCCATCCCCGGATTACTTTTTTATCGCCTTTGCGAATGTGCTGATTTCGGATTCTTTTCTTCACAAATGCCGGTAACTTAAACCGCTAAATTAGAAAAATTATGCTTGTCTCGTTTCATTGAGGAAAATTTACTTTTTATGATTCGTTACTTTTGAGCATTGAGGATATTAATATTTATATGCAACAGTGAAACCAAATATTTTTGCCGACTCTAAAACAATAAGCTACCATGGCTACCCCAACTTTTATGATTCTCTTGATTTCCCTGTTTTACCTTACAGCGGTGGTTATTCTTACCATAAAAGCACTATTAAAAAAGATTGCCTGGGTTCCTGTTATGGCTGCGGGTTTGTTTTTGACACCGGTAGGTGGGTATATATACTATTCCAGACATAGGAAATCCGGAATGGTTAAACTTAAGCGGTATCATTGCTGCCGGTGCAACATCGACTTTACTGAACAGGCACCGTTTTGTAGTTATTGTGAAAAGGAGGGAATTCATACCCCGTTAAAGCCACGCGTAATTCATAGTTTATAATCTGGTTGAAAGCGGAAATTACAACTTTAGCTTTCAATCGTATCATTAAATTGAAAAAAATCCTATTTATTTTTTGTTGCATGCATTTTAAAAGCAATTCATTTGCTATCTTCGGCAACAAAAAAAAGCCTTTATGAAGAAAGCAAACGGATTAATTGTAGTCTTGCTGATTTTATTGGTAAGTCTGGCCACGCAACTATATGCACAAACCGATACCGTTCAATCAAATTCGGGCGAACGGGCGAAAACTGGATACAATCTGGGTGTTCTTCCGGCGGTTGCCTTCGATTCCGATATTGGGTTTCAATACGGTTTGCTGGCCAACCTTTTTCAGTATGGTGATGGAAGCGTGTATCCGGACTATCGCTGGTCTCTGTATGCCGAATGGTCACGCACCACTAAAGGAAGTGGAATTAATCAATTGTTTTTCGATTCAAAGTACCTGTTGCCCCATCAATTGCGGGTGACTGCAGACCTGAGCTTTTTAACCGAACGTGCCCTGGATTTTTATGGATTTAACGGTTATGAAGCGGTTTATGATCCAGATTTTGAAGACGATACACCGGGGAATGAGGATTATATTTCGCGGGTTTTTTACCGGCACGAGCGCAAGGTGGCGCGGGCAACCGTTGACTTACAACGAAAAATTGGCACTTTACCACTGCGTTGGCTGGCTGGTTACGGCTATTTTAACTATCGTATTGGCACTGTGGATATTGATCGGTTGAATAAAGGTCAGGATGAAGCAGATAAGTTGCCGCCGGTGGATGTACTTTACGATAAATACGTGGATTGGGGTATTATTCCAGAAGAGGAATCTGATGGTGGAAGCCACCACATAGTGAAGCTGGGCCTGGTATATGATACGCGTCCAAACGAATCAAATCCCGGCAGCGGAATATGGACAGAACTGGTCCTTATGACTGCGCCGCGTTTTCTGGGTAACAGTGAAACCGCTTTTACCAAACTGGCAATTACCCACCGTCAGTATCTGCCGCTGAAGCGCGATAAACTGACCTTTGCCTACCGCCTGGGGTGGCAGGGTACCATCGACGGGAAAGTGCCTTTCTATATGCAACCTTACATGATCAATACATTTACCAAAACCACCAAGAATGACGGTCTGGGTGGAGCCCGTTCATTGAGGGGGATTTTGCGCAACCGAATTGTGGGTGATGCCTTCGCTTATGCCAATCTGGAGCTGAGGTATAAGTTTTTGAAATTTTATCGTTGGAAACAGAACTTTTATCTCTCCCTCAATGGATTTACTGACCTGGGAACCATTACCAAAACGATGGAAGTAAACCAGCTTCTGGTCCCGGAAGGCGAACCGGTAAGCCGGTATTTCTCAGGGGATGATCCGGGCTTACATGCTTCTTATGGACTGGGCCTCCGCATTGCAATGAACCAGAATTTCATCCTTGCCGTAGATTATGGCATGGCTGCCGATAAACGTGATGGCAAAAGTGGACTTTATATTAATCTTGGATTTTTATTCTGAGAGGGATTTCTTGCTTCCCTAAATAAATTTCATCCTGTGGCCTGGTTGGGTGAGCTCAGCTCGACCATAGTCCAAACAGTCGAAAGCCAACCCATTACGATCACTCAACTCAACAAATCTTGAGCGTAGCGAAATCCCGAGAGCGCAGCGATTCGGGGAACAAATCAAACTCCCCAGCTCCCCACAAACCTAACAGGTTGGCCTTCGACAAAAAGCTCAGGCACCAGAAGAAAACCTGTTAGGACACCCACTCTCACAAATCCTCAAATCTTTTAAATCCGCCTGAGGCGGAGGAACGACGATTCGGGACTCAAATCAACAAATCATCCATTAATACCTACCACAAAGACCTAATAGGTTAGAAGAAAACCTATCAGGTCGCTTTTTCTAAACAAATCCTCAAATCAACAAATCCCGCCTGAGGCGGACAGGCAACAAATCAACAAATCAATAATCTCTCCGCTATTTCTTTACCAACTTAAGCACCTGACTTCCTGCCGGGGTATTTATCATCAGCAGGTAAAGACCTGCCTCCAGTGTAGAAATGTCCAGTGTGATTTTGTTGAGTCCTTTATTCAAAAACACATTCCCTTGCTGTAACTTCCTGCCATTCAGATCAATGATGGTCCAGGCTGCAGACAGCGCATTGTCTGTGATGATTTTAGCCTCTACATAATCCAGCGCAGGATTTGGATACAATGACATCTGTAACCCGGAAACCAGGTGTTGCTGCACTGCTGTATTCACAGTTACGGTAAAATGCACTGGAATATTCATCACCGGGTTATCGGGATCGTTGGTTAAGAGCTGCAGGTTCCCATCATACAGACCGGGTTCAAGTCCGGTGGCATCGCAGGTGATGCTTATTGTCTGGTTTTCGCCGGGAGCAATGGTTCCATTTGTACTTGCACTACTCAGCCAGTTTCCTGTGGAAGTGGCACGAATCCAACTTACCATCACTGACCTGGCCTGATGACCGCCATCGCCATCGGTATCCTGTATCCAGAATTTCCAGTTGCCTTGCAAGGGCTCATGCTGAAGCTGAAGGTCTGTAAGTACATAATTACCCTGGTATTGACCGGAAGCCAGTCTGGCACGGTTACCCGATGGAGCCTCTGCCCAAAGAGAACCTTCGATAGGATAAGTATCGGTAATCCAGTTGTATTGCATGAGCAACTGATCCAGACTGTCTGCAGAGCTAACCGCTGCAGTGGTCCAGCCTTTTTCTGCAAGGGTATTAAAGCTATAGGTTTTAGGACCCGGACTGTCGCTTAGGGTTTGGCTTATGGTGTCGCGCAATTTTGTGTCAGCAAGCAATGTATAGTTTAAACTCAGGGCTCCCTCATTGAACAGGGAGAGATCCACCGTAGCATAGGTGTCTTTCATCGCCGTGGCTTCAAGCAGCAATGTGCTGCTGTTGATTTTGGCAAAAAGCTGCTCACCTATATAAAATTCATGGGCATCAGCAGCACCTATAAAGGGATGATATTCTCTGCGGCCGGAAGAATCTGCCGCAAAAAGATAATATTGCAGGGTACTGCCATATTCCGGAGAATCAATGCTGGCACTCCAGCTATTGCCTAAGGTCCGGTTCATATTTATCACTTGAAAGGGAGTATCGGGTCCGGGATTTATCCGGTAGTAAAGCAATACCGAGTCGGAATATACCCCTTGCCCGGAATATGGAGTTACTGTGGCAATAAAAGACAGGGTATTGACTGGTGCAATATTGCCACTGTATGCCAGATGCCGAATCCGGAGCATACCGGGATCAGCCATCTCATGGGTGCGACAGTGCAGGGCATCAGTTGATTCCCAGGGCTCTGAAGGCAGGCCCAGGTATCCATATACTTTGTAGCCGGGCATGGCTGCACGGTAAACCTCCAGGGCAGCCTCGTCATAGTTTGAATTGGTGAGCGGCACGAAAACTTTGTCATTCAGGATGAATGAATTGCTGTAAGGCTGGTTTTGAGGTGTATTGACCCTGTAAACTTTGTAAGGCTTTCCATAAGCACTGAACTGTGCTGCAAAATAAGCTGCTGCAGCTTCTATTTCATCGTACTGTGGATGATTTGTTGGTACACTGCGTACCAATACCTTATCGGGTGCCAGAAATTTTGCCCAGCAGTCAATATGATCTATATAGGTATTGTTGGGATCCTCAACAACCAGATAGCTGTTTACACCTAAATAATCCTGCATTTTCTGATTAATCTGTGCCTGGGTTTGTCCGGGATTTTCCTCCCAGACCAATGTAGTAGCGGCGGCAGCACCCAATCCTGTGCTCATATAATTGCCACCGGTTTGAATCACATTCATGCCAAAGTATTCTAATCCCAGTGCACTGGCCACTATTTTGGGAACTTCATCATCGTTTGGTCGTGGTCGGTTGTAAGGGAAGTCCACAATACCAATCTGATCATTGCCATAAGCTATATACCATGGGCCATAATCCCGCGTCCAGTAAAAATTCGTGGGAGCATAAATAAACTGGCAATTATTCAGGTTAACTCCGGCACCGGAATATATATTACGTACTTTGTTTTCCTGTGTGAGGTTGGACACCAGCGTAGTAACCACCGCGTCGCGCGCCATTTCACGAACCAGGGTAGTGGGTATCCCAAATTTGCCGGGATAGGCAATCAAAACTCCGGTGTTCCGCTCAAATTCACCCAGGCTGAAAACATTGCCTGTGGGCGGATCGGTCTCCACAAAATTACGACCAATGGTATGACGGAGCTGAGCTTCGGCAGGGGAGAGGTGGTGTGTGAGCCTGGGTTGTTCGCCACCGGCGTGCTGGGCGGTAAGTGAAAGGCCTGACATTATGAGTGCGATAGCCAAACAATGCCTGAGTAATGATGGTTTCATCAAAATAGAATTAATAAAAAAGAACAGAGATTTCCCCGGCATACCCGGATGATTGTTAAATTCCGCAAATTTAATACTTTCAGTAATTCGGGAAGGTTAAATTAGTACACCGTTACTTTTTTGGTAAAGATTCCGTCAATGGTTTCGAGCCGGAGTATAAGAAGCCCTTTTTGCGATACGCCTGGCCACGCCAGTTCATGGCGGCCGGAAGAAAGTGTACCATTTAGTATCTTAGTGGATTGGCGACCATCCATGGTGAAAGCTGAAAGCCTTACCACACTTTCCTGTGAAAGACTGAAACTGATCCTTGATGCAGCGGTCAATGGAATTGGCCAGACCGAAAGTCCGGGGTTAAGTGCTAAATAAGCAGGAGCGTTTACTCCAATGGCCACCTTTATTTCTACAGGGACAATGATGGTATTCAGAAAAGCATCGGTAATGGTAAATGAAGACATATAGGTGCCTTCAGACAAGCCGGTAGCATCAATGAACAGGTTGATAAAGGATGGAAATCCGGGATTTAACGTACCACTATATTCTGAAAGAGTAAGCCATGGCACCGTATCGGGCACTGCTATGATGAAAGAATTGGGTGTATTTCCAATACCTGTAAATTCCAGGGTAGTTTGAGTGGTATTGTCGGGTGCAATGGCAAGCTCAACCATACCGGGCATAACATTTATTCCCGGAGGTTCCTGCACCATCTGAAGCAGTTTCAGCAGGTTGAGCCTGCCACCGCTTACCGTGCGCCCTAATAGTGAAGGTAAAGTATCAACGGATGCAATCAGATAGCGTTTAAAACGGGAAGCAATCAGTGCAGGATTGGTCTTATATAAACTTATGGTGGCTTCGTTGGCTGCTGCATACATCAGGGCAATGGCTCCGCTTACGTGAGGTGACGACATAGAAGTCCCGGTTTTGTATCCATATTGCCCACCCTGACGGGTAGAAAAGATGCTTGTACCCGGGGCAGCCAGGTCAATACTTTCCAGACCCCATCCGGCAGAAGAATACAGCTCATCCTTATTGGTCGTGTTGGTGACTGCTATCAGCGATTCGTTGGACATACTGGTGGGAACATCCCCGTTAATATCAATATCCCAGGCACGGTTGGCGGTAGAGGCCACATTTAAAATGCCAACCGATCCCAGGGAATCGTACATGGCGCTCCAAACCGGATAATTGACCGGATCTGCGCCGTCGATGCCAAAAGAGGAATTGGTGGATACCACAAAAGCCCCCCTTTCACCATTGGTTTCGTTGTATAACTTCCGTTGAGAGAAAATATAATCATACGAAATAACCACAACACCTTCATTGGTTCCCGACCCGGCAATGGGCATAAGGTAAGTGTTGAAGGCTACCCCCGCTATACCAATGCTGTTATTCCCTTTGGCCGTTGCGATGCCGGCCACATGGGTGCCATGATCATTTTGCTGCAGGTTACCGCTATTCATATAGGAATTCCAGCCATGATAATCGTCAATATAACCATTGCCATCATCATCTATATTGTTATTGGGAATTTCATGGCTGTTTTTCCAGAGACGCAAATCAGCATGGCTCAGGTCAATGCCTCCGTCAATCATAGCAACCACAATGGTATCACCTTCTACTGTATAGCCTGAAGTGGTAATGTCCCAGGCAAAAGTGGCATCTATATCAGCTCCTGCTGTCCCATTCATCTGACCCAGATTCTTTAATGCCCACATTGCCGAAAATGATGGATCATTCGGAATAACCTCACGCTCGCTTACCAGATGGTTGAATTGTGCGATACCAACGGCCGGATGACTGCGTAATTTTGGCAATAGCTTGTCAACTGTTCCCGGCATTTCGTCAAAACTCAACAGCCAGATGCGCATACTTTTCGATAGCAACTGTTTTGACTGTAAGTTAACTTCGGAAAAATCCATTGTTAGGCGGTTAAGATCTTCAGCATTACTATCCGGCGAAAGCTGGACAATTAATTCACCGGGAATGCGGTCAATGGGTTGAGTTTGACTATATGTCAGACTGCTGAAAAGAATCAGTAAGAGTAAAGTGGAAAGATTGCGCATGAAATGTTGTGAATTTTTAATAATGTAAACATTGGATTTCAGGGCTTGTTCATTGAGGTAAAAGTTGTCATCCTCTACAAAATTGAAAGTTTGGGAACGTTAAATCCCTGATTTTTAAACGGTTTTAAAGCCATTTTAGCAGCAATACAAGTAAAGTAAACAACTATCTTTCAATCTTCTGATGATTAACCCCAGTCATGTTTGTTTGTATCAGGCGCAAAGGTAGTTTTTTAGGTAATAGGTTTAGGTTTCAGGGTTCCGGGTTTAAAACTTCGCGTTTTATTTATTTTCAGGCCTCAGGCTTCAGGCTTCAGGCTTCAATATTCATATTTTCAGTTTCGGCTTAAAGTTTCACTGATGTCTCATCAAAGGTTTTAAGCAGCTTTTTCCCATAGGAAGATGTGCGAAATCCGGGATTGGATCGCCTTAACTTCAATACCTATAATTTATAAATAACCAAGTTTACTAAGTGAAAATAACTTATAAACAAAAATGAATTTTTGTGTTGTAACCGAATTTGGCTATTTTTACCCCATAGTTTCTTTCAGGGATGAATGTTTAATATACGACTAAACACTAAACCAATAATTGACTGAATTTTATTCATCATGAAAAAAGTTGTCTTTATTACAGGTGCCAGTAGTGGCATAGGCCGGGCTTGTGCTTATCGGTTTGCAGCAGACGATTGTAATATTATCCTTTCGGGCCGTCGCGCTGACAGACTTCTGGCACTGGCTGCTGAATTGAGGGAAAAGTATTCGATAGCAGCTTTTCCATTACCTATGGATGTGCGCCATCAGGCAGATGTGGAATCTGCCATTGCCGGATTACCTCCAGCTTTCAGTGAACCAGATATTTTGATTAACAATGCCGGGCTTGCACTTGGTCTTTCGCCCCTGCACGAAGGCAGCGCTGAACATTGGGATACCATGATTGATACCAATATCAAAGGGGTGTTGTATGTGAGCAAAGCCTTGCTGCCTGCAATGGTCAAACGCGGTAGTGGGCATGTAATCAACATTGGTTCAATTGCCGGACGCGAAGCTTATGCCAACGGCAATGTCTATTGTGCTACCAAAGCCGCCATCGATAGCCTTACCAAATCATTGCGCATGGAGTTGCTTCCTTATGGTATAAAGGTAACCCAGATTGCTCCGGGTGCAGTAGAAACTGAATTTTCAGAGGTTCGGTTTTTAGGCGATACGGACAGGGCCAAATCAGTATATAAAGGCTTTGAGCCCCTGCATGAAGAGGATGTGGCCAATGTCGTCCACTTTGCGGCCAGCCTGCCGCCTCATGTAAACATCAACGACCTGCTGATTATGCCAACGGCCCAGGCAGCGGGAGGCATGATTCACCGCAAAAGCGAAAACTAACTTCTTTTAATTAACCCGGGAAATTATGACAGAAATTACACGAATTTTTGACCTTCTACCTTCTTATGCTGAACGCTTTAAGCCCAAAGATGATGTTATTGCCGGCAAAGAGGAGGGTATATGGGTCAAATACAGTCTGGAGCAATATGTTGCGTACAGTAACGAGCTGTGCTATGGCATGATTGAAATGGGTATAAAACCCGGGGACAGAATAGCTACCGTGATGAACAACCGTCCGGAGTGGAACTTCCTGGACATGGCCATTATGAAAGCGGGGGCCATTCACGTACCGGTTTATCCCACCATAAGTAAAGCCGATTATCAATATATTTTCAAGCATTCGGGCATTAGACTTATTTTCGTCGCAGGTGAAGAACTCTCCAGGCGAGTGTTGCAATCTACCGAAAGCTGCGAATCGGTATGTGAGGTATTTTCCATAAAGCCCCGCGAAAACATGAGGGACATTGACCAGTTGAGACAGTCAGGCTCACAGAATCCTCACAAGGAAGAAATGGAAGCCCGAATGGCAACCATAAAAGCCGAAGACCTGGCTACCATTATCTATACCTCCGGAACCACCGGTAATCCCAAAGGGGTAATGCTTTCCCATAACAATATTCTTTCAAATGTTAAGGCATTGTCATACATCCCAACGTTTGGGGAAGAGGCCAAGTCCCTGAGTTTCCTTCCGCTTTGTCACATTTACGAACGCACGCTTAATTATCTATATCAATACCTGGGTATTTCTATTTACTATGCAGAGAGCCTGGCCACCATTACGGATAATATTCAGGAAATACATCCTGATATGATGTGTTGCGTGCCGCGATTGCTCGAAAAGATTTACGACCGCATCACTGCTACCGGTAGGAAATTAAAAGGGATTAAACGTTTCCTCTTTTTCTGGGCCGTTGAACTTGCCCTGAATTTCGATGTACAGGGGAACAATTCCGCCTGGTATATGCTCAGACACAGCATTGCCGATAAGTTAATATACAGTAAGTGGCGTCAGGCATTGGGTGGGAATTTTAAAATAATTGTATCGGGTGGTGCATCCATACAACCCAGGTTGGTACGTACATTCAGGGCTGCAGGCTTGCCGGTTTACGAAGGCTATGGTCTTACGGAAACTTCACCCGTGATTGCCGTAACCAGTACCGATGCCAATGGTATTAAAATAGGCACTGTCGGTCCTCCACTCAGAGGTGTGGAAATGAAAATTGCACCAGATGGTGAAATTCTGGCCAGAGGACCCAATATTATGATGGGCTATTACAAAAACCCTGAACTAACGGCCGAAGTAATTGATAGTGAGGGATGGTTTCATACCGGCGATATTGGTAAGTTTGAACCTGAAGGACAACTTAAGATTACCGGCCGTAAAAAAGAGATTTTTAAAACCTCGCTCGGAAAGTATATTGCTCCGGAATTAATGGAAAATAAAGTCAAGGAATCACCTTTTATCGATAACCTAATAGTGGTTGGCGAAAATCAGAAGTTCGCGGCAGCCATAGTGGTACCCGATTTCAATCACCTGCGTTCCTGGTGCCGGATAAAAGGTGTGGAATATACTTCAGATGCAGAAATGCTACAAAATCCCCGGATTAAACAGCGATTGATGCGGGTCATTGATGAATTTAACAAAGAATTTGGCAATACTGAAAAAGTCAAAAAGGTGGAATTCGTGAGCAATGAATGGACCATCTCAGGTGGCGAACTCACACCAACACTCAAGTTGAAACGGAGTTTTATTATGCAAAAATATCAACCCCTGATTGATAAACTCTTCAATTAATGGTTGATTTATACCGCGCACCGGTGGGAAAAGTTTTAGCCTAAGGATGATGTACTCAATCGTTTCGTGAGCGATGTGTTTAATCTGAACAGTCAGGATGGAGATATTAGCTGTGTAATATCCTATAAGTCAATTCTTTAAGCAGATCTCCTTCTGAAGTAGAAGCAGCACCTATGCCTTTGTTTTTTAGGTCAAATTCATTAAACAAACCAATAACTCGTGCCAGGCGTGGTGGCGGATAATTCTTAGCGGCCTGACGGTATTTATAGACCAGCCCGGGGCTAATGCCCATTACACTTATAATTTCTGGCTGAGGCCGGTCAGCTACCGTATGGAAAAGCATGAGTTTGGCAAAAAACGAAAATAAAATCGGGAGGTTTTTTACCAGTACGTTGTCCTTGGGGTTAAACTGTATATAGTTGACAATGCGATTGGCTTTAAGAACATTGCCTGTTGCCAGGGCGTCCTGAAGCTCAAATACATTATAATCTTTGCTTATACCAATGTATTTTTCAACCTCAGCTTCCGTAATTTCACTGCCGGCTGGTATGTTTATAAATAACTTATGAAGCTCACTGTCAATTTTTTGAAGATTGGAACCCAGAGCATCGGCCATCATGTTACAGGCTTTGCTGGTAATGTGGTAGCTGAGTTCATTCACCCGGTTGTTTATCCAGGCTGGTACCCGGTCTTCATACAATCTATCTGATACATAAAACACCCCTTTATCAATCACTTGTTTGGCCAGACTGGTACGTTTGTCATACTTTTTGTACTTATTGCAGATAACCAGTATGGTGGTTTTTAACAGTTGCTCCACGTATTTTTTCAGATCCTCAAGATCTTTTATTTCCTGTGCTTCTTTAACAATAATCACGTGATGACTGGCCATCATAGGATATCGTTTGGCATATTCCACAATGGTGCGGGCATCTACGTCACGACCATAAAGTATATTTTGATTAAATTCTTTTTCGTTTTCAGTAAGAACGGTGTCTTCTATCAGATCGCTGAGTTGGTCTATGTAATATGCTTCTTCACCGCTGAGCAGGTAAACTGGATAGAAAATCCTTTTTTTTATATCGCTGACTATTTGCTGAAAATCCTGGATCATGAGGGAAGTAATAGAAATATTAGAACCTTAGGTGTTTAACAGTAAGGCCTTGATTTATGAGTTGTTTGAGGGATTCAATGCCAATGTGCAGGTGCATTTCCACAAAATCTTCGGTTACCTGCTTGTCACTCTCTTCGGTTTTAATACCGGATGAAATCATAGGCTGATCTGAAACGAGCAACAGCGCTCCGGTTGGGATTTCATTAAAAAATCCAACGCTGAATATGGTGGCGGTTTCCATGTCAATGGCCATGGCACGAATGGAGCGCAGATAGTCTTTGAAAATTTCGTCGTGTTCCCACACCCTTCGGTTGGTGGTATATACGGTACCTGTCCAATAGTCGCGGCCAAAGTCACGAATGGTAGTGGAAGTAGCTTTTTGCAGGCTAAAGGCAGGTAGGGCAGGCACCTCTTCAGGGAAGTAGTCGTCAGAGGTTCCCTCCCCACGTATGGCGGCAATGGGCAAAATGAGATCGCCCAGTTCAGCCTTGCGTTTCAGTCCACCGCATTTACCCAAAAACAAAACTGCCTGTGGCTTAATACAGCCCAGCAAATCCATAACGGTAGCGGCATTGGCGCTGCCCATCCCGAAATTGATGATGGTAATATCGCCTGCAGTTGCACTCGGCATGGGGCGATTAAGCCCCTTTATTTCAACCTTATTCCACAACGCAAAAAGATCGAGATAATGGCTAAAATTGGTAAGTAGAATATATTCCCCAAATTCATTTAATTGTGTGCCCGTATAGCGTGGTAACCAGTTCTCAGTGATGTCCTGTTTTGTCTTCATAGTTTCATTCAGCTTGCTGTGGTGCAAATGTAAAACATTTTACGCTGGCTTTTATTAACCATTGACGATTCCTCTATTCATATGTTGTATATTAGCCGTTTGGTCTTTGCCCTGTCAATTACCTTTTTAAAGTGACGCAACCTGATTTGTCCTAAGGAATAGAAATATATGGAACAACTTAATTTCCCGGGCTTTAACTTCAATGTACGTGAGGAACAAAACGGAAGAAAATACATCTTTGATCCCGCCCGAAAGCGTTATGTACGACTTACCCCCGAAGAGTGGGTCAGACAGCATTTAATCAGTTACCTCACTACAGTTAAAAATATTCCGCTTACTTTGATGGCTGTTGAAAGTGGCCTGAAGGTTAATGGATTGCAGCAGCGGTTCGACCTGCTGGTATTTAACAACACGGGTAAAGCCATGATGATTGCTGAATGTAAGGCCTCATCTGTTAAACTCTCCACGGAAGCAATGTTTCAGGCCGCCCGGTATAATCTGAGTCTCAAAGTCGATTATCTTCTGATCACCAATGGCTTGGATCATCACTGCGCCCGTGTGGATTATTCTACTGGAAGCCTGAATTTCCTTGAGGAGATTCCCGATTATCAACGGTTAAATGTATAGAGTTCTGCCGAAATCCTTTCTGTCAAATATAGCAGGGATAATTTCAACAATGTGTTGACTTTTTGCCAGAGCCTGATAATCTTCAACGAGTCCGATGACAATTTAAAAAAGTAAACTTTTTATAAGGGAGTGTTATTTAAATTATTGATAATAACAGGATAAAGTTGTGTAAGTTGGCCAAAATGTTATAATAAAACGAGCTACTATCAGCGCAATTTTAGCAACTTTAACAAATTTAATACAAAAATATTGTAAATATTGAGTTTAACTTTATAGCTTTGCCGATGCTAATAAAGCCTTATATCGTGATTGCTTTAATTACATTTGAGGTTAAGCAACTTTAGCACGATATTTGCAATGAATTGTTTGTTAAATTAATTGTCTTCACATGAAAAAAATTATACTTTTACTTTCAATATTTGCCGGCTTAAACATTGGGCTTCAGGCTCAATCATCTTTGGCTGTATTCCAGGATGAAGCTATGTTGCCAAACGATGCGGAAATAGTGGTTTTGAACAGCCCCGATATTGATCCCATTGAAGTTCCGCTTGTAGTATCTAATTTTGGGAGTGATGACTTGCAGGTTAAGGTTAAAAAATATGATCTCTCATTAATTGAAAATACACAATCCAACTTTTGTTGGGGCGAATATTGTTATCCTTTTGATGTTTTTGAATCGCCCGATCCTATCATGATTCCGTTGGGAGGAAGTGAAACTTCTTTCCGTGGTGATTATAAACACCTCACGCACGAAGGTGCTTCCAGGGTTAGATTTACTTTTTTTGATGCCAATAACCCGGTGGATTCAACATCTGTTATTGTTGAATATCAGGTTTATACCATTAATGCTCTCTCCTTTGAAGTGACTATGGATGGTCAAATAGTTAACAATAACCAGCAATTATCTGTTTTGATTGATCCCGCCATCGATCCTGTTGAAGTGATGGGAAAGATTAAAAATACCAACAACATTGATGTTTCTGTTAAAGTTAAGAAATACGATTTGACGCTTGTTGAAAATACTTCTTCCAACATTTGCTGGGGAGTGTGTTACCCACCGGAAGTGTTCGATACACCCGAGGCTATAATACTGGCTCCGGGAGCTTCGGATGAGTCTTTTAGAGGTGATTACAGGCATCGCGGCAATCAGGGTACCTCTTCCATAATGTTTACCGTTTACAATACAGAAAATGTTAATGACAGCCTTTCCTTTGTAATACATTACCAGATAGGCTATTTGGGTGTGGACGATAAAGAAGCTGGAAAAGCTAAATTGTCAAATGCTTTCCCCAACCCCGCTTCTACTCAGGTAAATTTTGAATATACATTGCCTGCTTCAGCGGGTAAGGCCCAGGTGAAAATTACCAATCTTTTGGGTACCACTATTTACAGTCAGCCGCTGGATAAAATGGATGGAAAAATTACCATCGACATAAGTAACTTTAATGATGGGATTTATTTTTACTCGCTTTTGCTAAATAACACTGCCACTACTACACGAAAATTCATCGTTAAACGTTAATTATCTTAATGCAACTCGTTTTACTTGGAATACTCGTCTAACTTAATGTGAATGGAAAACCCCGGTCTGACCGGGGTTTTTCATTTTATTAAAGTTCTGCAAATGCTGCTGCATTTCAAAGGATGTACTCCCCTGTCGGGTTAACCTTTCCTGGCGCTGTGCTTAGGGGTTGATTTCAGATAACTAAACTTCAGAAGTGCGAAACCTAACGGTAATCAATCCTCTAAACCCGAACCAATTAAAATGGAAATCCCCTCACTTCAGGTGAATTGAGGGGATTTCGTATGATAAAAAGATCAAAAGATACGCTTGCACTCTATCTGATAGACAGGCTTGAAAATCGGTTAAAGATTAAAAGCTTGCTTTATCTCATCAACGCTGTCTGTTTTTTCCCACCCAAAGAGCTCCACTTTTTTAAAGTGTTTGGTTTCCCCATTTACCTGTTTATCAAAAGTTGAATCATTGGAATAATAAACTTCCACTTCTTCAATATGCGGATCACGGCCAAAATGCCCGTAGGTGGCCGTAGCCTGATAGATGGGGTTTTCAAGTTCGAAACGTTTTATAATTGCATAGGGCCGCAGATCGAATAATGATTTAATCTTTTCGGCGATCTGCCCATCGGTTAGTGTCTTTCCCTGGGCATCTTTAACTTTTGCAGTTCCGTAGGAATTCACATAAATTCCCACCGGTTGGGCCACCCCAATGGCATAAGCTAACTGTACAAGCAATTCATCGGCCACACCGGCAGCTACCAGATTTTTGGCAATGTGGCGGGCAGCATAAGCAGCAGAACGGTCCACTTTTGAAGGATCCTTACCGGAAAAGGCTCCTCCGCCATGTGCGCCCTTGCCGCCATAAGTATCTACAATAATTTTGCGGCCGGTTAATCCCGTGTCACCGTGAGGGCCACCAATTACAAATTTTCCGGTTGGATTTACATGAAGTACATAATCTCCGCTGCTGAACAGGTTTTTGACCCTTTCAGGCAACTGAGCCATTACTGCTGGAATTAAAATCTCTTTCACATCTTGCTCAATTTTCAGTCGCATTTTTTCGTCCCCTTCATCAGGTGGCAGCGATGGATCCGCGAAATCGTCGTGTTGAGTAGAGATTACAACAGTATCTATACGAACAGGCTTATTGTGGTCGTCATATTCAATGGTAACCTGTGATTTTGAATCCGGTCTGAGGTATTTCATTTTCCGGCCTTCCTTGCGGATGCGTGCCAGCTCCTGCAGGAAAAGGTGTGACAACTCAATGGGCATGGGCATTAAATTATCCATATCGCGGGTGGCATACCCAAACATCATCCCCTGATCACCGGCTCCCTGATCTTCAGGATTGACGCGATTTACACCACGATGAATGTCTGCAGACTGATCGTGTATGGTTGAAATAATACCACAACTTTCGGCTTCAAAACGATATTCATTGTTGGTGTAACCAATTTGGGCCAGGGTTCTGCGCACTACTTTCTGTAAATCTACATAACCGGTGGTAAGTACCTCGCCACTACATACGGTTAGCCCGGTGGTTACCAGTGTTTCACACGCCACTTTTGAGCTGGGGTCAAAGCGTAAAAATTCATCAAGCAGGGCATCTGAAACCTGATCGGCTACCTTATCGGGATGTCCTTCTGAAACCGATTCAGAGGTAAATAAATAAGACATAATGTTACTTTTAAACGATGAATAATGAATAGCGGAAATGTATGATTAATGGCGGGAGATGCTTTAGCATTTTTTTTAATGGTTGCAATCAATCAAATCTTTCCATCGCGGCTTTCATCCGCTGCCGCAAAGGTAAATATTATTCCTTAATGAGGGAATTATATCACGCAGAAGAAATTTATTTTTGAGTAAGCTGCTGGAAAATATCTTCCAGCCGGTTAGCCGGCTTTTGCATGGAAAGTACGGACAACTGATTCGTTACAGCCAGTTGGAACAACTCCTGACGCACATCGGTGCCGGAATCTGATTCTATCGACCAGGTATGTCCCGTAATGCGCGAAACACGGCTCACCCCTTTAACTTTCTTTAATAAGTCAGGCGTAATTCCCTGATCAAATTCAACAATAATACATATGGCTTTCCCGGTTCCCGAAAGTAAATTGACGGTAGAATCATCGGCCACAATTTTGCCATGGTTAATAATAATGGCGCGACTGCACATGGCTTCTACTTCCTGCATAATGTGGGTGGAGAGCATTACGGTTTTTTCCTTACCGATATTTACGATCAGTTGCCGGATATCGGCCAGTTGATTGGGGTCGAGGCCTGAAGTTGGCTCATCCAGTATAAGCACTTCCGGATCATGAATTAAGGCCTGGGCCAGCCCAACTCTTTGGCGGAACCCTTTGGAAAGTGCGCCTATTTTCTTGCCTTTTTCAGGATTTAAACCGGTAACTTCCATCATCTCTGCAACCCGACTGTCAGTTTTCTTGCCCAACTGATGAAGGCCTGCAATAAATTCCAGGTATTCCCGAATATACATATCGGTATATAACGGATTGTTTTCGGGAAGATAACCGATTTTCTTACGCACTTCAAGTGATTGTTCCCGGGTGTCAAAACCGAACACGCGCGCCTCGCCCGAAGAAGCCGGAATAAAGCAGGTAATGATTTTCATCATGGTGGACTTGCCTGCGCCATTGGGGCCAAGTAAACCCACAATTTCACCGGGATTAATGCTAAACGAAACATCATCGAGCGCCAGTTGCGCTCCGTAACGCTTGGAAATATGATTTACGGTTATGGACATAATAAAAGGGCTGTTTGCAAAGGTGCAAAGTTAACAAACTTCGCGGGGCGGGTTAAAGTAATGAACAATTCTCCCGATTTCTTGGCTGATAAATGATTTCAAAACGGTTTCTTAGATTTCCGCTATTAATTCTGTTTTTAACCAATCAAAAGCTTCACTTTGATTGTATTTTATTTCTGGTCTCAGAAGAGCCTCCATATCACCCGTAAACTCAGCGCTATTTTCTTTTTCTTCGATATTTAATAAGAACTCCTTTTTACTTGGTGGTCTTTTCCCTGTAGAAAACGAAGTATAATCCTTAAAGCAGGCTATGACTTTTTCATAGTTCAAGTCAATATTTTGCCTTGAATAATCTAAATCAAACAAATCTCGTCCTTTGCTTCGCTGATATAGTGCTCTAGGTTTGGTGCCTAAAAGCTCGTTTACATTGTAAGTTCTTATTTCTGCTTTACCAGAAAACCATTCACTTTCAACTTCAAAAGGAAAATCAACCCAATTAAGCACGTTGAAATGCTCTTTGCAGTTAACTTCAAGTTTCAGGCGCATTCTTATTTCTTCATATTCCGATGTGAATCGATATAAAGCTTTCGCTCCATGTCCACGAACCTGAGTAGCCCTTTTTTCCTCGAAGAATGTAACTACTTCTCCTATTCGTTGCATTATTGGTTTAATGGGACCCGGTTTTATTTGAACCAAATCAATGTCCTCAGAATATCTTGTTGCAGGATTGAGATACAATTTGTGTAAAGCGGTTCCTCCTCTGAGAGCAAGATTTTTTCTGAGGAACTCATCTGAGAAGATTTCTACCAAAGTTCTGGAAATAATTAAATCCTGCTCAACTTGTGCAAATTCCTTCCACGGGGCATATTGTTGCCATTTTGCGATATGTGGTTTTGGAATCATATATCACTTTCCAATTTTATGTTGATAGCAACTTTCCATCTATTATTAACAGCTCCAGGTTTCTCTGTTGACTTTGGGCTAAGTAAAACTGGAAATTTTTTTGTTGCTTTTAAATTCATAAATATTAATTCCTGAAATTCTTCATAAATCCTAAGTTCTTCCAACAAAAAACCGAACCTTTGCAAAGTGCTTTTATTCGGATACCAATTTAAAAGTTCAACTAAATCCGATTCATTTAATTCTTCTGACAATTCTTCAATAACTGCAAGCATTCTGTTAATTCCACCCAACTTTGTTTGATAATGTATCAAATCAACAATTGTCAGGGCAGGACTTGAAACTTTATATATGCCAGCATCAGATTTCTTAATTTGGATATTTTTTTCAGTCCAGTTACTTGTTGTGAAAAAACGAATATCAATTGTAGTTTTTGAAATGTCGTTGAATTTAGGCTTCTCTGTTATTATGTAGTCTTTTTGAACTTGTTGATGGCTTGCACCGTGAAATTTTGCTGCTGAAAAAAGAGCAACATAATAATTTCTGTCTAAATATTTGAAAAGTTTCTCACAATAAAGTTGAATTGGCAATTTTTGCGCTGATGAATACCTGGGTGTTATAATAAGATAAAAACCCTTTCGAAGGTTGACTATTTCTTTTTTAGCAATTAGTCGAGAGAGTTCACTTTTTATAGAAGTCTCACTTTTATGAATATTCTCAATTAATTCATCCAGGGAGAATGAATACTCTTCGTAGGATAATAATTGTTTTATGTAATTTGCAACTGTCAAACTTAGTAGGATTTAGACAAAGATACTTAATTTCAGTAATATTCTCTAATTATTACTTTTGTTTTTTTGAGCGTGGGCAAAAATTTGGCTGTTTTACAAGCTGAAGTATCAGCCAGTGTTATAGAGCTTGTAAATGTGCCAAATGTGCATTGGCTTTCTTCTTTTTAGCATGAAACCTAACGGCTCGCAAATAAATGCAGTTGCCGATTGCGGGTTGTTTTCTTGCCGAGCCTCACTAAAGTTGTTGCAGCTGTATACTTCCAATTCTGCACGTAAACGGCAATTGTCATATATTTTGCTGTTATGGCCAGTTTTTCTTGTTACCCTTTTTAGTCAGATTAGTCATTCACAATTAATTTTAAATTTGAATGAGCTGTTGGAGTTGATAAGGAAACAATATATATTCCCGGAGTTAATTTCCTTCTGTCGATTTGAAAGTTATAATTTCCGCATGCTAATTTTGCTTCTGTAATCGAATAAATTTTAATGCCTGTTAAACTGCAAATTGACAGGGATACTTTTCCCGTTTCAGTGATATCAAATGAAATGGTTGAATTGTCTGATAAGGGATTGGGATAGATAGTAAATTGATTCACACTAAAAGGTTCGTCTATCCCAAAGGAAATAAATCCTTTCAGATAATTGATGTATCCATTATCTATCTCATTGTATGTTGCATTAAAGACTGAATAATCCATGCCTGAATTAAAGAACTCTCTGATTTTT
This sequence comes from Lentimicrobium sp., assembly GCA_034007585.1. Lineage (GTDB taxonomy): Bacteria > Bacteroidota > Bacteroidia > Bacteroidales > Lentimicrobiaceae > Lentimicrobium. The sequence continues at coordinate 1,842 of JAVEQP010000013.1, read as the reverse complement.
TCATAGCCTCCATGATACTCATGAATGTACTCGAAAAACATGTCACCCAGGAAATAGATATCCAGCACCTGGTTTGGGTTTGTGCTGATATGCTCCAGATTCACATCTACATTATATTCCGTTGCATAAGCATTAAACAGCCAGTTAATTTCCCACAGACTATGTTCCGGGATCTCCCATCCTAAAGAATGGCGCTGACTGAAGTCAGCTGTACCTTCAGCCCAGAAACCACCAGGTATTTGCCACATAAAGTGGTTATAGAAGATGTGAAAAAATTCATGAGCACACATTCCGTTATATCCGAAATACTTACTATAATAAATCTGTTCGTTATAATTATAATTGGGTGAAAGCTCAATTACCAGGTCTCCACCGCAGGCGACACCACCATTAAAATAATCATCGTAGTTCAATAACTGCATCCCGATTGGTTCAGTGGGAACAATAACCACATTAAAGCGATGATTTGGCCTATACATGTAGTTATCCTGATAAAAAGAGTAGGCCCCTTCAAAATATGATACTATCTCAGAGAAATGGGTTGAATCAGATATTGCGCCGTAAAAATCAAAGTCAGTAGTGGATATAAGTAGCTTTATCCTTGTGATTTCTGATTCTGTATAGAAATACTTTAAATAGGCAGGCCATTGGCTATTGATAAAGGAAGAGGCTCCGGGACCAACAGACAGATAGCTCCACCCAGAAAGTATTTGTCCTTCTACATTACTTACTATTAAATCTTTCTTTAGCATATTGCATATCCCTGAAGTGTCGGAGATAAAATTATAGTCCGGTACAGGGTTATTACTTAGATATTTTATAATAGAATCTCTGCGAGGTCTGAATCCGGATTCATACAATCCGAATCCTTCCAGGAAATGGGGAGGTAAATTATCGCGGTTACGCATAAATTTTTTTCCAACCGCCAGCTGCGAGAATTCATTTTGTTCCAGTGTATGAAGATCTGAATAATAACTTACCTGAGCAGGATTTGATAAAGGAGAAAGGTAAATTTCAAGTGTAGTTAAATTATGAAAACCACATTTCCATGTTGGAGTTTCCGGGTTAATAATATCGATGTCTTGCTTATCTGCGTAATAAACTTTGATTTTCTGACTTTCATTAAAAACGTTTTCTTTTCCGGGCCTGTCCCAGAGAGAACTTAGTTTTTCAAATTGGTTTTCCAGTACGTCGTTTATTTCCAGATAGTAATCTGAATTTCCCGGAATATTGGTGTAAAACTCAAAATGATCTGTATTACCAACCAATTCAAACGGTACAGGCGGTGTGTAACTTTTAACACTAAAATTATCCAACAGGAAATTAATACCTGCATTTGCATCTGCCTCGTATTGAAATGCAAAATAGATTGATTCATTAGAATTATCAATGATGATATGGTCTACACTATTCCAAATATTTTCGCTTTCACCTAGCGAATAACTGAGTTCTGTCCAGTTCGATTGCAATGCATTCCCATTATAACTATTGGTGTAGAAGAGTTTTGGTTTTGGTCCGGTATTATTAAACCAAGTGTCAAAATTGATTTTTAACTGATTAGACCCTTCACAATTAATTGGCTTTGTAATGAGCCAATCATTCTGCATAAGATCAGTCTTTTCAAAACGCATACATTGCCCGGGATTGCCATTCCAGGGTATTAAATGCCAGAATTGCCAACCCTGCAGATTTTCAGTTGTCCATTTTGTGAAAATGGCATCATTACTTATTGTTTCTTCAAAATCGTCGAAGAACGGAAGTTCAATTTTTTCCTGTGAACTGGCATTAATTGAAATTATCAGTGCCAAAATTAGAAATACAAATGTAATTTTTTTCATAGTC
>JAVEQP010000012.1:0-50057 GCA_034007585.1 Lentimicrobium sp. | reverse complement strand
TCTAGGAACCAAATATAAAAAGTTCTCAGTTGAATATAGGTATGAAATAGCGAACGGAATGTCTGATTACGTATTTCTGCAAGCTAAAACAAAAAGATCCTTTTTTCTACTGGGATACACTTTCTAAGTCGGGGAATTAGAAAATACAATATTAAAGAGATCTGTTCACATATTACGCAGCAGTTTTAGGATAATATATACAAGAAAAACTCATTCCAAAAGCTATCCCATCTTTCAGATTTAACAATGAATCTTAGGTTTAGGATTGCCTGTCAGCCTTCAATTGACCAATACAGACCGCTACGGCACATGCGCTATATTACCACCGATTTGCAGGCAGCTTCGATTACACCGCTGCCAACTAGCCATCCTCTTTCTTTATATACTGCGTAATCCATAATATTTGTGGGCTGATTGAAGGACGGCCAGTTTTATTAATGCCTACATGTTTGAGATAAATTTTTCAAATTTCATTCCATGGGATTAAATTACCCAACACCACCCATCTGTCTTTAGAAATAAGGGTGCATTCAAATGGCGCCTCAAAACGAGCCATAGTTAACGGTGAAGGACTCCTATATTCGGAGCTGGATGCATGCTTTTTGCAGGTTTTATCCAAAAATCCGCACATAAGTTAATCCAAAAATAAAAATAATCTGCTTTGTTATAACAAGATAAGGGTTTTTCAGCAGACCCTAACTATACGCCTGACAATATCCCAGATAAGACTACATTTCAAAATCTATTCTAATCAATTTTATAATGCGTAATCACTCTGAAACATAAAAGATATATAGCCGTAAAACACAGATAAACAGATAACCAATAAGTTTATCAACCTTTTTTCTTTTCCGGCAGGACTTTCTGCGTAATTAGGGTAAACCTCTTTTTGGAGAATAAAAAATATAACTTGTAAAGAAATCAATTAATCCGAAGTAACTTAAAAGGATCAGGATATGCAAATAATGATGAAAAAACAGCATAGACACATAAACCAATAAAAGCAATATTAAGTAGATTTTTTTATCTTTAATCTGGTAAATAATTTTTCCCCAACGGCTTGCACCATGCTCTGATTTACTATGATAACAAAGGCTATGATAAGAAACATAGAAAAACACAACAAACAAAAGAATAATGTACCACATTGAAATCACGTGATCGTTATTCATTAAAGAAGCAACAATATTAGCGAGTATCATAGGGCCTGAAATCAATCCGGCCATGGAATGGTGAATATCGTTTGATCCTTCAAAATCGCCGATAATGACAATTTGATCCTCATTTAGGAGGTAATCTTCAAACAGTCCCAATTGGAAATAATTCAGGCCTTCAATAAGGTCTGACTGCGCATATCTGAACTCAGGAATGAAAGTATTCAACACCCACTTGCCATCATGTGTGTAATAATTGATGAACCCAAGTTCTTTTCTTTGCATTTTTTTATTGGTCATCGCCTCCCAGGCCATCAAGGGTATCTGAGGCATGTCTTTATAAAGTATTAGCGAATATTTAAGAAACTGAATGTTCAAAAATGAAGAACGATATTGCGAAAGCCCTGTCGTACCTTCAAAAACCGGAACAATCATTTCCTTTTCAACATCGTTGTAAAAACCTGGCATTGCGAATTTCTTGGCTTCGGTCAATTTCCTGATTTCCTTCTGCAGAAGACTGTCAGCAGTTGCATTATCTGATGGGCTTTCAAAAAATACGTCACAGATGACGAACTTTACTTTATCCTGATTCTCATTCAGTATTTTCAATTTATCAGCTAAAACAGTACGATCGGTAATTACCGTATTTATGGTATTATCGTTATCAAAAGGAAGCAGTTCATTGTTTCTGGATGTATTGATAAACAGCATCTTATCAACGTCATCAACAGTTATTGAATCTTTAAATACATACTCTTTAAAAAATGACCTCATGTTAAAATAGTCATTCATAAACTCAAAACCGTCCATATAATTCACATGCCCAAGCCAAAGCAATGCAATAATAATCATCCACATGGAATGCAGCGACATTAAGAACGCCTTAAGCCATGTAATTCCGGGGAAAATAAAATTCAAAAAAGAACGGATTCTTTGAAGTATCCGGGTGTATTTTTTTGATCGACTGGTATTTTTCTTCGAGGAACCGGGTTTCATTATGTGGCGTTTAACGGATAAATACAAAGCCTGCCCATAAAGAGGGCTGATTAATATATCGGTTCCTCATTTCCTGTTGAGCCAGTTGAAACGCAGTTTCGGGGTTTTTCTCTTTCATTAGTTTTTCATAAAACAGGGTCATCAACTCCATTGTCTCAAAATCAGGGACTTCCCAAAGCGAAACAATTACACTTTTTACTCCAGCCATAAACATTGAACGTTGCAGACCGAAAACACCCTCACTTCCTTTTATATCTCCCAAGCCTGTTTCGCAGGCTGAAAGCACCATGAGGTCTGTCCCCGAAAGATCAACATTTGCTAATTCATAAGCTGTGAGTATTCCATCTTCTGCCCCGGCCGATGATTCGCCTTTTATCCAGGCATGGTTTGCGCCGGCAAAAAGCAATCCTGATCGCATCAGTGGATTTTCAGCATTTGTATAAGCCTTATAACTTGAAACTGCCAATTGTTTTCCTGGTAAATCATTCGGATCAGATGATGGAAAGCTAAATCCATGACTGGCAATATGAATAACCGATGATGAGTTTCCATCCATGGCTTTCAACGATTCTTCTGTCGCCTCCTGATCGAGCATTGTCCTGGACAGCATATTGCCGCCTGTCATGATCCGGCTGATCTCCCGAGCTTCAGCTTTGGTTCCCGGAAGGTAATCCCAGGCGGTGCCCCTGAGACTTCGTTTAACTTCATTTTCGAAAGCAAAGTATTGTTTATCAATTGAATATGATCTGGCCAGCTTGTTCAGCGTTATTGTATCGGCATTATAATCAATGCCACCATATACCGTCCCTGAATTTCCATGGACGGAAGAAACATCAGCCAATAAGTTTCGTGTTGAAGCCAGATTGGTAAGTTTATACAGTTGCGACAAAACCTGTCCTTTATGGTTAGGGATCGCAGAAAAAGCTACCCTGTTCAGCAATCCCGATGGTGAATAGAATACCATTTCAATGCCTTCCAGAAACTTATCGAGTGGTTTCCAGATTTCATCATATAAGCCGGGATTTCCAATATTATAAATCTCATCGGGATGCTTCTTTAGCAAATCTTCAAGCTCATTACCGGTAGTAAGAAATATCATTTCAGGCCAAATATATTCCTTTCTTAAAACCAGTGCGCAGTAGTAAACGGTATCTGTATCAACACATTTATCGTTATGTTTAAAGCTCAGGAACTCAATGGCAGCTTGTCCCGGAGCAAGCGCATCGCGCACCTGAGTAAAAATGATTTCTTCACTCATCAGCAAATTGCTGTTAAATCTTCCCTCTTTTACCAGCACGCTAATTCGCTGTTTTATTTGTTTTTGAAGGCCCGAATATTCCTGCTCCAGCTTTTCGGGCTCAGATTTACGCTGATCGGCAGGCAGGGTATAGATTGTTTCAAGCTCAGTGCGGATATTCCGTTGCTGCAATGTGAGTGCTGAAAGTATGGTATCATTTGCGCCGGCAACAGCTTGCTGAAACTTTCTGGAAGATTTCAGGAGCAGACCTTTAAGAAAAAGCTGGTTGTTGTAAGCTTTACCGCAAAGTTGCAGGTTACTTACGCAGTTGCGCAGATAATTCGAATGCAAATAATCAAAAAACAGATTACTATGCACGTTTATGTATGCTTCCATTTCATCTTCAGACCAGTACAGCAGATTTTGGTCAACCATTGATACCACAGCTTCATTACATTCGATCGCCTCAGAAACAGATTCAGTAATCCTTCCTGCTCCTTCGAGGTACATGCTACGATTTATCTTCTGTGTCAGAAAATCAGGATGGAGCTCATACTGAATTTCGCGGTATTTTGAAATGGCTGATGTACTCCATTTCAGTGCTGCATTAAAATCACCTGTTTTAGCATATACCATTGCAAGATTTCCCATAATGTTTGCATATTGAGGCCATTGGGGCGATCCTGTTTTTTCAACAATCTCAAGTGCTTCAAGGTATGTACTTGCCGATAGGGAATATTCCTTTAAATACCAGTAAATTGTCGCCAGAGTACCTAAATTAATTGCATAATCAAGTTCTGCAATAACTCCATATTCAACTTCTGTCAATCCTCCATAATCAGCTTCTACCATACCTTTACGGGGTGTTCTTTGTAATATTTGTTTATAGGTCTTTTCAGCTTCTTTGTATTCCATTCCATACATTTGACACTGCGCCTGTATCTTCAAATATTGGATCATTGCTGATTCCTGAACTTTACCCCCCTTCTTAAGTATGTTCATTCCTTGTTCTGCAAAATCGCGGGCCTGGGCCGTATTATGCATCTGGGTGTATATGACTCCAAGGTCAATGAGGGATGATCCAACCCTTGTATCCGTTTCTGAATACAATTCTTTTTGAATTTGAATACATTCAAGCAGATACTTCTCTGCAAGATCATATTTGCCTTGAGACTGATACATATTGCTGAAAAATTGAAGCTGACCAGCATAGAATTCCTTATCAGTATTCTTGTACTTACTGATAAAAGGAAGCATTTTGTCAACAACATGGGCCAGCATCCGGAAGTCATGTTTTTCAGAATAATATTCCACTAAACGGCTATAAATGTCTAATACTTTTCCTTCATTCAATTGAACAGATTCCATTTCAAGTATTGACCAATACAGGGGTATAGCTTCCTTTTTAAAATCATTTTCATCGAACATAACGGCTATTAAAAATAAAAATTCCTGGTACTCTTTAGCAGTATCCCCTACTTTTGCTTCAATCAACGGCAATGATTCCATATAAACATTCAAGGCTTCTTGCTTTCGTCCGGTATCCCAATACCCATCACCAAGGTAAACAAGCAAACCCATGCGTTCATCTGGATTATTGCTGTCCAGTATCCCCAATTCCAGATATTTTTCTATATAGTCAACCGCTTCAGCTTTCATACCGGCCTGCAGATAGCTGGTGTAAATGGCTTTCAGAATGAGTGCATAACTACCGGTGTAGGAAGCAGGCAGCTCTTTGTAAACTTCAACTGATTTTTGATACCAGGTTTCAGCATCATAAGGCTTGTTCCAATTCTGGTAAAGGTTTCCCAGGAAAAAATACATATACCCAGACCTTAAATCATTGCCCAATTTCTCAAGCATATGAGTCGTTGCCAGATAAAATTTTTCGGTGGTTTTATAATCCTTATGGGTATTGAGATAGTAGTCACCAATTCTCTCAAGGCATATGGAAGTTTCAAGAGAAATGTCGAGACTTATTCCCAGTTTGGTGTTCAGATAAGCAAGTGTCTTTTCAATTGGCCAGTCACCATCAAAGCGGGTCAATTTATTTTTTTCAATCCAATGATAAATGGGTTCGCCATCCTTAAAATACATGACATTGTTTACTGAACCATTTTCATCTCTGCCTATACGCATCCCATCTCTGGTTGATTGGGCACGCACTGTTTGAGGCATTATTTCAATAAAAAATAGCAGAAAAAGCAGGGGAAAATAAAATCCAATTTTCATAATTATATGAATATCAGAGTGAAAAAATATATTTTATCCTCATTTTGAGCCATTGTTTTGCTTCTTGCTCATTCAGCATGCCAAACTCCCGTTGAATCTGACGACTACCAATCAAATCGGGCATGATCATTTGAAATACAGTGTTGGCATCCATTCCTATACCATCATGCTTAACCTGGGCATAGTACTGAATGATGTCGTTTAGAAAATATAGAGAAAAAGGTTGAATGTCAGGCAGAATCGTCTTTGCGTGTGAAGATGTATCATTTAACAGATAGAGATTTATTTTTTCAATTTCGAAAGAGTTTAGCTGAACAGGTCCCTCCGGCGTATCTATGCTGAAAAGTGAGTGACGTGTAAGAAAAAGTGTATCATTATGGCCAATTTCCTGAAAAATTTCTAATCCATTCCATTGATATCCGACAGCCAATTTTGTGTTTTGAGTAAACCTATAAACATCAAGACCGGTGCAGATCAAAGTATCTTCAGCAAGCAAAGTGAGCACCCCATTTTCAGGCGAAAAAGCCCGTTGGAATTCGAAATCACTCCTGACAAATTTTATGCCCCTGGTGGCAAGCATAAGGTCCCTGCCCTGTTTATTGATGCGAGCGGAAATGAGGATTATTTTACGACGCTCAACATCCAGAAAATGAACTTCATCTGAATTGGTACCAAAAGAAAAATGCGAATATTCTCTATTCATATTTTCCCTGATATCCATATCGGTGAGGATCAGCTTATCGCCCCTTTTTAACTCACGATCCTTGTAATTTACTTTTCCTTTTACAAGGACTACTTCATACGGATGGCCGGCAAAAACTCCGGAGGTTACTATTGAAGAAGTGCATAACCAAACAAAAAACAGAATAAACCTAGTTTTCATAACCGTTGGTGCTTTACTCAGCTAAGTTACAATATTTATTGGTAAGAGATATAATGCTATGTTTTTTTTTCAAAATAATATTTTACTCTGCTGATAACTTTTAAAGCTAAGGACAAAATTATTAAACCCGATGAATTAAATGGCTGGTTATGACAGAACGGAAATGATTTAATGTATCTATTTAATTATCAAAGTTAAAGCATTCTTGACAGATATAAATGGATCCTATAAATTGAATAAACTAACTTTACATGCTATAAAATGAGAAGGCTGCCTTTTTGAGACAGCCTTCTTGTGACTCCGACAGGATTCAAACCTGTAACCTTCTGATCCGTAGTCAGATGCTCTATTCAGTTGAGCCACGGAGCCATTCTTGTTTGAGGCAGCAAATATACAATTATTTCGGGAGTAGCAAATGATTTTCTGTATTTTTGTCACAAAAATATACAACTATGGTTGAATGGCTCGAAACGCTCCCCGTGGCAATTACCGTGTCAGATAAAGCAGGAAACATTATTGACATGAATGGGTATTCTCAACAGGTGTTTCAGAAATATGGAGGTAAACACCTCATCGGAAAGCATTTGCATCCTTGCCACCATCCGGATTCTATAGCCAAAATGGAAACAATGCTATCACAGGGTACTGCCAATATTTATACCATTGAGAAGCAAGGCAGGAAAAAAATGATCTTTCAGGCACCCTGGTTCAAAGAGGGTGAAACAGCCGGATTGGTTGAAATATCAATTGTCCTGCCTGAGGATATGCCTCATTATGTAAGAGATTAAGCCTTTTATAAATCAGGCGGCTTTCGCAACTCCTTTTTGAGTGATTGCGATTTTTTCTCATCCAGTCGTTGGGCTTTTTGTCTCGGGGAAACCCTGATTTTAATCCTGGGCTTCTTAGGTTTAAGCGCCTTTGCCAACATTTGGTAAAAGCGATCTAACACATCATTGCGGTTTGCCAGTTGGCTTCGGTATTTTTGGGCATACATTCTCAGGTAGCCTTCCCTGGAGATACGATTGGATAACCGGTTTATGAGCTGCTCGCGTTGCGCTTCACTAAGTAAGTTAGAATGAAAGACATTGAACCGGAGTTCCACCCTGGTTTCGGTCTTATTTACATGCTGTCCGCCTTTGCCACTGCTTAAAGAAGTAGTCAGTTCCAGCTCACTACCAAAATCAGGCAATCCGTATCGAATATCTTTTTCTTCCATACACAAAAAAAACCGGCAGAACTTTCCGCCGGCAAAAATAACATTTAACAGAGCAAAATATACAGTTGCTGTGAGATTAATTTTTCTTTTTGATGGTACAGCCTATGGCTTTGGTAAAATCCGGTTCAGGTTTTTGGCCTTTAATAAGTGCATTGACTGCATTTTCAACATACTTTTCTTTCACCGCGGTTTCATCCTGATAATTGTCGTCAATTGCCCCAACATACCTCACCTTATTCAAGCCATTTTCAGCCTGAAGTAAAAATACATGCGGTGTCCGGTTGGCACCATATACCGGATATACTCTCTGACCTTCATCAATCAGGTAAGGGAAAGTAAATCCTTTCTCTGCGGCACGGGATTTCATTTTCTCAAATCCATCCTGAGGCTGCAGCTCAGGATCGTTGGGATTGATAGCAATGACAGGATAACCCAGAGGTTTGAATTTTTTATCCAGGTCAATAATACGGTCTTCATAAGCAACTGAATAAGGACAGTGGTTGCAGGTGAAAATCACTATAAATCCTTTGGCATCCGGATAGTTTGCCAACGAAACATAGTTCCCGTCAATATTTTTGAGTCTGAAATCAATCGCCCGATCACCGGCTACATAGCCCTGAGCCATAGATAAGGAAGCAAAAATAAAAGAAAATAAAAGTGTCATTAATTTGTTTTTCATAGTTTTACGAGGTTTGAATCAACAATATGTTTAAGTGAGATGTAATTGAACTCCTGCTCATAAAAGCCCCTGAAGTTCCGATTGAATATCAGGGTGGCCGGCAAGGCTCCCGACCAGTCAGGACTTACCTTATCAATCCATGCATTGGCATCCGGATCATTGAGCACAATCACTTCCGGCGAAAGTTGATGCTTTTCGATGAAGGGAATAAGTCGTGAATCAATGTGTTTAATAAAATCAAGGCTGACGAGTAGCACTTTCACCTTTTCGGAAGCATATTCCTTATGAAGTTGCTGAAAAGCAGGCATTTCTTTTATGCATGGCAGACACCAGGTAGCCCAGAAATTAACTACATAGGTGGTGTCATTTCTGAGTTCCAGCCGGGATTGTAACTGCTCAAAATCAACAACCTGAATGGACTGACTGAAAACAGCAACACCAGGCAAAAGCATCAATACGAATAGGAAATTCTTCATTATTTTTAAAGCAAAGCAGTATAAACACCAGCCGGGATGGCAATGTTCACCTAAAAAGTTGCTTTACCTTTTGTACACAGCTTCACCGTCAATATAGGTATATAATACACTGGCTCTTGGTATTTCAATCTCAGGGACGGTCATTATATCCCGGTCAAGGATAATAAAATCTGCATTTTTACCTGGTTCAAGACTACCCCGGCGGTTTTCTTCAAAAAATGAACGCGCTGCCCAAATGGTAACAGAACGCAATGCTTCTTCGCGTGTGAGAGCATTTTCTTTCTGAAATCCTTTAGGTGGGAAGCCACTTAAATCTTTACGAGCTACGGCAGCATAAAAAGTCTTTACCGGACTTATGTCTTCGATGGGGAAATCGGTGCCATTGGGCAGCCAGTTATTTTGCTGCATCAGCTTACGATAGGCATAAGCCGTTTTAATGCGAACCGGGCCAAGGCGCGTAACAGCCCATTTCATGTCAGAAGTAGCATGGGTAGCCTGAACTGAAGGTATAATCCCAAACTCTCCAAACTTGTCAATATCATCAGGATGAACGATTTGGGCGTGCTCAATGCGCCAGCGCAGGTCGTTTCCGGGCATCAGATAATTGCTATAGACATTCAGTATAGTTCTCACCGCCGAATCGCCAATTGCATGGGTGCAAACCTGAAAACCATTATCATAAGCCAACAGACAGACACGGCCCAATTCATCGGGGGTAATGGTGGCAATTCCATAGTAACCGGGCATATCACTGTAAGGCTCTATAAGACAGGCTCCCCTGGAACCCAGCGCACCATCGGCATATAGTTTAATAGAGCGCACATTTAACCTGGGAGTGACATATGGTCCTTTATTAAGAAACCTGGAAAAATTTTCTTCTGTGGGATTTAACATTGCATAAACAGCCATCTTCAATTGCCCGTCCGACTGCATGTTATCAATAAAACGAATGGTTGAAGCATCCAGTCCGGCATCCGCCACCATGGTTAGCCCCTCTTCAAAACAGTTTGTCGCAGCTTGTCCCAAAAGCTGCTCCAATACATCATCCGGTGGGACAGGAACCATGTTTCGCAATTGATCAGCATAAGACTCCAGAAAAACACCGGTAAATTTCCCCTCTTTCATAATTACTTCATTGGGGTTGCTCAGACTATCAGCCCTTATTCCGGAACGGTCAATGGCCGCCTGATTTACCAGCACCGCATGTCCATCCACCCTCGTCAACATAACAGGAATATCCGGAAACAACTCATTCAGCAGGGCATTGTCAGGGAATTTCTTCGTTGGCCATAAATTCTGATCCCATCCCCTGCCGGTTATCCAATCAGAGGGATGTTGAGCATGATGCTTTTGCACCCTGTCAATCAATTCATCGAAAGAGTGACAACCATTCAGATCAGCGTATTGCATGTTGAGTGCATAGCCGTAAAAATGTGCATGTGCATCAATAAAACCGGGGAAAACTGCCTTTCCCGTTGCATCGTAGATTGAATCGGATAAGTAATTTTCCAGAATATATACATCATCACCAAGTTCCAGTACTTTTCCATCTCCTACAGCCATGGCTGTATAAATGGTGAAACCACTGTCAGCAGTGTAGATTACTGCATTCTTTATAATAAGATCGGCTTGTGGCCGATCATCCGAACAGGAAGACAACATCATGATTGCCAGTGAGAATATTAAAAATTGCTTAGGCATTTTACCTATTACTTTTATCAATGCAAACTTATGGATTATTTTTGATATCTGTTCACCCGTATTAAATGGATTGTAAATATTCCAAAATCAGGGTTGAGTAGAACTTTTTCCTCACTTTGAGGCAGACATATGGCCACAAGGTTCAACATCCTTTCATTCTGGTTAACAATAAGCATAAGTTGTGTAGTGTGATGTAAATCTGCGACATATGTGTATATGAAAGCAGGTTTTTAAGTATTTGGTACAGATTTTGAAAATATACACTCAAACCTTAAAAAAATAAATCATGAAAATAGTAAGATTAATGTTTCTTGGAGTGATTACAGCATCCCTGGTAAGTTGTTCATCCATGAACAGAACTCAAAAAGGTGCGGCCGTTGGTACAGCCGGCGGCGCTGCAACCGGAGCTGTTATTGGAAGAGCATCGGGAAATACTGCACTGGGTGCCATTATTGGTGGAACAGTTGGTGGTGTTGCAGGTGCCATTATCGGAAAGCAGATGGACAAACAAGCTGAAGAAATGGAAAAAAATATTCCGGATGCAAATGTAACGCGTGTGGAGGAAGGCATTCTTTTGGAATTAAATGGAGAGATTCTGTTTGGTTTCGATCAGGAAGTTTTGACCGCAACTGCACAAAGTAATTTGAATCAATTGGTTTCCATCCTTAATAAATATCCTGATACTGATATTGAAGTTCAGGGACACACAGACAGTAAAGGTTCTCAAAAATATAATCAGGCGCTTTCTGAACGCAGGGCAAGTGCGGTGGTTAATTATCTAAAAGTTCACAATATCCCCGCATCGAGACTGACTATGGTTGGTTATGGAGAAACATCTCCCAGATACACCAATGATACGGAAGAAGGCAGAGCTAAAAACCGTCGCGTTGACTTTCTGGTAGTAGCCAATGAAAATATGAAAGAGAAAGCTCAACAAGAAGCAGGGAAATAACAACATTCTAATTTAACTTAAATAAATTTAAAATCATGAAAAAGCAACTTAAAACACTATCTATCACCGTAATAATGGTACTTGGACTATACACAACAATGAATGCTCAGGAACTGAGCTTCGGAATAAGGGCAGGATTTGATATGCAGAATATCAATGGCAAAGACACCGATGGCGACAAACTTGAGAACACGCTCTTGCCTGGTTTCAATGCCGGAATAAACGTTGAAATCCCTGTAGCCCCCGACTTTGTAGTTCAACCTGGTTTACTATTTACTACAAAAGGATCAGAACTGGCAAGGTATGATGGCAATATCATTGAAGGCTCAGCGAAATTACACCTTTCCTATGTTGAATTGCCCATAAATTTCATCTACAAACCATTACTGGGTAGCGGACATCTCATTCTGGGTTTTGGACCTTACCTTGCATACGGTGTGGGTGGAAAATTTAAAGTTGATGGCAGTCTTGGAACAATAGAATATCATGACGACTGGGATGTGAAGTTTCAGAAGGAAGTAAAATCTGGTGATCCTATTGATCAATACTATGTTAAGCCATTTGATGCAGGTGCTAATTTTCTGTTCGGATACGAATTGGAGAATGGATTGTCTGCTCAACTGAATGCCCAATGGGGTTTACTTGAAATGCTCCCCGATTATGGTGTGGATACCAAAGCAACCATGAAAAATACCGGTTTCGGCATCTCCCTGGGTTACCGCTTCTAAATACACTGAATAAACATTAATTTAACTCCTGGTGATTATTTTACCAGGAGTTTTTTTATTCTGGATAAAAAATATCCCATTTCGGGTAAATTTTTAAGCTAAAAAGAATCGAATAAACGTATTGCAGTTTGAAAAACGTTCAGGTTTGAACTTTTAAAACAGGAATTGTTTAAACAACGATCATAAATCCGTGTTAATACTCTTAAAAACCTGCTAAAACAGAAAAATAAAACAAAAGTGGGTGCTTATTTGAAAACCTTTTATAATTTTGCCCACAAATAAAAACAACCTATCATGGAAAAACGAGGACTCTCAAGCAGAACCATCTTTGTGGTAACAGCCATAGTAATTGCAGCGGCTTTTAGAATTGTTCCGCACTGGCCAAATTTCACGCCCGTTGCGGCTATGGCATTATTTGCCGGAGCCACCATTAATCGCAAATGGATGGCATTTCTTTTGCCACTCGCCGCTTTGTTTCTGAGTGATCTGGTTTTGGGATTCCACTCCACCATGCTGTATGTTTATGGAGCTATGATTCTCACCGTTCTCATCGGTTCCTTACTGACCAAAAAGCTTAAAGCCGGTAATATTGCGATTGCCTCAGTAAGTTCTTCAATTCTATTCTTCCTGATTACCAATTTTGGTGCATGGTTGAGTGGTATGCTTCCTTACACACGCGACTTCTCGGGTTTGATCCAGGCATACATAGCTGGCATTCCGTTCTTTAATACCGCAGTAGCCGGCGATTTATTTTACAGTACCGTGTTGTTTGGTTCATTTATATTGGCTCAGAAGCGTTTCCCACAGTGGGTTAAAGCCTAAAAAAACACAAGCATAATAGTAAAAAAGACCTGCACCGTGCAGGTCTTTTTTATGAAGGTTAGTAGTGATCGTCTTCCCTTTCGATCAACAATACCGACTGTTGTGGAACTATGAAATACCTGCTGCCATTGAATGAAATTTCTATGGCTGCTTTCTGCATAAACAACACATAGTCACCCTCACGACATTGTAGTGGGACATACCTCACATTTTCCTGTGTATTTAATTTCCAGGGCTCATCAGCTTCATGGGCAAGCGGCACAGGATAGCCCGGACCAGCCTTGACGACATAACCAGACTGTACTTCTTCCTTTTCGTTATAACCAGGAGGCAATAACAATCCTCCTTTTGTTTTTTTTGTGCTGCTGCTGGGCTTAATCAGTATTCGATCGCCCACCACATGCAGCCTGTTTAATTTTTCTTCGTTCATAGCCATTATAAATCCTTTGGTTGTATATCGTGATCTTAGTGCAAAACTATTGAAATTTATCGGTATTTTTGTAAATTAAAAAGTTTCAGGCCGAACATTTGAATGGCCTGTATAAAGAAAGGAGTTCACATGAAAATAGTTGCTTTTAAAACACGCAAACCTAAGCCATATAATTACAAACCATTGTTTTACGATAAAAAGAAAGAAGAAATGGAGAAGCGTTTGCGTCAGTATACTGATCCGGCTGAAGCTGGTTCAGAGCGTCTGCGCATGCGTATTCGTGACAACTGGCGTGTCCGTGATGCAAGCAACCGCAGCCTATCGGGCAAAACATTTCTGGTTTATATTCTGATTGCTTTCGCCCTACTCTATTTCATCTTCTTTTACTAAACGATTGCCTAACCTTTTTTATGTCTGATATAATACGTTTGTTGCCTGATGCTGTAGCCAATCAGATAGCTGCAGGAGAAGTGATACAACGGCCTGCCTCGGCAGTTAAGGAGTTGCTTGAGAATGCGGTAGACTCAGGAGCCACGCAAATTGACCTGGTTATTACCAACTCAGGTAAAACCCTGATTCAGGTTATTGACAATGGCTGTGGTCTGTCGCCCACCGATGCGCGTATGTCCTTTGAGCGGCATGCTACATCCAAGATCAAGGATGCCTCTGATCTGTTTAAAATACATACGTTTGGCTTTAGAGGCGAAGCCCTTGCGTCCATCGCTGCCATTGCTCAGCTCGAACTCAAAAGCCGGCGGCACGAAGATGAACTGGGCACCCACATTATCATCGAAGGTTCTGCATTTAAAGATCAGCAACCCTGCGCCTGTTCGGCCGGTACTTCCATTATGGTAAAGAACCTCTTTTTTAATGTACCGGCAAGGCGTAACTTTCTCAAATCTGATCAGGCTGAATTCAGACATATCCTTGAGGAATTCCAACGGGTAACACTCGTAAATCCTGATATTACCTTCAGTTTACAACACAATGGCAAATCGGTTTTCCAATTGCCACCCACCAACCTGAAGCAGCGCATTGGCAATCTTTTGGGTTCAGGTTATTACGAAAAACTCATCCCCGTGGCTCAGGAAACCGATGTACTTAAGATTAGTGGCTTTGTGGGCAAACCTGACAGCAGTAAACGAACCCGGGGAGATCAGTATTTCTTCGCCAATAACCGGTATATCAGACATCCCTATTTTAATCATGCAGTAGAAGAGGCATTTCAGAACCTTATTCCCGAAGGGCATTTCCCTACCTATTTTATTTATCTTGAAGTGGACCCTGCGTCTATTGACATCAATATTCACCCCACCAAAACGGAGGTTAACTTTCAGGATCATCAGGTAATTTATGCCATGTTGAGGGCTGCAGTAAAGCTCAGTATCGGAAGATTTAGTGTATCATCAACCCTCGATTTCGAAACCGGACGTGAGTTTGATACCTTTTTCCCGAAAGACAAACCCATTGTAATACCGACGATAAAGGTAGATCCTGAATTCAATCCGTTTGAATCCCGGTCACATGGCGGCTCAGACTCAAGGGCGGGAGGAGCGCCCCGGCAAACGCACACCACCGGCTGGGAACGGCTTTATGAGCCCGCTGACAGCAAGTCCGGCGCCCAGGCCTCCCTTAAAAGTGAAGCTTCCCCTGATATTGAACCAGAAGAAGTCCAGCCTTCGCGCTCTTTCATGCAATTACACAATAAATATGTTGTATCAAAAATAAAATCCGGATTACTGTTCATCGATCAGCAAGCTGCCCATGAACGGATTTTGTATGAACGTTTCCTTGAGCGTATTGAGCATCGAAAAGGACATTCACAACAACAACTTTTCCCCCACACTGTTAATTTGTCAGCATCCGATGCTGAACTCCTTAATGAATTGATGGATGAATTTACTGCCCTTGGTTTTGATATTGGCCCTTTTGGTCAGCATTCATTTGTTGTTCAGGGAGTTCCGGCCGATGTAGGCAACGAAAATATTCAACAACTCATCGAAAACGTACTTGAAAACTATAAATCGAATCAACTCGGCCTGAAACTTGATAAAAAGAATAATCTTTCGCGCTGCATGGCCCGGAATATGGCCATAAAATCAGGTAAAGCATTGCTTGCAGAGGAAATGCAGGCACTGGTGGATGACCTGTTTGCCTGTCAGGTAAATCAACTTAGCCCGTCAGGTAAAAGAATACTATTAATCATACCAACCGATGAAATTGAAAAAAGGTTTGGTTAAAGCTACTGTCACTCTATGAATATGCAACAAATGTCGCCCCGGGGATTCAGCATGCTTCCCCCAGTGGTTAAAAATTTACTCATCATCAACGGGTTGGTTTTTCTGGCTCAGCTCGCCGTAAGACAAGTCTATCAAATTGATTTGGCAGACTATCTGGGCATGCATTATTTTGGCAGTTCCAAATTCAACCCTGCCCAATTGGTTACCTATATGTTCCTTCATGGGAACTTTACCCATGTGTTTTTCAATATGTTTGCATTGTGGATGTTTGGTTATACCCTGGAAAATGTATGGGGACCCAAGCGCTTTCTTATTTATTATTTTGTAACGGGAATCGGAGCTGCACTGGTGCATATGGGGGTAATGTGGATTGGCATCCATTCGGTAGAAAATGGCATAGCTGCCGTAATGGCTGCACCTTCACCTTCGGCTTTTGAGGCATTCATCAATAGTCATTTCCCAGATTATTACGGGCAGGTTCAGGCCTTTATTCAGCAATGGTATAATTCTCCCGCAAATATTGATAACATAAGCCAGGCTAGTAAATATATGGACGACCTGATCAATATACAGATGAATGTGCCCACCGTAGGTGCTTCAGGCGCCGTTTTTGGCATTTTACTGGCGTTTGGGATGATGTTCCCCAACTCCATGATCTATCTCTATTTCTTCTTCCCGATAAAGGCAAAGTGGTTTGTTATTGGTTATGGAGCTATGGAGCTTTATTTTGGCATTGCCAATTCATCCGGAGATAACGTAGCACATTTTGCACACCTGGGTGGGATGATCTTCGGGTTCTTCCTCATCAAATACTGGAACCGTAAACTTAACCGTTATACTAACTGGGATTAATTGTATGTTTCAAGCAGTATCGCCTCTGGAGAGGATAAAAATATTCTTTAGCCGCAAAGATGCGCTGCCCCGGCTTATACTGATAAATATTGGTGTATGGCTGCTGCTGGCGCTTATCCGAAGCATTGCCTTTTTGTTTGAATCACCCGGACAAATGATGGATGCTTCAAGCGGAATGGGCGATTGGATGATGCACGCTTTTGCCTTGCCCTCCTCACTCCCTGCTTTTCTGGCCCGCCCCTGGACCGTTATTACCTATATGTTTTTTCATGAAAAATTCTTACATATTTTATTTAATATGCTGTGGCTGTGGTGGTTTGGTAAAATTTTCGTCCAATACCTTTCACAAAGGCAATTGCTTGGAACTTATTTACTTGGCGGCATTGCAGGTGGTTTATTATACATGCTTGCATTCAATATTTTTCCTGCGTTTGAAGGAGTATCGGCAATGGCTCTGGGTGCTTCCGCATCGGTACTCGCCATCGTGATGGCCATTTCATTTTACGTGCCCAATTACACCATACATCTGTTCTTACTCGGACCGGTAAAAATCAAGTATATTGCTCTGTTTTCGGTGGTTATGGATTTGTTCATGCTTAACTCGGCAAACGCCGGCGGACATCTGGCACACCTCGGCGGAGCGCTTTGGGGATTTGCCTGGGTAAAGATGCTGCCCAAATACGACATCACCCGGATGTTTGGCTGGCTGGATTTTTCCCGTTCACGGTGGCAGACAGGGAAACCACGCAGGAAGTTTAAAGTATATCGTCAACCCAACCGTCCATTTACGGATGAAGAATATAACATATCAAAGGCTGAAAAACAAAAGAAAATTGATCATATACTCGACAAGATCTCACGCTCGGGTTACGATAGTTTAACTTCAGCAGAAAAAGAATTGTTATTTTCAAACAGTAAAAATCAAAAATAGCCGGTGGCGTAGTTATGTCAGCAAAGTCACGCAGACCAATAAGGTTCAGATTTATTTCACGACTATTGCTGTTGATGCATGGATTATTATTACTCTTCCTGCTGATAGGATACCTGGCGGCTTACATCCCCCCCGATCGTTTCTGGCCCTTTGCATTTGCAGGCCTCATTTTTCCCTGGCTTGCCCTGCTCAACATTTTAATGTTGCCACTATGGCTGCTTATCCGGCCTAAATTTGTTTTCATTCCCTTAATCACCACCCTCCTGATATGGGGACGACTGGGTAATTTTATCCAGTTCAACCGCCAACCTGCCGGCATAGAAAAAAGCGATTCAAACATAAGTTTATTGTCTTATAATGTCAGGCTTTTCGACCTTTATAACTGGAAACACGGGCGGATATCACCCCTGACCGATAGTATTTTTCATTA
The DNA here is from genome assembly GCA_034007585.1 of Lentimicrobium sp. GTDB lineage: Bacteria > Bacteroidota > Bacteroidia > Bacteroidales > Lentimicrobiaceae > Lentimicrobium. Next base: position 32,098 of record JAVEQP010000012.1, on the reverse strand, counting down.
CATCAAAGCCTGCCAGCCCGATTTGCTGTGTATCCAGGAATTTCATGCCGGTAAACATGGCGAAGTGGTTATTGCAGATTCTGTCCGAAAATACAGTGGATTAAAATATGAATATATCATCTACACCAGCTATAATGGTAAAGTAAGGCCATACGGAATTGCAACTTTTAGTCGCTGGCCCATTATAAATGCAGGCACTATCCGATTTAAGGATAATCCATTTAATACCTGTGTATATACGGATGTGCTGAAAAATGGAGATACCATCCGGTTGTTTAATCTTCATCTTGAATCTATTCAGCTGAGTGAGGAAGATTATCTTTTTGTTATGGAATTAAAAACGCGGCAGGAGGATTCGGAAATTTTTTCGGAACGGTCAAAAAAGATACTACGTAAATTAAAAGGTGCCTTTATCCATCGGGCCTCGCAGGCAAGGGCGGTTGGAGAAAAAATTGCCGAATCCCCCTACCCTGTCATTGTCTGTGGCGATTTTAATGATACCCCGTCTTCCTATGCTTACCACCAGATTGCGGCAAACCTTACGGATGCATACCGGAAAGCAGGCAAAGGCATAAGTGAGACGTATGCCGGGAATCTCATGCCCTATTTCAGAATTGATTATCTGCTATATCAGGATAACTATTTTTCAGCGCTAAACTTCGATCGTTTTAAGAGAGCCTGGTCAGATCACTATCCCATAAAAACAGTTTTGGTTTTTAATCCTCCTGCCCAACAATGAGACTGAAAAAAAAATGGCGGCTTATCTTTTTTACAGCCTCAGCCTCAGTGTTTATCATTTATCTGATGTCGCTTACTGCAGGCTTTATCAATCCGGGTATCTGCTATATTTTTGCTTTTACGGGTCTGGGATTTCCTATTGTTTATGGGATTCACTTCCTCAATACCGTGTTTAATCTGAAAAATAGAAAATGGTTTTGGATACTCTTGTTCTTTTTAGTGCTTGGTTCACCTATAATGCTTCGTCATTATTCACTTCCGCTTAAAGCCAATCGAAACAATGGCGAATACAGCCTAATCAGTTATAATGTAGAGGGATTTTACATGCCACGGGCTGCAGATGCTCCAATAAAAAGGAATCAGGTATTGAGTGATCTCCTTATTCAATCACCGGACCTGATGTTTTTTCAGGAGTTTCATTTTGGAAAAATTAAATCTGACGATCCGGTTTACAAGCAATATCCACATTACTTCCCTAAAGAGCATTCAAATACCAATGTTATATTTTCTACCTATCCGTTAACACATGGTGGGAAGCTCAGCTCAGACGGAGAAGTGTTTGCAGTATATGCCGATGCTGCCTTTCCGGAACAAACCATCCGGCTTATCAATGTGCATTTACGGTCCATTATGTTGACCAATGAGCGGGAGCTGCTTCAGCCAAGTGTAGATGAAACAATACAGCGGTCAACTGTGCGCAAACTTTTACGTACCTTTCGTAAATTAAGAAGCGCTTTTAAGCATCGCGCCATTGAAATTAAAGCCTTGAATGCGTTGATTGTTGATAGTCCTTTTCCTGTTTTGCTTGCCGGCGATTTTAACGACACGCCCGCTTCCTACGCCTACCGCCAGATAAACAGACAATTGAATGACGCGTCTTTCCTAAGAGGCAAGGGTTGGAGAAGAACCTATCTGGAAAGTACCTTTCCATTAAAAATTGATCACATTTTTGCTGCTCCTCAAATAGATAGCAGATATTATGAACGCTTAACACTTGATTATTCAGATCATTATCCCGTTGGCATAAGCTTTGATCTGTCTGAATGATTTTTCATTTTGGCTCACATTGACAATATCTCTATACCTTTGTACAGACATGGATTTTAAACTTACCTCTGAATTTCAACCTACCGGTGATCAACCTGAAGCCATTCAGCAGCTTGAAGAAGGCCTGCTCCGTGGAGACCCCGCTCAGGTGTTGCTTGGAGTGACAGGCTCGGGTAAAACTTTTACGATTGCCAATGTTATTGCGCGGGTCAACCGACCAACGTTGATACTGAGCCACAACAAAACGCTTGCAGCTCAGCTATATGGAGAGTTTAAGCAGTTTTTCCCTGAGAATGCAGTAGAATATTTTGTTTCGTATTATGATTATTATCAGCCGGAAGCCTTTATTCCCACCACAAATACCTATATTGAAAAGGATCTGTCCATAAACGAGGAAATTGAGAAATTAAGATTGAGTACCACCTCCTCTCTACTATCCGGACGGCGCGACATCATTGTGGTATCCTCAGTTTCGTGTATTTATGGCATAGGCAATCCTGCCGATTTTGCCAATAGTGTAATTCACCTGCAACGGGGAGATAAAGTAGCCCGCAATAAATTATTGTGGTCATTTGTAGAAGGTTTGTACAGCCGGACGGAAGCTGACTTCACGCGAGGAAATTTTAGGGTTAAAGGCGATACTGTGGATATTTTCCCAGCCTACAGCGACTTTGCGGTACGGCTTATTTTCTGGGACGATGAACTGGAAACCATTGAAACTATTCATCCCATTGATGGTCATGTAATTGAGAAACTGGAAAGCATTAACATCTATCCGGCCAATATTTTTGTGACATCCAAGGATAAAATGAAATCTGCCCTGGACGAGATACAGGATGATATGGTTCAGCAGACGGAATATTTTAAACAACTGGACCGGCCAATGGAAGCCAAACGGCTTGAGGATAGAGTGAGCTACGATATAGAAATGATGCGCGAACTGGGCTATTGTTCAGGCATTGAGAACTATTCCCGTTATTTTGATGGACGGGCGGTGGGCTCCAGGCCTTTCTGCCTGCTCGATTACTTCCCTGATGATTTTTTAACGGTAATAGACGAAAGTCATGTAACTGTTTCTCAGGTCAGGGCCATGTATGGAGGCGATAGGTCGCGGAAACAAACACTGGTGGAGTATGGATTCCGGCTGCCATCAGCCATGGACAACCGCCCTTTGAAATTTGATGAGTTTGAGGGTCTCACCGGTCAAACCATCTATGTGAGTGCTACTCCCGCTGATTTTGAGCTTCAGCAATCTGAAGGAGTGGTAGTAGAACAACTTATCCGGCCAACCGGGCTGATCGATCCGCCTATTGAAGTACGTCCGGCAGGCAATCAGGTGGATGATTTGCTGGAAGAAATAAGTAAAACCGTCAAAAATGGTGGCCGTACCCTGGTTACCACGCTTACCAAGCGGATGGCAGAAGAACTCACCAAATATCTCACCCGGCTTGACATCAGCTCCCGCTATATTCACTCTGACGTGGATACACTGGAACGCGTTGAGATACTGAGGGATTTGCGCATGGGGGTATTTGATGTGTTGGTGGGTGTAAATCTGTTGCGCGAAGGACTGGACCTGCCCGAAGTATCCCTGGTGGCTATTCTGGATGCCGATAAGGAAGGATTTCTGCGTTCTGAGCGATCACTGACTCAAACCGCAGGCCGCGCTGCCCGTAACATTAACAGTAAAGTGATTATGTATGCTGATAAAATGACAGACTCTATGCGGCGGGCTATTGATGAAACCGATCGCAGACGTGAAAAACAAGTTGCCTACAACGAAAAGCACCATATTACTCCAAAACAAATTGTTAAGTCACTTCATGCCATTATGGGACAGACTTCAGTAGTAGACCAGATCAGTGGACAAAAAGCCTATATTGGGTCAGATAACCTCAGTCTGGCTGCCGATCCGGTAATAAAGTACATGAATAAGGATCAGTTGCAGAAAAGCATCAATCAAACAAGAAAGACAATGGAAAAAGCAGCCAAAGAACTCAATTTTATTGAAGCTGCCCGATTACGCGATGAAATGTTTGCCTTACAGGAGTTATTTAAAAATGAAGTAAATAAATAATCACATGCCTGAACTTTCCTATACATCAAATGAACTGTATGCTTTAGCCATTGATGCAGCCATTAAAGCGGGAGCAGCCATTGCTGCCATCTACAATAAAGATTTTGAAGTGAGTTATAAAGCGGACCAAAGCCCATTGACAGATGCAGATCTGGCTTCCCATAATTGTATTGAATCAATTCTGGCCGCTACCGGACTTCCCTTATTGAGCGAAGAAGGAAAGTCACCACCCTGGAGCGTTCGCAGGAGCTGGAATCGTTACTGGCTCATCGACCCGCTGGATGGCACCAAAGAATTTGTGAAACGCAATGGGGAATTTACGGTAAACATTGCTTTAATGGAGAATGGCTTTCCGGTTTTCGGTGTAATCTTTATTCCGGCTGGCAGTCAGCTCTATTTCGGTGGGCAGCATATGGGAACCTATCGCTTTATACTTGAAGACGAGGAGCCTCTTTTAAAAAAAACTGCTTTTGACAACTGGCTGGCTGCTGCCTTAAAACTTCCAGTAGTTCCAAAATCGAAGGATACCTGGGTTATGCTAAGCAGATCGCATTTTTCTCACCGGGCAGAAGCATGGTTAAAGAGCATGGAAAAGCACTTCAGCTCTCTTAAAACCCTTAATGTAGGAAGTTCGATAAAATTTTGCCGGGTGGCCGAAGGAATGGTTCAGATTTATCCCCGGTTTTCACCCACCATGCAATGGGATACTGCTGCCGGACAGGCTGTTGCAGAAGGTGCAGGTATGATTGTAGCTTCCCTTCCGGATAAAAAACGCTTGTCGTACAATCGTGAAGCCTTGCTTAATCCTGATTTTATCGTGTTTGATCCCCGGTATATTTCCCCCGAAACTTTAGAAATATAACTAAAAAAAATGCCATAACACTGAGTTATGGCATTTTTTTTAGCTGATGAGTGTGGTTATTTAACATCAATCAGTTCCACTTCAAAAACCAAAGTAGCACTGGGTGGAATAGTTGGCATGCGACCCTGTGGACCATACGCGATGTTTGAAGGGATGACCAAACGGGCTTTACCACCCTCTTTCATCATGGCAATACCTTCATCCCATCCTTGAATTACCTGTCCCTGACCCAATACAAATTCAATAGGTTCACCGCGATCGACAGAAGAATCAAATTTTTGTCCATTCAGCAAAGTGCCTGTATAATGTACTTTAACCGTTTTGCCACTGGCTGCCTGTTCTCCGCTACCGGCTTTGGTCTCTATGTAATAAAGTCCACTGGCTGTTGGTTTGGCCGTAATATTATTCTTTTTGATATATGAAGCTCTTTCAGAGGCTTCATCAAGGCTTGCCTTGTTTTTTTCTGCTTCAGCTTTTTTGCGGATGGCTTCCTGTTCTGCGTCATAAGCAGCTTTAGTTTTGAAATCTACCATTTCGAGTTCGTAAATCAGACTGGTGTATGGGGCAACCATTTGTCCCCTGCCCTGCTCACCAAAAGCCAGATCAGAAGGAACAATAGCCATAGCTTTGGTACCTTTCGACATCAGGTTAAGCGCTTCTGTAGCACCTTCGTTATCAAAAGTTTTACCTGCTTCCCAGGTCATTGGACGAGCTTGTTCATAGCTGGAATAAAGGGTATCGCCCTGAACAGTGGAAACAATAAAATGCACCGTGGCCATATCACCGGGAGCCGGTTTACGTCCGGAACCCTTTATTTCCTCAATGTAATATACGCCTGATTCAAGTGGTTCTACATTGACATTTCTTTCGATGAGAAACTGATCAAAAAGAGTCTCATCCTGTAGCTTCATCTCAGCAAGTTCAGCCTGACGTTGTGCGTCTATTTCTTCGCGGGTCTTAGCTGAAATCATCTTAATGTTGAATACAATGTCTTTCCCGATAAAAGCTGAATCAGGTATAGTTGGCATACGGATGGTCTTTAGGAAAAACGAATCCGCACTACTGATAAAAGTGGCACTATCGCCAGGTACCATCATAGCCAGTGCATCGTAAAGGTCACCTTTGTAGGTGGCTGAATCCAGGGGAATAAGAAAGTCTGCAGGATTTTCGGCAGAGTTGAATAATACAGAATCATTGATCGAATAATTGATCAAAAGTTCCAGGATCATTCCACGTTCCACTTTGGTGACGTTGTCACTCTTTACATGAAACTTGTAATACAAACCATCGGAAGTCTTTTTGAAGCCAGGATGTTTGGAACAAGAGTAAAACGAGGCCACCAAAACCATAGCGACCAGAACAAGATTTAGTTTTCTAAATGTCATTTGCCAGAAAAATTTACTTAATATTTTGATTATTAATTTAATGCTACCAACTCCAAATCGTAAATGAGCGTAGATTTGGGTGGCACCTGGTCCTGGTCACCAAGGAGTCCAAAACCGAGGTGCGAAGGTATAATAAATTTCGCTTGGTCACCTACACTAAGCAATAATATTCCTTCTTCAAGCCCACTTTCCACCCCCCCTTTTCCAATCATGAATTCTTTCAGACCATCCCTCGCTGAATTGTAAATTTCATCTCCATTAATAAGCCTCACATTATATTTGAGCACAGCTATCTTACCGGGTTCAGCCTTTTCACCTTTGCCATGATGGTAAATCGCATAACGAAGACCTGAGCCTGTTTCTGTCATCTTCCAGTTGTACCGGTGGATGAAATCCGTTATTTGCTGCTCTTCTGCCCTGATGGCCTGCTTGTTGGCCTGGATTAATGGTTCCTCCAGTGATTCTGGGTCAGTTCTTTTGCTTTCACGATGTATGGGTGAATCGCAAGCCGGAAGAAACCCTGACAGGATAAGAAATATTAAAAAATGCAAAATTTTCATGGGTTATCCGTCAGGATTCTGTATTCCGTTTGTTCAGTGGTTAGTCTGAGCTCATCCTGATATTCAGGCAATACGGATTCAAACTGCCGCAGGGTTTCTTTTAGTGGCAATAAAGAATCACCGCCTGAAGCATTGCGGTGGCCTCCTCCGTTATAAAGCCTTTTTGCAAATTCATTTACTGAAAAGCCACCTTTAGACCGAAAAGAGATTCTGACCTTATCCTTTTTTTCGGTAAAAAGAGCGGCAAAGGCAATACCTTTAATAGACAGGGCATAGTTAACTACCCCTTCAGTATCTCCCGGTTTATAATTAAATTGCGTCAAATCATCTATGCTGAGCCAGATGTAAGCAGTGGCAAATTGATTAAGTATCACCATGCGCTCGCTGAGGCAAAATCCCAGCAATCGCATGCGCGATTCAGCGTAAGTATCGTAAACCAATCGGTGAATGGCTTCGCAATCAATCCCCTGCCTCACCAACTGAGCAACTACTTCATAGGTTTCCGGATAATTACAGGCATAGCTAAAGGAGCCGGTATCCGTCATTATTCCAACGTATAAACACTCCGCAATGGGTTTGCTGATATCCTCAATGGAACCGATATCATTGATTAAATCAAAAATCAGTTCAGCAGTGGACGAAGTTTCTCTGACAGAAAAATAAAGATCAAACTCCGCTCCCGGTTCTAAATGATGATCAATCAGTATTTTTTTTGCGGATGATTGCGCCAATTCTTTGGTAAAAAGGTTAACACGTGAAAAAGTATTATAATCGAGGCAAAAAATCAGTTCAGCTTCTGCAAGAAGTCGATCTGCCTGATGACGATGATGAAAATAGATTAACGCCTGATCAATTCCTGGCATCCATCCCAGGAAATCGGGAAAATCGTTTGGAACAATCAGCGAAACAGACTTGCCACGGCCCCGTAAATAGTGAAGCCAGGCCAATGAAGATCCCAGGGCATCGCCATCCGGATTATAATGGGTAGTGATTACCATATGACCTGAAGTTTGAAGCAGGCTTTGCAGTTCAGTTAATGAATCCTGGGAAAATTTACTCAAAATGCATGAAGTTTAAGTTGTAAATCGAACACAAAAATAGAAATATTGTTAATAGGTCATCCAAACATAGGGATTTAAAACCTTTATCCATCAAATAAATAATAATACTTATGACAGGCAAGCTAACCTTCACCATGATAAAGCCCTCGGCCGTAGAAGCCGGACATAGCGGTAAAATTCTGGATATGATTATCACCGCAGGATTTAATATCCTTGCTATTAAAAAAGTTAAACTAAGCAGCCAGCAGGCAGGAAAATTTTATGAAGTACATAAAGAAAGACCTTTTTATCAAAGTCTGGTTTCCTTCATGTCTTCAGGACCGGTTTATGCTGCCGTTCTTGAGAAGGAAGATGCCGTAAATGCATTTCGCAAACTGATAGGTGCCACCAATCCCAGCGAAGCCAAAGAAGGTACGGTGAGAAAAAAGTTCGGCCTTTCGTTGGAAAAAAATGCCGTTCATGGATCTGACAGCGATGAAAATGCCATTATAGAAAGTCATTTCTTTTTCTCTGACCTGGAACTGATTTAGGTTTACTCCTGATTGGGTAGAAATGTTTCGAAAGTACGGTCGGTATAAAAGAAGATAATCTTAACCACCTGCTTTTGTTCCTTTGCTTTATAAAGTTCAGCCTCCGCATTCCTAAATTCGGGAGGATTTGAAGAAATGCTCCCGGCTGCCTTTACTTCTTCTATCCCGGATTTTTCTGCACTTATTTTTCCCTCCGGTTCCGGAAGCGTATTATTGTCCCTATTTCCCGGAATATCAGCTTCTTGTGCACTATTTTCCTCAGCTTTTAACTCTTCAGGAATGATTTCTATGGCCGGTGATGTATCCTCGTCAGGAAATAACTTCATAGCCACAGCTTGAGCAGCCGGTTTGGCCGGACCAGACTCCGCTTTTTTATCTATACCTTTATTTTCATCTTCCTGTTGGCTTAATGAAAGTATTTCGCCTTCCCCAAATAACAACCAGCGAATATTCACATCCGGATAGCGTCTGATGATGCGCTGCACAAAATCAAGACTGGGTTTATTTCTTCCATTAAGTATGTGCGAAACATTGGCACGCTGCACATCCAGTTCGTCCGCAAATTGTGCCGGACTAATGTTTTTGAGTTTAATCAACAATTCTATACGATGGTTCATAGCGCAATTTAAACTTTAATACAAAGGTAAATTATTTTCCTGAATTGCTGAATTTTTAATGTTTACAAATGTGACTTTAATTTATTTAAACGTTTATCTGAACATATACATTATATAAAGAATATAAAGTAATGATTAACAAGCGGTTTAAACGTTATTTTATATGCATCTATTGATTTTTACAAAAGAATTAAATAAGTAAAGTATTTGTTTATTTAAACTCCATATATAACTGATTATCAAATTTTATAATCTAATATTTATTCTATTTTAATGTTTATAGCATATTATACATTTGTTATTTAATTAATTCGAGTTAACAAACGTACCAAAGATAACAAATGTTAACTATCTTGCGTTTACATTTGTTAACATTATTTTAATTAACAAATGTAACTTTTTGTTTAACTGAATCAATGGGCTAACACCAATGGATTTTTTTAAGCAGGTTCCCGCTTCTTGTTATTAACTCATGCTTGATTAAATGATCATCCTACCCTAACCTATCTTTTAAAGGGAATATTATTTTTTGTGATATCGCAGCATAGCATTAATATACTCTCGTCAAGGAGTATTTCAAAAAATTATTCTATTCTCAGGAGGGAATGATAGCATATAATTAGTCTAACCTGCTGCTATGCAAAGGTTTATGATAAATTATATATAATCATAACTTATCTTCAGAAAAAAAAAAATGCTTTGGCGAAAAAAAAGAGCAAGTAACTTTCATTACTGAGTTGAGCCGAACAGAAAAAAGTAAGGATTAGGGATGACAAAGCACTATAGGTGCAATCGAAAAGAATTAATACACTTCGGTGAAAGAATATTTGAATTCGTATTTTATTTAAGCAGCTTCATGGTTCGGACGTAATAGCCGTCAGATACTTGCAACATATAGATACCCTTAATCAGTGCATCCAGTTGATTAAGGGCTACCAGATTTTTACCCTGGGCCAATTTCATGCCGGTCTTAACGAAAACTTCTCTTCCGTAGGCATTAAAAATCCGGATATCTATGGTTTCAGGGTTATTCAATTCCAGAGCCACCATAAGTTGATCGTTTAGTATTGGGTTTGGATAGGCAGAAAGTCCGCCAAAAGGGTCTGACTCCTGAGAGATGATAGCTGTTAAATGACTGGATGCCACCATAAAGTCAGGTATGCCCCACCCTACCTTATTGTTTGGGTTTGAAGAAAAGGAAGCAGATTGTTTAAGGGCATGAATTATTTCCTGTGCTGAGTATGCCGGATTGGCTTGCCACAGACAGGCAGCAGCGCCGGCAATAATGGGCGATGAAAAAGAGGTGCCGTCCCCTTGTGAAATACCCGTAGGAATTGTTGCAACCACGCACCCGGCACCCTGGGCGCTTACGTCAGGTTTAATACGACCGTCATAGGTTGGGCCGGTAGAACTGAAATTGGCATATACTCCCGCAGCATTAACAGCACCAACAGCAAGTACACTATCGCCATCTGCAGGTGCTGAAATGTATTTCCAGGAAGTAGCGCCCGAGTTGCCTGCACTGTTTACCACCAATATTCCCCTCGATGCAGCCCTATCAGCGCCTCTGGTTATCACCGTAGTATTGCCATCCATATCAGCATAGGTATGGCTATCGGCCGGATTATCGAAGGTGGTATAACCGAGAGATGAATTGATGATATCCACACCTACGGAATCTGCAAATTCAGCCGCGCTCACCCAGTAATACTCTTCCATTAGATATTCAGTATTTGCATCTTCCGAACGGAGTAACCAAAAATTGGCGCGAGGTGCTGTGCCTATAATCTGACCTGGCAACCAACCTGCCATAGTTGACAATACATACGTTCCGTGAGAACTAATGGTATTCTGATAAACATTGTTGCCCGGAGAAACAAAATCGCGTGTACCCAATATACGGTTGTATGCCCTTAAACTATCGAAAGCAGCCATTGTGTTAACGCTTCTAAAGCCGGCATCAATTACAGCAATGGTAAAACCCTGGCCCATATAGCCCAGATTGTGAAGTTGATTTATCGCAATCATATTTGCTTGATTGTATGATGCACCATAACTCAAGACATCTGTAGCGGATGCATTCTTTGGATAAACATTGTTTGCTGATGAAGGTTTATAAATAACTTCATTATCAAAGAAAGGCTTATTGCCCTGGTTTTCAAATAATCGGGTATCACTATAGATACTTTTTACAAAAGGTTTTGCAGCAATCCTTGACAACATGCTTTGGCTTTCAATGCGTAGTATCAAAGTATTTAACCATTTTGAACTAAAGATAATTTCTGCACCTTCCTGCCGGATCTGTTCAAGATAAGCCGGAGAAACAGGTAAATCGGCTTCATCAATGGGTATATTCTGTCTAAGTCGGCGTTCAATGGCTTTGGATGAAAGAAATGCTGATGGATCGGAAATATTAAAGTGAGAATTCGATTTGTCGGTAAGTTTAACCACATAAAGTGTTTTGTCCTGAGCAGTCAGCAGAATGGCGGGGGACAATAAAAGAAACAGCAGGTATATTTTTCTCATAATAGTTTAGTGTTGACCATTGATAAACAATGGCTTCAGTATTATTGTTTGAAGAAACGGAAAGCTAAAGCACAATACTTAGCGTGACAAATGTATTTTATTTTTCATTGACCGCTGATACAAACCTCATTTTGTCCCTAAAATCCTGGTAAATTTCAACGTTTGAAAATCCTTGTTCGCACAATAACTCCTGAACTTGCCGGGGATAACTCTCATTGATTTCAAGCCATAGCTTACCCCCTGAACGCAAGTTTTTCCGGGCAAACCGACCAATTTGCCGGTAAAAGACCAATGCATCATCATCCGGCACAAACAGTGCAAGCCCGGGCTCATGTCTCAGCACATTTGGTTTCATCAGAAATCGTTCCGAATCCAATACGTAAGGTGGATTACTTACTATTAAAAGGAGCTCCTGAGGCAGGGATGTCCAGGACAACTCATTCAATATGTCACCCTGTAAAATCTTAATATTAACCTCATTGTTGATGGCATTTTGCTGGGCTGTTTCAAGTGCATCCCGGCTAATGTCCAATGCGTAAACCTGACAATGCTCCCATTGCCGGGCTAACGCAATGGCAATGGCTCCACTGCCGGTTCCAATATCAAGTATAGCACCTCCTTCAGGAACATTGTCGCAATTGACTTTTATAATTTTCATTACCATCTCTTCCGTTTCCGGCCTCGGAATAAGCACACCAGGTTTCACCTGAAGCAGAAGATCGCAAAACCAGGCCTGGCCGGTTATATACTGAAGAGGTGTATGATTGAGCAGCTTCGGAATAGTTTCCTTTATGACATCAACAATGTGCAAAGAGGCAGCAGTATGTTTAATCATCTGATAGGCTGCAGGCTCTATTTCGCAGTAATGAAGTAAAAGCATACGGGCGATGGCCGTACTTTCCTGCTCACCATATACAGGCTCAATTTGCTGTTGCAGCAATCGCCGGAGCTGTTCTAAGGTCATGTTATCCATATTCAGGATACAAAGTAAAATATAAATTGCTTAAGCCCGATGGATATCTAATCAGAGATGCGGGTATTTCCATAACTTTGCCGTAAAATTAAAAATCCGTGAGCTTGCTCCCAAACGATAGTGATTGTTCGCAGGTACCTAATTCCTTAGTGGAAGAAGTTTTCATGCTGATTCCGGGAACGACATCAATTAACTTTCCGATATTGATCACAAATCATACTTTTGATGCTCATCTGTCAGCCTCCGGAAAGATACTAACAAAAGCTTCTGCCCTTGAGTTATTGGCTTCTCTTGAAAACGCCGACAAATATAATTCCATACTGATACAAGCCCCCCTGTTGGCACTCTTTTTTTATCTTATCCAACAGCCTTTATCCATACCATTTATGGAAGAGTGGTTCATAGAATCGGGACTAAACGAGCAGGCGGCACACGCACTGTCTGAGTTTATCTTTTGGTCACGGCTTGATCGCGATGACGAAGAGATGGAACAGTTAGTAAATGGTTTGGCAATGTTAAGAGAGCTACCGACTCTACAGCAACGACCGGAGTATATTACACCTTCAGACATTACCCATGCCTTTCGTCTGGCATTTGTCCCGGATACGATCCGTCTTTATGGATCCTTTGACCCATTTGATAACAGACTGAATGCAACGCATAAAATACTACAATTGGAGCTATTGAATGAAACCAATTATCTTATTGAAGATGAGGCTCATTTGTTGCTCGGGTTGTCCCTGCCCCTATTTACCGTAATGGTAGCTGCCTCAGGTCCATTACCAACCTTAAACGAATGGTTGAAACAACATACCAGCATTGCCGAGCGAACCCACAGGTCATTGGGATATATGACTGAATACTTTTATTCCGAATGTTTTGAGGCATTAAACAAGGATGTTGCACTTGTAAATCTGGTAAGTTATAATCAGGAATCCGGATTTTTTCAACAACCTCTTCATAGAAATTGGAATAACAGTGCTGATTCAGGGGATAGGTTTTCCGGCTTGCCACTGTTTTTATTGTTAAATAAGCATCAATTCACGAACTAATCCTATGATTTACCTCATTTTTGCCATTCTGGCTTCCACATTTATTCTGGTCACCCTCAAGGTGTTTGAGCAGTTCAAGGTGAATCGTTTTGTAGCCATAGCGCTTAATTATCTGGTTGGAGCAATATTTGGATTAAGTTATATTCAATGGGACATAAATATCGCTCAGGTCAGCCATTCACCCTGGTTTTACATGGCATTGACTACTGCATTCTTATTGGTTTGCGGCTTTGTACTGTTTTCTTTTTCAGCCAGTAAGGCCGGAATTACCCTTACTGCCATCAGCAGCCGCATGTCGGTAATAATTCCTGTGTTGTTTGGTTTATTGATGTTTGGTGATGAAGCAGGATTTGTCAAAATTTCAGGTATTGTACTTGCCCTGCTGGCCTTAATACTGACTTTATGGGGAAATGGTGATAAAAAATTCAGACTGAAACTCATTTTTCTACCACTGTTGGTCTTCCTTTTTGCCGGACTTAATGATTCTGCCGTTAAAATTACCCAGGCGCTCTTTTTAAGTAATGAAACCACCGATTATGTGAGCTATGCGGCCACTGCGTTTGTGTTTGCCTTTATATTGAGTTCGGTGGTGGTCCTTGTTATTCAGCCCAAAACCAGGCAACGGATTAACCTGAACACCCTAATTGCCGGAGTAATACTTGGTTTGCTGAACTGGGCATCCATCTTTTTTATGCTTAAAGGTTTGAATCAGGTGGAAGTGTCGGTGTTTATCCCTCTGCTTAATGTGAGTGTGGTAAGCTTATCTACCTTAATCGGATATTCATTCTTTAAGGAAAAGATATCCCTGATCAACTTCATTGGAATTATGCTGGCGGTTGTTGCCATTCTACTGATTGCCTATCGTCCGATATGAAAAACCATCCTAAGATGAAAATGAATATTACCAACTATAATAATAAGATATACCTTAATGCGGCTCAATGCAAACAATGTGGAGAGGTGCTAAAAAATCTAAACATCAGGGATGAATTTTACCGGCGTCCCTTTTTGAAAAATAACAATGTTACTGAGTCAAAGCTCAGTATGCTTTTTAATGCGGTTGCTGTTTGTCATCAAACGCGTGCATTGGCGCATCCGGGTCTGAACCTTTATGGCTGGGATTATCTGGAGATGGGTTTCCTGCAACTTGCCAAAGCTGCTTTCTGGCTGCTTCAGCCTGAACGCATAGTTGCGGCCTCTATTCATAATATTGCGGAAGCATTAAGCCTGACCTTTTCTCCGGATAACGAAGGAACCAATTCTACCCTCGACAGACTTGATGAACGAGCCGGATTAATGAAAGGACTGGCCCATTTTGTTGCAGCGCAATATAATGGCTCCTATTGCTCACTTGTTACATCTACCGGAAATAAACTTGGAGGGGATAATGGAATATATAATCTGCTTATGCAGCTTGAAGCCTTTGCAGATCCCCGGAAGAAAAAAACATCATTTTTGGTGAAGCTGATGTATGATGCCGACCTTTTCACCATGGACGATCCGGAGAACTACGTGCCCGTAATGGATTACCACATGCAGCGCGTATTGCTTAGGATGGGTTGTGTAGAAGTATCTGATCCTGAATTACATGAACTGCTTGTCAGACGACAGTTACAGGATTCAGACGAGCCTATTCGCACTGCCTGTATTGATGCGCTGGCTTTAATTGCCGGTATTTCAGGTCATCCTGTCTGGGTAATGAACGACTTTTTATGGCCACTGGGGCGATCATGCTGCCACCTGAATCCACTATGCATTTCAGGAATGTGTGAAAAAGAACCCTGCACGTTTAATAACATGGTGGGATTGCCGGATGAACATAAGAACTGTATCTTTCAGAAGTTTTGTTTTGGAAGCCGGGATGAAAAATATCGCAACTTATATGAACCCATAATACAAACACATTATTACTGATGAATCAAGCATCTTGTCCTTTCTGCAGTAGTTACATTCAGCATAGCGCCTTTGCAAAAAAGTCAGGCTTTATGGCTGTGCTTAACCATTCACCTATTTTACCCGGGCATTTACTTATTATTCCGGAGCAACACATTGAAAGTCTGCACGCTTTGGCTGAAGAACAAATTGGCCGATTTTTCACTTTCGCCAGAGCCATTACCGGATTTATAACACAATTGCACAATGCAGATGCTTATGACTGGTCGCTTCAGGAAGGTGAGGCCGCAGGTCAAAGCGTGTCCCACCTTCATTTACACATTATTCCCCGCCAGACAAACGATCTGAATCCGGATGAAGACTGGTATGTAAAACTACAGACGAGTAAAGCTATTGACGATTCAAACCGTGAAATAATGGATAAGGCACAATATGACCGGCTTTCAGCCGAATTAAAAGCTGCCTGGTCAGCTTATAATTCCCGGCCTTAAACAAAAAACATTACCACGCCGGCCACTGCAATGGCTGCTCCTATCATTTCGGGCCAGGTAACTTTCTCCTTCATCAGGAAAACGGATGGTGCTATGATAAGCACGGGTACTATTGACATGAGCGACGAGGCGACACCGGAAGAAGTATATTGAATGGCAAGGAGTGAGAAAGAAACGCCAAGAAAGGGCCCAAAAAAAGCGCCGACAGTCAGGTGCTTTAATGCTGTAGTTTGTGTAAATGCATATCTTACTGATTTCCAACTACCATAAACTGTGATAACAATTAAAAACCCGGCAACACCAGTTAGCACTCTAATCTGAGTTGAGGCAAAGGCGTCGTATCCACCCATACCATATTTACTCAGTACCAGCCCTATACCTTGTCCGGCAGCACCTCCAAAAGCAAGCAGGATACCCTTTACGGGATATTTGAAGCGTACTTTTCTGCGTTTTTCTGTTTTAAGGGCCGGTTCACGGTTTAAAATGGCCAGGCTAATGCCTGTAAAAGTGAGTACCATTCCTGCTAATCCGGTTGCCTGAATGGTCTCTCCCATCAATAGCCATCCTGCAAAGGCAGCAATGGGCGGGGCTAACGCCATAATAAGCATTGAAATACGGGCACCTACAACCACATAAGCCTGAAACAGAAACAAGTCACCAAGCACAAAGCCAACCAATCCTGAAACCGAAAGCCATATCCATTGGTGACTTCCGGCTCCCATCGGAAAAAATGACCCCTTGACAATTAAGCCATAAATGCCAAGCAGTATCATAGCAATGGTCAGTCGCAACAGGTTCACAGTCAATGAGCCAATCTTTTTACTTGCCGATTCAAAAGCTATGGCTGTGATGGTCCAGAATACAGCCACAAGTAAGGCAGCCCATTCACCGTAATAATTACTAAACATCTTTTTTAAGTTGAGAACGTAAAATCTGTTGCTGTTTTTTAGGTGAGCAAATTTAGTAATTGTCATGAATTTGAAGCCGGTTTTTCAGATTTGATTTTGCCTGCTATCTATTGGATACTCAACAGGGTAGTTATTAAAGAAAAAAATAATAGCCGAAACAAGGTGAGAAACACAAAAAAAAGCAGTAGGTTTGAACATCAAACTCAGCGCTCACATTTGATATAACCCTGGATGAATTATGCTTTTTGACGATACTTATCGGACGATATTAAATGAATCTACCGGCATCTATAAAGAAAAAGGGAGTAAATTTCTGGCTTTTGCATTGCCTGTGGACAATGAAGACCGGGTAAAACAGGAGTTGGAACGTTTGCGAAAGACCTATTACGACGCCCGGCATCATTGCTATGCCTATATTATAGGTTATGATAAATCGGCCTGGAGGATAAATGATGATGGCGAGCCCTCAGGTACCGGTGGACGTCCCATTCACGGGCAGCTATTGTCGAACGATCTGACCAATGTACTGGTGGTGGTAGTGCGGTATTTTGGTGGCATTAAACTTGGTGTTGGCGGTCTAATCAATGCTTACCGTTCGGCTGCGGCTGATGCCATTGCAAATGCTGAGATTGTCGAGGAGATGATAAAAGAGGTTTATGAACTTCGTTTTAAATATGAAGAAATGAATAATGTGATGAAGGTTTTAAAAGATGATGAAGTTGAAATACTGGATTCAGATTTTAATCTGAGCTGTAAAATGAAAATTCGGATAAGAAGATCGATGGCAGATAAAACTATAAAAAGATTACGCAGTACATATGCTTGTGAGGTAATATATAGATAATATCAATAGGTGCTGATTAGCAGCCTTAAGTGTTAATTCTGTATTTTCTCTATACAACTTTAATTTGTAAAAAACAATAGTGAAATGATTTTTTTCTTAACTTTATTTGAGGGAATTTTGTTGATAAATCACCCTGAAACTTTTAGGAAGTTAAGTTGCTGTGAATGTGGGTAAAGACACTTTGGAATCATTCATTGTTAAAAAAACGGGCGAAAGTTCTGTATTGTGGAACATTTTAGTATAATAAGGAGAATGAAAAAAGACTACCAGGAGGTGTGGAAAAATTGCCTAAGCATTATTAAAGACAACATCAACTCCCAGAGCTACAAAACATGGTTTTCACCAATTCAACCCGTAAAGCTTAGTGACAATGTGCTTACCATTCAGGTCCCCAGCCAGTTTTTTTACGAATGGCTCGAGGAGCATTACATCGGTCTTCTAAAGAAAACCATCAAGCATGAGCTCGGGGTGAATGGAAGATTGGAATACAGTATTATAATGGAAAGTGCCAGCGGTAACGGGGGCCCTTACACGGTAAAAGTCCCCACCAGTAACCGAAGTATATTAAATAATCCATCAGTATCCATGCCCATTGACATAAACAAAGGCGGTGCTAAGGAAATCCCCAACCCCTTTGTGATACCGGGATTGAAAAAGATTAAGGTGCATTCCCAATTGAATGAATCCTATTCTTTTGAAAATTTTATTGAAGGTGAGTGTAACCGCCTGGCGCGTTCAGCAGGTTATGCAGCCGCCAACAACCCCGGAAAAACCTCTTTTAACCCCATTTTTATATATAGTGCCAATGGACTTGGGAAAACCCACCTTGCCCATGCAATCGGTATTGAAGTAAAAAACAGATTCCCCGATAAAACGGTACTTTATGTAACTACCGAGCAGTTCCTGCAGCAATATGTTGAAGCCTCAAAAAATAAAAATCAAAACGATTTTGTGCATTTCTATCAAATGATAGATGTATTGCTCATTGATGATATTCAGTTTCTCTCGGGTAAAGAAAAAACTCAGGAAATCTTCTTTCATATTTTCAATCACTTGCATCAGAACAACAATCAGTTGGTAATTACTTCTGACAAGGCACCTGCAGAGATTAAAGGTATAGAGCCACGGTTACTCTCTCGTTTTAAATGGGGGCTGGCTGCTGATTTACAAGTGCCCGATTTTGACACCCGGCTGGCTATCCTTAAAAAACGATTGTATAAAGACGGCATTGAAATGCCCGAGGATGTGATTGAATATCTGGCCTTAAGCATTACCACCAACGTTAGAGAGCTCGAAGGTGCGCTCATATCTCTTATGGCCCAATCATCGCTGAACAAGAAAGCCATCACCATTGATCTGGCCAGACAAATGATTGACAAATTTATATTGAATACTTCAAAGGAAGTTTCCATTGATTACATTCAAAAGGTGGTGTGTGACTTTTTCGATATTCAGTTGGATCACATGAATTCTAAAACCCGCAAACGTGAAATTGTTCAGGCGAGGCAACTGGCCATGTATTTTGCCAAAAAGCATACAAAATCATCGTTGGCTACCATCGGCTTCCACTGCGGAAACAAGGACCATGCAACCGTACTTCATGCCTGCCGTACGGTAACCAACCTGATTGAAACGGATAAGGAATTCAGAAATTATGCAGAAGAAATCGAGAAAAACATCAAGATTTGAGCAATATCCTGCAAAATTTGTTACTTTGAATCAACCTCACTTATCTTTAGGTGAGGTTGTTCGTTAAAAGATATATATATGGTGAAAATTTTGATGGTTTGTCTGGGAAACATATGCCGTTCTCCACTGGCTGAGGGCGTAATGCGTAAAAAACTTACCGAAAACAATATTCAGGGTATGGTTGATTCCTGTGGATTTGAGTCCTTTCATGTAGGCGATGCCCCCGATCCAAGAGCCATTAGGGTTGCCTGGGAAAACGGTCTGGACATTTCGGACCTGAAAACACGTTTGTTTAAACAAGAGGATTTTGATATATTTGATCATATCTTTGTAATGGACAGTGGAAATTATCGGGATGTCTCCAGAATATCGCGGAAAGAAGCTGACATGAAAAAGGTGGATTACCTGATGAATCTTATCTATCCGGGTAAAAATATACCCATTCCTGATCCTTATATGGGAGACATGGAAGATTTCAGAGAAACACTGAATATGGCTTCCCAGGCAGCGGATGCCATGATAGGGAAAATCAAAAAACAAGAAAACCTATGATCCAGTTTCCTGACAAAGGACAGATTGAAGCCGCGTACAAACGCGTGAAACCATGGGTTCATAATACCCCGATACTGAGTAGCAGCAGCCTGAATTCCATGTTTGGAGGAGCATTTCTTTTTAAGTGCGAGAATTTTCAACGTGCGGGTGCATTCAAATTCAGGGGAGCCATAAATACCCTGATGCAGTTGAGTCCTGAGCATCTCGGGCAGGGAGTAGCCACCCATTCATCCGGCAACCATGCTGCTGCGCTGTCATTGGCCGCTCGTTTGGTTGGAACAACAGCGCACATTGTAATGCCCGAAAATTCCAATCCTGTAAAAATAGCTGCAACGCAATTCTATGGCGGAAATATAACGTTTTGCGCCCCTACCCTGCTGTCGCGTGAAAGTACACTCGAGGAAGTTGTACGGCAAACCGGCGCCATTGAGGTTCATCCATATAACAATCTGCACATTATCGCAGGTCAGGCAACAGCCGCCTTTGAAGTTTTTGAAGAAATCGCTGATGTGGATCAGATTGTTGCACCGGTTGGCGGTGGCGGATTGCTCAGTGGAACGGCTCTTTCTGCCCGCTATTTTTCTCCTTCCACCAGAGTGATAGCTGCCGAACCCCTGGGTGCTGATGATGCTTACCGGAGTTTCAAGAGCCGACAATTTGTTCCCTCTGAAAATCCTCAAACCATTGCCGACGGGTTACGGACTTCACTGGGTAGCCTTACTTTTCCTATTATCATTAATTATGTGGATGAGGTGGTAACTGTTACCGAAGAAAGTATAGTGGAAGCCATGCGCCTTATCTGGGAAAGGATGAAAATTATTGTAGAGCCTTCCTCGGCAGTTCCTCTTGCCGCCATTATAGAAGCCAAAATAAATGTGGCCGGAAAAAAAACGATGATTATTTTATCTGGTGGAAATGTTGATCTGAAACACCTGCCCTTTTAAACATCCGGTATGAACACAAACGGAAAACTAATTCTTATCCCAAGTTTATTGGGAGAAACTCCTCCCGAAAAAGTAGTTCCCCACTATAATCTCCAGGTTATCCTTGGGTTGGATGTATTTGTAGTGGAAGAGTTAAAAACTGCCCGACGATTCCTGCGAAAATGTGGCTACAAGGCTGATTTTGATAACATAACATTGTTTGTCCTCAATGAGCATACTGCAGAGGAGCAAATTGCAGCTTATTTAGAGCCTGTCTTTACCGGTAAATCCATTGGATTGCTATCGGAGGCCGGATGCCCGGCTGTGGCAGATCCGGGAAATACGCTGGTGAGAATGGCGCATGAAAAGGGAATACAGGTGGTGCCACTTTCCGGTCCTTCTTCTATCATAATGTCATTAATGGCATCGGGACTGAATGGTCAGGAATTTATTTTCCATGGCTATTTGCCTGCCAGACCGCCGGAAAGAGAAAAGAGACTGAAAGAAATTGAGCGCGAGATTCAACAGCATGGTTATACACATATCTTTATAGAAACACCCTACCGTAACAATCAAATGATTGCCTCTATTCTGAAAGTATGCAGCACATCTTTAAACTTCAGTATAGCGGTAAACATTACTACTGAAAATGAATTTATCCGGACATCCACTATAGCTGAATGGCGCAAAACGAACTTCGAGCCGGGCAAACAACCGGCAGTTTTCCTGCTTGGGCGATAAAAAAAAGCGGTGTAAACACCGCTCAGTCGTTTTTTCATCAGTGCTGATGACCATGCGCACCGTGAACGTGTCCATGGCTGATTTCCTCCTCGGAAGCATCACGTACATCAACAACTTTTCCGGTAAAGTGGAGTATTTTACCAGCCAATGGATGATTAAAATCCATTTTAACTTCATCATCGCTAACTTCAACCACCAATCCCTCCAGGGGATTTCCGTTATTGTCCTGCATGGGGATCACATTTCCAATCTGGAGCATTTCCTCATCAATTTTGCCGTCAACTTTAAAAATGTCAATGGGCAGATCAATCACTGCTTCATTGTTGGCCTTACCATAAGCATCTTCAGAATCAAGCGTGAATTCAAAAGTATCATTCACATTCAAAGACTCGATGTTTGATTCAAATTTGGGAAGCAGGTTGCCAGCACCAAATAAAAATACGAGCGGTTGCTCTTTGTCTGCTTTATCAACTACCTGACCTTTATTATCGTCCAGCTTAAGTTCATAAGTAAGTGAAACCACTTTGTTTTTTGAAATCGTCATTTTTTGAGTTATTTGTGATTAATGATTATACAACAAAGAGGGTTACCACAATGTTGAACGCATGTGCAAAGTTAATAGTTTTATTCAGGCATGTTTGTTTTCGGTTTATATTTTGTAATTTTCCGCACTGATGCACAGGTGTAAA
The DNA here is from genome assembly GCA_034007585.1 of Lentimicrobium sp. Lineage (GTDB taxonomy): Bacteria > Bacteroidota > Bacteroidia > Bacteroidales > Lentimicrobiaceae > Lentimicrobium. Next base: position 9,940 of record JAVEQP010000012.1, on the reverse strand, counting down.
ACTAAATTTCAGGTCTTGATGGATAGTAATGATACCAAAGCTTCGGGGATTCAACAGCAGTTAGAGGCCCCGATGGAAATCCTTCGTCTGGAAGGACTTAGCAAGAGATATGGAAACATTCAGGCTGTAAATGGATTGGATCTGAGAATACTCAAAGGACAGGTTTATGGTTTGCTTGGCCCGAACGGAAGTGGTAAAACCACCACACTGGGTATTATTTTGGGCATTTTGAGACAGACTTCGGGGAATTATTTTTGGTTTGGGAAACCCTCAGAAGCGACGGTGTACACGCGCATTGGCTCCTTGCTTGAGCGGCCCAACTTTTATCCTTACCTGAGTGCAGTGAATAATCTGGAGATAATTGCCCTGATCCGTGGGGTGTACAAAGCTGATATTGAAGCAGTTCTGCATCTGGTTGACCTGTATCCACGCAGAAACCATAAAGTACAGACGTTTTCATATGGCATGAAACAGCGGCTCGCACTTGCCTCTGCCTTGTTGGGCGAACCAGAAGTGCTTATTCTGGATGAGCCTACCAACGGACTTGATCCGGAGGGAATTTTTGAAATCAGAAATATTATTGGTAAGGTTGCCTCAACAGGAACTACTGTGCTTTTGGCCAGCCACCTGCTGGATGAGGTTCAAAAAGTTTGTACACATGTCGCCATACTTCATCGGGGTATTAAAAAGTTCAGCGGCCCGGTGGATGAATTGCTGAGCGAAGGTGAAACCCTGGAACTGTCAGCTACGGACCTGAAAGCACTCGAAAATGTCGTAATGAAACTGCCCGAATACCTTTCGCATAAAATTAAAAACCAGATGATTGAACTGAAGGTCAATGGAAAGACTGATGCAGCAGCAATAAACCAATTTCTGCATCAAAACGGGGTAAGTTGCTCTCATTTAAGCATTCATAAGCAAAGTCTTGAACAAAACTTTCTGGAGTTGCTTCAAAAATCATCCTCATAAGAACCCCGGTCATGAAAGATAAATTTTCGGTTTTAGTAAAAACAGAATGGATCAAAACAAGGCATTACAGGGCATTCCAGATTCTGTCGCTTGCCTATGTCGTCCTGTTAATTCTGGTGTTTATTGGTGCACAACGTTTCATCAATAATATTACGATTCAGAGTAATGACAGCTCCTTTACTCCTTTTAGGGGATTGTCCTTTTACCATACAGAATATATATGGCAAAATTTTACTTATGTGGCGGGGTATTTAAAAATTATACCAGCACTTTTAATTATACTACTGATTACCAATGAATTCTCATTCTTGACGATGAGACAACAATTAATTTCAGGCATGAGTCGCGAGGGATTTTTAACCGGTAAACTGTTGGTAATTTCATTTATAACCCTTGGAATGGTAATTTTAATTGGAATAACTGCTTTAGTTTTGGGTCTGCTGCATCAAAAGGTGGATGATGCTTCTCTACTTAATCCGGGATTATGGTTTATACCCATACATGCGCTTGAATTGTTCACCTATCTTATCTTTGCCATGTTAATCGCCTTTATTTTCAGGCGTTCAGGCATTGCTACGATAGTATTTGTTTTATATAGCATTGTCGGAGAGCGTATTATAAACCTTATACTGCCCGGCAATGTGGGAGACTATTTGCCATTGAACGCAGCCGGTTCCCTGATTCCATTGCCCAATAACACACTTACCTCTTCATTGGGCCTCACTTTTAGAAGTACGGTAGATATGCAAACAATAATAACGTGTGTAGCTTATTGTTTCCTTTCCACTGCAATTATCTATTTATTGTTACGCTGGCGGGATGCCTGAATTTACAGTGGAATCGGCATCTTTGGGCACATAGGCCGGGGAGGTGCACTGATACGCTTTGGTAATTTTAACGGAAGGCGCCGGGAACTTTCCCCGAAACTGTTTAAGGTTCTCATCCTGCATTACGCTTTCCATGAAGGCACCGAATTCGGGGAGCGCTGTACGCAGACCTTCTCCAGTTTGCGAAGTCCGAAAGTGAACGCTGGGATGCTCTGCTCCCACCCAAACGCCTGTTACTAATTTTGGAGTAATTCCAACAAACCAACCATCGGCAAAATTTGAAGATGTCCCGGTTTTTCCTCCAAAATCAGTATCATAGCGAAAAAGGTCAAAATCCCAAAGCCCCTGCGTAGTCCCACCTGGTTCAGATAAGCCGGAACGAAGCATGTTTTCCATCAAAAAGCCATTCTCAGCACTCAATACCCTTTTGGGTTGGGATTGATGTATGAAAATAACTTTATCATCATGTGTAGTAATTTTTGTAACCAATACTGCAGCATTAAACTCACCACGATTGGCCAGGGCTGCATAAGCATTTACCATTTCTAAAAGGGTAACCTCACTGGTTCCCAAACCAATTGAAGGCACACTGATAAGCGGAGAGGTGATGCCGAAACGCTGCGCCATTTCAATTACCTTATCCCATCCAACTTCTGTGGTCAATTGCACTGCCACTGAATTTACCGAACGTGCAAAAGCACTTTTAAGAGACAAGTTTATTCCTGTGAATACCCAATTGGCATTCTGGGGTGTCCAAACCATCTCTTCCCCGTTTTCAGTGTATTTAACCCTCATGGGCCTATCGACTCTTCGATCGCAGGGGCCTAGTCCCTTTTCAAAAGCAGCAGCATAAACAAAAGCCTTAAAAAGTGACCCCGGCTGCCGGCGTGCCTGATTAACATGGTCATATTTAAAATACCGGTGATCAATGCCGCCAACCCATGCTTTAATATACCCATTTGACGGATCAATGCTGACCATTCCGGTATTTAAAATATAGGCATACCAGGCAATTGAATCAAGTGATGAAAGCAAAGTGTCTATCTCCTTGTCCCAGGAAAAGATGGTCATTTCATGGGGTACGGTAAGTGCTTTCATGGCTGAATCATGATTGTTCCTGTAATGGTGTAGCCAGGATTTGTACGCGGGAGTTTGCCTGCCCAGGTTTTCAATAAAATCAAGGAGTGGTTTACCATTGGCATCCACCCAGGGCTCCCGACCCTGCCAATGATCGTAAAATTTATTTTGTAACGATTGCATGTGCGATTGCATGGCCACCTCGGCGTGATTCTGTAGAATAGGATCGATGGTAGTGTATATTTTCAACCCATCGCGGTTGATGTCGTAACCGGACGATTTGCACCAGGACTTTAATTCGCGGACTATCGCCAATTTGAAGTAGGTGGCTTCCTCACCCTCTTTGTACTGATTAAATTTGAGAGACAATGGCAGCTTAGCGAGAGAATCATATTCTTTTTTACTTATAAAGTCATAATGTACCATTTGCATAAGCACATCATTTCGTCTGCTCAGGGCGTGCTCAGGATTTGACACCGGACTGTAATAACTTGGTGCTTTAAGCAAGCCCACAAGAAGGGCAGCTTCATGCGATGTCAGTTTTTCAGGTGACTTATTGAAAAAGGTATTGGAAGCTGCTTTAATCCCAAAGGAATGACTTCCAAAATCAACTGTATTGAGGTAAAGGGTAAGAATTTCGTTTTTAGAATACAAGGTTTCCAGCTTAATGGAGCTGATGTACTCTTTGGCTTTATATACAATGATACCTATTCCCGGTATTTTCTGCAACAGTCCTCCTGGTTGATCATCGGTACGCGTTTTATAAAGATTTTTGATCAGTTGCTGGGTAAGGGTACTTCCTCCCCGGCGATCACCGTTTAAGGTACTATATATTGCGGCGGCTGTTGCCTTAACATCAATGCCATGATGATAATAAAAGCGGATATCTTCCGCCGAAAGCAAAGCATTAATTAAAATCGGAGGAAGCTGATCAAAAGTAACCGGCGATCTGTTTTCAAAATAATATCTGCCCATCAAACTGCCATCAGCGGCATAAAGCATGGAAGCAGCATCGTTATGAGGGTTTTGCAGATCAAATAGTTTGGGAGAAGGACCGAATAAATTGACCAGATTATAATCAATGGACAATACAATCAACAAAATAAATAGTACACTTTGAGCCAGCCTTACCGCCAGCTTCTCCCAAAAATGGGTGGCGTGTTTGGGCATACCTATAAATATTGAAATAAACTTTTTAAAGAAATGTTTAACATATCTCCATACCCGTTTAAAAATGTGGTCTGACTTCATTTAATGTATTAGATATGAGATTATTAGCATTCTTTAGGAGAGTTATTCGCACCACACAACTACACCAATTATTTTTTTTTAATGCGGCAGACTTTGTAACTTTACATGAAATATTTCGTCAGAATAGATAAACTTAAAAACAGTCGATTTGTTTGAAGTTTAGCGTTATAATAAATGCCGGTAAATGCAATTGAAGGCATCTCATAAAATTAAAACAACATGATTTTGCGCAGGAAAAACGGGATACTCCTTTTACTCATATTATTTTTTCCTTTACAGACCGTTTTTGCCCAGCAAAATTCAACAGCTTATCTGAAAGCGGCCATAGAAGCCACCAATCAAAAGAAATATGTTGAAGCAATAAAGTACTGTGATACAGCGGTTAAATTAAACAGCACCCTTGTAGAAGCTTATTTTCATAGGGGATACAACAGACTTAAACTGAAGGATTTCACCGGGGCCAGGGTGGATTTCACCATTTGCCTTGAGCTAAACCGCAACAATCTAAGTGCTTATCTTTACCGTGCTTATACCAACCAAAAACTGGGCAATACCTGGGAGGCAGGTCAGGATTATTTAAGTGCACGAAAGATTGATGCCCTGGAAACTTTTACATTTTTTACCCTTAATTTATTTAGGTCAGGGTTTAATTAACGGAAGATTTACTGAGTCGATTCAGTCTTTCAGCCAGGGGCGGATGAGAATAATGCACAAAAACATAGGCCGGATGGGGCGTGAGGTCGGAAAGATCATCTGCAGCCAATTTTTTTAGCGCTTCTTTCAGATTATTGGCATAATGGTGTGAGGATGCAAAAGCATCGGCCTGAAATTCAAAACGACGCGAAATATAATTTGAGCCAAGAGACAGCATTAAGGAGACCGGTGTATAGAGCAAACCAAACAGGATTATCCCGATATAAAATGGCTTTCCCTCAATGCCCATAGCCGCGTAAATTTCAGGCCGGCCAATAACCTGAGAAAAAAGCCAGAACATGATGCCCGTGCTTAATACGGATAGTATCATTGAAAAGACGATGTGTTTTTTGCGATAATGCCCTATTTCGTGAGCCAATACGGCTGCAATTTCCTCATTATCAAATTTATCAATCAAAGTGTCGTACAATACTATCCTTCGTTTTGCACCAAAACCACTAAAGTAAGCATTGGCGCGGGTTGAGCGTTTTGACCCATCAATTACATAAATGTTATCTATGGTAAATCCACTCTCCACTGCCAATTGCTCCAGAAGCTGCCGCAGGTCGCCGGGGCCGAGTGGAGTTTGCTTATTAAAAAGAGGTACAATGAGGGTGGAATAGAAAAAGGCAAAGAAAATGCTGACACAGGAGACTACCAACCAGGCCAGCCACCAGAAATCTGAACCGAAAATTGAATAAAGCCAATAGAGCAAACTATAAAAACCACCAAAAAGGAGAATCGTCAATATCCATGATTTGAGTTTGTCAAAAACATAAGTTCTGGTAGTGGTAGTGGTGAATCCATACTTTTTCTCAATCACAAAAGTATCATACAGGCTGAATGGAGTAGAGAGTATTTCACTGGCTAAACCGAAAATAGCAAAAAACACCAATCCACGGATGAGTTCATTGTCTAAAGTCAGCAAAGCAAAGTGCAGCGCTGCAAAGCCATAGATTACCATGAATAAAGTTGCTGCAAAAGACAAGCCCGACACCCATCTGCCGAAGCGATGTGAAACGTTTTTATACTCCTGATAGGTTTGATATCTTTCCTGAGAATAAACATTCGCCAGGGATTGAGGTACAGGATTCATCCGGGAACGGTGATTTAGGTAGCTCAGCCATCGTTCGCCAATAAAATTAAGTGAAACCAAGATGAGTATTATGAAAAACAAGGTCATTTAATAAACTCATTTAGTAATTGCCATAGAATTTTCTCAGGAACCACTCTGCACCCAGCAGCAAGATAAGAAGAATCAATGCCGGATAAAAGTTTATGAGATCGGTATATTGCTTGCGGCTGTATATTACTGGTTTAATGTCATTTCGGTTTTTAAGATCGCGAATAAGAACTTCCGCCTGATTACCAAAATACGCCCCACCCCCTGTTTCGTCTGCTAATTTATTGAGCAATTGATGATTGGCTACGGTGTTCATCTCTTCCAGTTTAAGTGCGGTGATGGAGAAGCTACCCTGCCGTTGAAGCGTAGTACTGCCAGTGTTGGCGGTAGTGGTAAACCGGTAGCTGCCCGGGGGCAGATTTCCCGCGTTTAACTGGTAACCACTGCCTGAGGTTAAAAACGTATAATCATAGGTTTTCCCAGCTTCATCGGTAATTACCATTTGCAATTCGGGGTCGGTTATCATCTCGAAGCTCTCGTTATAAACAATCGCACTGAACTCAACCGGTTGATTTTCAGCATAGTAATTTCGCCATGAAACCTGTAAGCGACCGGCATCATTTTCCACCGAAAGGTATTGAATGATTTTTCCGAAAAGATCATCAAAAGCCTGATGATTGTTATTGAGGCTGTAGTCGAAAATGCGCCACTTCCAGATGCCTTCGCCTGCGATGACTCCAATGCGGCGTTGAGCGGTCTGCCCAAACATGAGCAGAGGCATGTCAGTTTTCAGGTTGCCAATCTTTTGGTAGGCAAGTGTAAAGGAGGCTGTTGATTGCTTATATTGTGCAAATGGCGCCACCAGGGGAGGCACCTGATCAAGGAAATTTATCATTTGCCGGCTGACAGTGAACAGCGGAAACTGCTCATTAACTGTGGGAATGGCTTCATTCAGTTGTTTGGAATAATTGATCAATGAAAGTCCCGTCCGCAATCCATTGAAGCGTTGTATGTCGGTTTGGCTTCCCAGAATGTATAAACACGGTTTATTCAGCCTTTCAATCTCATTATCAAGCTTTTCAAGGCTATAGGTTGTGGAAGGCAGGTTATGGAATACAAACAAACTGTATTCGGCGGGATTGAGATTGAATCCGGTGGAGACAAACTGCTCCAACTCAAAATTATTGCTCTGACCAACCGCTCTCTCAATAGCGGCAAGGTCAGGATGAGGTGCATTGGCCAGAAGTGCTATCTTTTGCCGCTTTTCTTTGACTTCCACAAAGACCACCCGCTCATTATTGCGGGTATTGGTTTCCCCTTCAATTACCTGTATTTTTACGGTAAGCTTCAGCATACCTGTCTCTGAGGCTTCTGCAAAAGCAGGAACAGCGATGACCTGATTGTTTGAAACAAAGTCGAGTGACTTTGAAAGAATTTCTGTTTCTCCAGCCTTTATGGTAATTAGCGCTGATTTTCCGGCAGCCTCTCTGGCCTGAACCATTGCTTCAATGGGGAAACGGTTGCCCTTGTAGGCTACCTGATTGTGTTTAACTGAAGCAATCGACAGGTCGCAATAGACGGTTGTATCGCCAAATTTCATGGAATAAACCGGAAATCCTGCGGTTCGTGCAGGATAAACAGGATCAATACCCACATTGTATATTCCATCGCTTAATAAAACCATGGCCCCTACATTGCGGTTATAATAGCGACTCTGCATATCGGTGAAAAATGCACCTATATCGCTGGCTCCCTCGTTAAAGTTTAATTCGGGATCAGCGGAGATGCGCTGCCCCAGGCCGTAAAGACTAACGTGATAATCGTTACTTAATGCGCGGGTAAGATCCGCAACCACCTGTTCAAGCTGTTTCCGTTGCTCTATGCTATCGGATGCCATTACCATTGAACGGGAGTTGTCAACCCCGATAATGATGGTTGGCTTTTCAGTATCGCGGATCAGCAGACTTACCATGGGAGAAAGCAAGAGGAAGGCAAGCAGACTGACCGTTATAAAGCGAAAGGAGAACAACCACCACCTCCATTGAGGAGCAATCTCGTCAGTACGGTTGCGATAATACAGAAACATGGCATAACCAAACCCCGCCAACAGACAGAGGGGAGCAAACCACCATGAATAACCCGAAATAATCTGAAAATTCAAAATAGTAATATTAGCGTGACAATATGGGAACGGATTTCAGGAAATTCATTTTCAACACCTGTTAAAATACCAGCAAATACTCAAAAGCTCAAGGTTTAAATTTTGACAACACGGTGTACCCGGTGAGTTTTCCTTTTTTATCATAGGTTTCACTCCGCACCATGCCCACATTTTTTGAAATCCATTCCGCGGAAGTGGTAGTAACTTTCACAATGGACTTTACATCAGTATCATAGGTAATTTTATAACAGTCAAAAGTACCGGCTGGAACCGTTATGCTTTCAAAAGCTTCCACCTTACGGTTTATGATATTCACGGTCATATTCAGCATGGCCATTCCACCAGAAACCTTCATGCTAACACTGCCATCGGGAAGAGTTTGTCCTACCTCCATGCGTGAGGGGAAAGCCAGGTCGCTTGCATCAACGGTCACTTCCATATCTTTCATGCCCTTCATTGCATTGGGATCGAGAAAACTTTCCATATCCATGTAAAATACATTATCCTTGCAACGCATCTGCAGTTCCTGTTCAAATACGGCATTGTCTTTTTCATCAAATTGTTCACTTTTTACTTTAATGATTAAACCTTCATCTGTTTCATTGGCTTCGAGAATAGTTTGACGGTTGGTACCTGTCAGCTTATCCTTAGCAGAAAAGGATTGCATTTCGATAACTGCTCCGGTTTTCAGTGGATAAAAACCTTCGCATCCCTGGCTCCAGGAAGTAATGGTGAAAATTGCGATAATAATTGTAAGAAATAACTTTTTCATAAGTGTGCGAATTTAAGGGTTTATGTTCACAAAATTAATAAATTGAAACAGTTATAACAATCTTTTGTTCTATTTACATGTTTTGACAATGATGAGTAGTGGGTTGTTTCGTTGATGCGTTGAGTTATTGAGTTTTTAAATCTGGTTCTTTGTTCTTTGAATAACCCAAAACCTGTTAAAGTGATGATTGATAAATTTGAATTCTGTCCCCATGTACCTCGATGAAAAAATAATGAATTTTAATCGTTCTCTTAAATTCGATGGTGAACTGCCTGAGAACATTTCTGTAATGAATCCTTTTGAAGAAAGGGGTATTATCACAGAAATAGCTGCGCAATTTTACCGAAAATATTACCACGATACCCTGCCCCGAAAGGTAATTCTGGGTATTAATCCGGGCAGGTTGGGTGCAGGAGCCACCGGCATACCTTTTACAGATACGGTTCGCCTTAACGAGGTGTGTGGCATCCCTATGAATAACTTCCACAGTAATGAACCATCTGCGGTATTTATGTATAAGATGATTGAGCGTTATGGAGGTGCAGAAGCGTTTTACGGTGATTACTACATCAATTCAATTTGCCCGCTTGGATTTCTAATAAAAAATCACAGGGGAAACCACATAAATTGCAACTATTACGATGATCCGGAATTATTAAAAACCAGCCAGTCGTTTATGCTTCAATCCCTTAAGCACCAAATGAGTTGGGGATTGGACAACAAGTCAGTGATTATCCTGGGGAAAAAGAATGCCGTTCATTTCAGAAAAATCAATGATGAACATCGTATTTTCGAAAATATAGAAGTGCTTGATCATCCAAGATTTATCGTTCAATACAAACGCAAACAGATGAATGATTACATGGATCAATATCTTGAGAAACTGAAGGATTAGGTTTGTTACAATCTGTGGCAGAGTCAATTGGAAGAAAATGGGTTAGGACAACTAATCTCCTAGATCAACATCCCGATCCCGTACGTACGGGATCGGGACCTCAAATCTATAAATCAAATTCCGCTGCTCCCCACAGACCTAACAGGTTAGAAGAAAACCTGTTAGGTCAACT